>NZ_DYZD01000065.1 GCF_020741345.1 Nocardiopsis listeri
GTCCGAATCCGAGATCGACGCGCCGATGTGGGGCTGGATCAACGATCCCGACCCACTCCTGTGGCGTCGCCTGGGCGAGAGCACGCCCGCCCACGCGACGAAGGGCAACACCAAGCGGGTGGCCACACGCCGCTGCCGCAGCTGCGACACCTGAGGCTCCGACCTCACGGCCGGGGCGTTCAGGACCCGCCCCGGCCCTCCGTTGAACTCCCGCCCACGCCCCCGATCGGCTCGACCAGGGGCGTGGCGGCGAGATCCTCGACCACCCGGCTGGGCTTGCCCGACATCGCCGAGGCCACCCGGCGGTCCACACCCGGCAGGGCGGCCAGTCTCAGGACGAGACGGCGCAGCCGAAGCCGCAGCGCGGTGTCGGGCAGGAACCAGGAGGTCCCGGTACGGGCCGCGCTCTGGCGTTCGGCCACCACCGGACGCCACCGCGCCTCGTAGCGCTCCAGCCCCTCGCGCACCGTGCCCGCCCGGGCCAGCTCCTCAGCCAGCACGAACGCTCCGCCCACACCCATCGAGGCGCCCTGTCCGGCCAGCAGCGACACCGCCTGACAGGCGTCTCCCAGCAGTACCACCCGCCCCTTGGACCAGGAGTCCATCCTCGACTGGGCCACGTGATCGTAGTAGACGTGTTCGGGCTCCGGGCACCTTTCCAACGCCCGTGGCACCATCCACCCCAGACCCGCGCAGGCCTCGCGCAGGGCCCGGCGAGGGTCCTCGGGCAGGGTGGTGTCCTCGGTGCGGTGTACGGCGAAGACCGCCACCCTGTTCCCCTCCAGTCCGTAGAAGCCCATCTGGGCGCCCAGACTGTCGGTGAGCAGGAAACGTCCCCGCAGGCGGGTGTGCAGTTCGGCGTCCTCGAAGACGAAGGCGCCGGTGTGGAAACCCAGGTGGAGCAGATGGTCCTCCTCCGGTCCGAAGACCAGGCTCCGCACCGTGGAGTGGATGCCGTCGGCTCCGGCCAGCAGATCGGCTTGCAGGACCCGACCGTCGGCCAGCCGTGCCTCGACCCCGTCCGGGTGCTCCTCCACCCCGGTCAGCGCGGCCCCGTAGAGCAGTTCCACCCCGCCCGGCAGGGATTCACGCAGGGCCAGTTCCAGGTCCGGGCGCATGATCGAGACCAGGGACCCGCCCAGGGCCTGGGCGAAGCGCCGGAAACCGATCGAAGCCTTCCGCCTTCCTTGTTCGTCCACCAGGACGGCCTCGTCGAAGTCGTGGCCCAGTTCCCGGATCCGGGGCAGCAGCCCCATGACGCGGACCGCGTCGTAACCGGGACCGAAGAAGTCGATCATGTAGCCCTGCGGTCGCGGACCCGGGGCCCGTTCGACCACGGTGACCCGCCGGCCGTGGTGCGCCAGGCGGTGGGCCAGGGCGAGCCCCGCGATCCCGGCGCCGGCGACGACGACGTGCGGTGCGTGTGCGTGCGGTGTGCTCATCGTTGCTCCTCAACGGCTCCGGCCAGGAGCCTGCGCAGGATGGGGACGACGGACTCGGCGGTCAGGGAGGGGTCCAGGGGGCGGTGCAGCATGAGCCCGTCCACGGACGCGGCGAGGACTCGGGCGGTGGTGTCGGGGTCGGGCACCCCGATGGCGCGCATCCAGTCGGTCACCAGGTCGCGAAAGTCCGCCAGGAGTCGGATGAGGGCCTCGCGCAGTTCCGCGTCGCGCCCGGCGGCCAGGAAGGCCTCCGTGAAGAGCACCGAGGTGGGGTCGTCGCCCGAGTAGGCCTCCAGGGAGCCGAGCATCAGGTCGAGCCCCTCCCCGGCGGTGGCGCCCGGCAGGTGGGCGGCCCCCTCGTGGACCACGGCCCGCATGGTGCGCAGCGCGGCCTCGTTGAGCAGGGCTCGCAGGGAGGGGAAGTGGTAGTGGACCAGCCCGGGGCCCACCCCGGCCCGCTCGGCCAGCACCCGGGTACTCACCCCGGTCCACCCCCGCTCGGCGATGAGCTCGGCCGCCGCGTCGAGCAGGCTCTCTCGCACCTGCTGCGCCCGCTGTGTGGTCATGCGCTCTCCCCCGTCGTGGATTTGGGCGGTCGTCTTGGACGTATGCCCAATTTCGAGGGTGTCACATCCCCGGGCGCCCTGTACAGAACTGGAGGGCGCGGGAGCTTCAGCCATGCCCCTACGTGGAGGTCGGCTTCCTCAGACCAAGCGATCAACCGGACCGGGCCGGGCCGTCCGACATACGGTGGCCGGCCGGATCACCTCGGGTCAGGCCAGGGACGCTCCACCTTCTCCTCCACGATCTCCCCGGCCACCACCTCGGGTTCGGTCAGGCAACGCCACGCGGGGACCCGTACCGTGCGCAGACCCGAAACCTTCTCGAACAGGGTCGCGTGGTCCAGGGTTCGTTGCAGTGTCCGGCCCGGCCCCAGGGACATACTGGTGCCCACACCCGCACGGTCGACGATCACCGCCCTCTCACCGGCGGCTCCACTCACCAGCAGGTCGCACACGTATCCTCCGATGCTCTGACACACCCTGGGCTCCGCTCCTCGGTCAACGAGTGCCTCGAACAGTCGGCTGCGGGCATCGCCGGACGACTTGTCCACGGGCTCGACCGAACCGTCGGCGAAGTCGGAGAGCAGCCCTCCCTGGTCGGCCCAGTACGCCCGGTCACCCACGACGTACAAACGTGAGCGGGCCCGGGTCACAGCGACGTTCCACAGGTTCTGCTGCCGCAGCGCCCACTGGCCGCTGGAGCGATGCACACCGGTGGCCGCGGCCGGGGACACGACCACCACGTCGCACTCACCTCCCTGGAAGGTGTGCGCTGTCCCCACCCTGATCCTCTGGAGTGCCTTCTGGCCCAGTTTGCGCTCGATCTCGCGCACCTGGGCGGTGAAGGGCGAGACCACGCCGATGCTCGCCTTCTCCGGAAGGCTCGTCCACAGCTCTCGGAGCAGGTCCACCACCGCCTCGGCCTCCTCGGAGTTGCGACAGGACCGCCCGCCCGGACGTTCACACCGTCCACGCACGTCGATCCATCGAGACGCGGGGTCCTCAGGAGCGGTGAGGCCCACCGTGTCGGTGCGTACCGCGAGTCGTTCACCGTAGAAGCGCCGGTTGACGGGGGCGACGATGTCGGGGTGACACCGATAGTGCTCGTCGAGCCAGAGCACCTCGCCGCCGCCGGCCGCCAGCGCCGAGGCCGCGGCGTGGTAGGCGGAAGAGCCGGTGTAGGTGAGCGAGCGATCGTCGAGTTCGTCGGCGCGCAGCCCATGGACGACCTGGATCCTGCGGTCGTCCTGGTCAGTGAGCCCATTGACCGGTTGCAACTGGTGCGGGTCCCCGATCACCAGCGCCCTCCTGGCCCGATACAACAAGGGAATCAGGTCCGCGACGGTGCACTGGCTCGCCTCATCGACCACCACCAGATCGAACAGGCCCGGCATGGGCGGGAACACCCCGCGCACCGAGCGGGACGTGGTGGCCCAGGCCCGGACGGTGCGCACCAGGTTCTTCATGCCCTTCCATCCGGACCCGCCCGAATCCAGGTTGCGCAAACGTTCCTCGATGACGGGCCTGCCTGAGGTCAGTGCCTCGGCGACCCTGCCCAGCAGCAGTTCCGTGCTCTCCGGGCGTCGCTTCTCACGCAGGGCGCGGACCGTGTCGGCCACGTCCTCGGGGCGGGGTCGGGCACGTAGTTCCTCCAGCAGCCCGATCCACTCGCGTTCGGTGGTCAAAAAACTCAGGACGGCGGCCAGATCATGGTCGGACCCCGCTACCCGGAGCCCCCGGCGTGTGCGCCATCGGTGCCACCATCCGGTCCACCGGCTCTCCATGGCGGAAGCGACGGTGCCGGCCCAACGCTCCACGTCCCGGTGCCTTGGGAACGTGTCCGGGCTCAGTCCCCCAGGCAGTTCCTCGATCTGCCTACGGCGAGTGTCGGCCAACATCGTCAGACGCCGTTCGGTCTCCTCCACGGCGGCC
>NZ_DYZD01000066.1 GCF_020741345.1 Nocardiopsis listeri
TCGTTGGAAAGGTTCGGCCGCTCGCTAGAGGCCGAGGACGAACCCGCCGGGCGAGAGGATCACCCCGACGACGATGAGGACGATGCCCCAGAGGAGCTGTCCGCGCAGGAGGCCCATCACACCGGCGACGATAAGGATGATCCCGAGGATCAGCAACAAAATACTCATACGCAACCCCTGTCCGCTAACGAGTTGGTCAAACTTCGTTCACGGCAAGGTCTCGGTCATGTTCGTCTCCCATGCAGCTGAGAGGCGGTCCGCACGCGAGAAATCTTTCACGCGCGGACCGCTCGTTTCCGCGGCCGGGCCCGGTCAGCGCCGCGCGAGTTCCAAAGCGCGCGCGACGATCCCCTCGCCGACCGCCGCCGAAAGGATGGACTCGGGGTGGAACTGCACCGCGTACCAGCGCGCCGCACGGTCCTCGATCGCCATGACGACCGGCGGCTCGCCCTTCTCTCCGTCCAGGACGGCGGTCACCTCGAAGTGCTTCACCGCCTCGGGCACGGTGTAGGTCGAGTGGTAGCGGGCCGCCTGGAACCGACCCCCCTCACCGTGGCCGGCCAACAGCTCCCCTCCCAGGACCTCGACCCGGCCGGGCTTGCCGTGCACGGGTTCGTCCAGGGTGCTCAGCTCACCGCCGGCGTGTTCGACCATGCCCTGCAGACCCAGGCACACGCCGAACACCGGCAGCCCGCGGGCGGCCAGGGCGTCGAGCAGGTGGTCCATCGCGAAGTCCTCGGGCAGGCCGGGCCCGGGCGAGAGGACGACCAGGTCGGGGGCGAGGCGATCCAACAGGGCTTGGTCGAACCCGTAGCGGACGGTGGTGACCTCGGCTCCGTGACGGCGCACGTAGTCGGCCAGGGTGTTGACGAAGGAATCCTCGTGGTCGACCAGCAGCACTCGCATACCGGCGCCCGGCGGCGGAGCGGGCTCGGACTCCTCGACGACCTTCGGCGGCCGGGACTTCTGGGCGTCCTGCTCCTCGCCCTGGGCGAGGGTCTCCATCAGGGCGCGCGCCTTGAGGAAGGTCTCCTTCTCCTCGGCCTCGGGGTCGGAGTCGTACAGCAGCGTCGCGCCGACCCGCACCGCGGCCACCCCGTCACGGATGTGGGCGGTGCGCAGGGTGAGCCCGGTGTTCATCGAACCGTCGAAGTTGAGCACGCCGACGGCACCGCCGTACCAGCGACGCGGGCTGGTCTCGTGCTGTTCGATGAAGCGCATCGCCCAGGTCTTGGGCGCGCCGGTGACGGTGACCGCCCACATGTGGGTGAGGAAGGCGTCCAGCGCGTCGAACTCACGACGCAGGGTTCCCTCGATGTGGTCGACGGTGTGGATGAGACGTGAGTACATCTCGATCTGTCGTCGGCCGATCACCTTGACGCTGCCCGGCTCGCACACCCGCGACTTGTCGTTGCGGTCCACGTCGGTGCACATGGTGAGCTCGGACTTCTCCTTGACCGAGGCGAGCAGCTCCTCGATGTTGTCGGCATCGCCCAGGGCGTCCTCGCCACGGCGGATGGTGCCGGAGATCGGGCAGGTCTCCACCCGCCGACCGGCTCCGGGCTCGCCGCTGACGCGGACGAACATCTCCGGGGAGGCGCCCACCAGGTACTCGCCCTCTCCGAGGTTGAAGAAGAACTCGTAGGGGGCGGGGTTGCGCTCACGCAGGTTCTCGTAGAAGCGGGCCGGGGAGGAGCATCGGGCGTAGGTCCGGTGTCCGGGCACCACCTCGAACAAATCGCCGCGACGGAAGCGCTTCTTGGCCTGGGCCACGATCTCGGCGTAGGAGCCGGGTTCGGGTCCGGCCGGCACCTCGGTGGCCACCACCGGCGGGGTGGGTTCGGTGGTGCGGGGCAGACCCTCGGTGGTGGTCTCGGGCCGATCGCCCCGGGCCGGGACGGTGAACTCGTATGTGTAGCGCACACAGGTCTCGCGCTTGCGGTCGCGGACCACGAGGGCGTCGGGCAGGTGCAGGACCAGGTCGCGGTCGCCGGGGTCGCGGTCGATGTGCCGTTCGACGTGTTCGAACTGGAAGGCGAGGTCGTATCCGAAGGCTCCGTAGAGGCCGAGGACGGTGTCCTCGGGGCTGCGCAGGGTGTCCAGGAGGGCGCGCACCGCGGTGAAGACACTGGGCCGGCGGCTGCGCGCCTCCTCGGTGAAGAACTCTCCCGGGTCGGCTTCGGGCACGGTCACGGTGACCTGGTCCGGACCGGTGTCCACGACCTCGCCCGCGGTGCGCAGCGCCCGGTCCACGACGGGGAGCAGGACGCGGCCTCGCTCGTTGAGCGCGGTGGCGGTGACCCGTCGCCCACGGGTGGCGACCTCCAGGCAGGGGTCGACGTAGCCCAGGTGCCAGCGGTCGTAGCGGCCGGGGTATTCCATTCCCGAGGAGAGCACACCGCCTCGGCGGAACTCGACGGAGCTGACGAGCTCGGTGAGGATCTCGGGGTCGCACGGGGTGGCGCTGCGGTGGACCCTCACCCCGGAGGGGGTGTTGTAAGTGCTGTTCTGGGCATCGCTGGGCTTCACGGCCGGTCCTTCGGGGCGCTCTACGGTCGGGTGGTCATCACCGGCCGGGGTCGCCTCGAAAGCAGAAAACGACCGCCGGTCCGGGCGGTCGCTGTTCGTCGAACGCGAACTGATCGGTGCGCCGCCTAGGTGCGGCGCCACCACTGTCCGTTGATCGGTTCGGTTCGCATGGGCCCGAGTGTAGCGGCTGCGGTGGGCCGGTGGAACGCGGACACGAAAAAACCCTCGCCCGTCGGGGTGAGGGTGGCAGGCGTGAAGAGGTGGCCGAATGCGGAGAACCTCTGCTAGAGTTCTCTATCCACTCGCCACACTAAAGCTTCTCGCTAACTTCTCACCGCAAGGATAGCAGCTTGAACACAGACCGTCAAGATGGTCCCTCCGTCACGGCGACGGAGGCCGCGGCGATCGCCACCGAACAGGAACGCGTCACCACCATGTACGAGCGTTTGGACGTCCTGCGCGCCCGTGCCGGCGAGCGGTTGGCCGCCGTCCACCTCCAGGAGGACCGCTCCGGGTTCGCCGCGATCGTGGAACGGGAGACGCGCGCCCACGAACAGGCCCTGCGCGGCGCACAGCTGAACGCGGTGGAAGAGGGTCTGTGCTTCGGCCGTATCGACCTCGCCCACCCCGACGGGGACGCCGAGGCCCGGTACGTGGGCCGGATCGGTCTGCGCGACAGCGAGTACGAGACCATCCTCGTGGACTGGCGGGCCCCGGCCGCCCGCCCCTTCTACGCCGCCACCCCGGGCGCGCCGGAGGGGATCACGCGCCGCCGCCACCTGCGGATTCGTCGGCGCACGGTGATCGGCCTGGACGACGAGGTGTTCGACCCCGACGGTCTCAGCGACGGCGACCGACGACAACTGGTCGGCGAGGCCGCACTGCTGGCCTCTCTCGACCGCGGCAGGACCGGCCGGATGGGCGACATCGTGGCCACCATCCAGGCCGAACAGGACCGGGTCATCCGTTCCGCCCTGTCCGGAGTGCTGGTGGTCCAGGGCGGACCGGGTACCGGCAAGACCGTGGCGGCGCTGCACCGCGCCGCCTACCTGCTCTACACCCACCGCGCGGTCCTGGAACGACGCGGCGTGCTCGTGGTGGGCCCCAACCCGGCGTTCCTGCGCTACATCGGCGACGTACTGCCCTCCCTGGGCGAGACCGACGTGGTGATGCGCACCGTGGGCGAACTCCTGCCCGGGATGGAGGCCACCGCGCGCGAGGACCACGACGTCGCCGCGGTCAAGGGGGCCGAGGCCATGGCGGACTTCGTGCGCGCCGCGATCGACGACCGACAGCGCAGCCCACTGCGGGCGTTCGGCGAGGCCGACCTGCGGGTGGAGAGCGACGCCGGCGACCTGGTGGTGCCCGGACCGGTGTGCGAACGGACCCTGACCACCGCCCGGGGCCTTCGGCTACCGCACAACGTGGCCCGCAAGTACGTGGTCACCACCCTGCTCACCGAACTCGCCCGCGCGGAGGCGACGTTGCTGGGCCGACCCGTGGTCGAGGAGGACCTGCCCCACATCGGCGAACGTCTCTGGCACGACGATCCCGTCCGGTGGGCACTGGACGCCCTGTGGCCGGACCTGACCCCGCAGCGCCTGCTCGGCGAGGTGTTCGCCGACCCCGAGGCCCTGGCCCGGGTGGCGGACGCGGCCCAAGTGCCGGAGGCCGTCGGCCTGGCCCGACCGACCGGCTCCCCGTGGACCGTGGAGGACGTCCCCCTGCTGGACGTGGCCGCCGAACTCCTCGGCCACGACGACAGCGCCGAACGCGCCCGCGAGCGCCGGGAGGAGGCCGACCGCGCCGAGGCCGAACGCTACGCACAAGGAGTGCTGGAGTTCACCGGCCTGGCCGAACAGGAACTCATGGGGCTGGACGCCGCGTCCCTGGCCGACCGCCACCGGGCTTCGGGACCGACGACGACCACCGCCGACCGGGCCGGAGCGGACCGGGCCTGGACCTACGGGCACGTCATCGTCGACGAGGCCCAGGAGCTGTCTCCCATGGCATGGCGATCGGTCATGCGTCGGGTCCCCACCCGTTCGTTGACGGTGGTGGGAGACGTGGCCCAGACCGGTAGCGCCGCGGGCACCACGTCGTGGACCGCCGCGCTCGAACCGTACGCCCGCGACAAGGTGCACGTGGAGACGTTGCGGGTCAACTACCGCACGCCCGCGCCGATCATGGCGGTCGCCGCCGACGTGCTGCGCGCGGCCGCTCCGGGCCAGGAGGTGCCCGAGTCGGTGCGCGAGGACGGGGACCCGCCCCGGGCGGTGCGTCTCACCGAGGACCTGTCCGGGCTTCCCGCCCTGGTTGTCGAGGAGACCGAGGCGATCCTGGAGGGGCGGGTCGCCGTCATCACCTCCGAGGCCTCCCTCGCCGAGGTGGCCGGGGCCCTGCCCGGAGCCGGCCGCCCCCAGCGGCATCGGAACGAGGAGGCGGCGCCCGTGGTGGTGCTGTCGGCCACCGAGTCCAAGGGGCTCGAATTCGACTCGGTGATCGTGGTACGTCCCGAGGAGGTGCTCGACGCACCACGCGGCGCCAACGACCTGTACGTGGCACTCACCCGAGCCACCCGCAGGCTGACCGTGGCCCACCACCGGGACCTTCCGGGTCTTCTCCGCCGATTGCGCGCCTGAGGAGATCCGGCCATGTGGTCGGGATGGAGTATGCGATGCCCATCCCGGCCACCAAAGGATCCCCCGTTGAATTTCCCGTTCACGCCTGATCGAACACGCGTTCCGTCCTCATCCCCGCCCGGAGAAGCCCCACTTCACCCACACGACCGATCACCAGGAGCGTCGACACACGAAGGGCGAACGAAGAACAGCATGAATCCCCCAAGTTCCCCGAAAAGGCGAACATGCGCATTTTGATTTTCGCCCCAGAAAATTGTTCTGTCCGATGGCCGATCCCGCACACGGCGCTCTATGATTCTGGTTCATTCCCGCGGAAGAAGCCTTCCCTGGACGAAGGGAGGAATGCGAGCACCGGACCAGAACCTCCCGGGCCGTGACGCCTCCCCTCCTTCGGAAGCACCCCCCTCCTTTCCGCCCATCGGCACCGCCCCGCACCGCCGCGGTGAGGCCACTCGTCCGCTCAGCACGGGCACCCACCTCGATCCCGTGTTCCGGGACACCGTCATCACAGAGTCGGCCCATCACAGAGTTGGTCGAGCACCCCGAACGTTTGGGTCATCACCCCCGTCTTCCTACACGTGCACACCCAGGGTGAACTCCTCGTGCTGGAGGTGCGGCCCTACGTCCTGGCCCCACCGAGGTCGAGCTTTCACCAGGTGGACGACCTCACCGAACGATCGATTCGGCTAAGAGCTCATCTCATTTGGATTCTCGATAACCTGGACCGGTGTCGATGGTTGAGCGTTTGGTGCCGGACGGACTGTGGGAACTGTTTCAGCGGGTGGTGCCCGAAGCACCCACCCGGCCTCAAGGTGGTGGGCGGCGCAGACACGGGGACCGCGAGGTCTTGGCTGCGATCATCTTCGTGGCGACCACCGGCTGCACCTGGGCCCAACTCCCACCGGTATTCGGCCCCTCCGGGCCTACCGCACACCGACGTTTCACCGAGTGGAGCCGGGCCCGCGTGTGGGCGAAGCTGCACCGCCTGGTGCTGGACGAGCTCGGCTCCCGCGGTGAGCTGGACTGGTCGCGGTGTGCAGTCGACTCGGTCAACATGCTTGCTCTCAAAGGGGGGAGCTGACAGGTCCGAATCCTGTCGATCGGGGCAAGAAAGGGTCGAAGATCCACTTGATCACCGATCGGACCGGGCTTCCGATTTCGATGGCGATCTCGGGTGCGAACCTGCACGACAGCCAGGCCCTACAACCGCTGGTGCGAGCGATACCGCCCATCAGGTCCAGGCGAGGCCGCAGGCGACGCAAACCGGCCAAGCTCCACGGCGACAAGGGCTACGACTACAACCACCTGCGCCAATGGCTCCGCGAACGCGGAATCGTCCATCGCCTGGCCCGCAAGGGCGTGGAATCCTCCCAACGGTTGGGG
>NZ_DYZD01000067.1 GCF_020741345.1 Nocardiopsis listeri
GTCCACCACGGCGACGGCGTCCAGAAGGCCTTCTACAACGACCCGCGCGTGCTCACCATCAGCCTGCACGAGTCCCCGGTGACGCTGTTCCCCGGCACCGGCCAGGCCTCCGAGACGGGAGGTCCGGACGCCGAGGGCTACGCCGTGAACGTCGCCCTGCCCGCGGGTACCGGTGACACCGGCTGGCACCGTGCCTTCGACGCGGTCGTCCCGCCGCTGCTGCACGAGTTCCAGCCCGAGATCCTGGTGACCCAGCAGGGGTGCGACACCCACGCGCTGGACCCCCTGGCCAACCTCACGCTGAGTGTGGACGGTCAGCGTCGGGCCTACCAGGAACTGCACAAGCTGGCCCGCAAGACCGCGGGTGGCCGCTGGCTGCTGTTCGGCGGTGGCGGCTACGGCCTGGTCCACGTCGTGCCGAGAGCCTGGAGCCACCTGCTCGGCGAAGCGGCCGGCGCCCCCATCGATCCCGACCGCGAGACCCCGCAGCGGTGGCGCGACTTCGTACGCGAGCGCACCGGCGAACTCGCGCCGTTGTACATGACGGACGGACGCGAGGTCACCTTCACCCCCTTCGAGAACGGTTACGACCCGGGCGACCCCATCGACCGGGCCATCCACGCCACCCGCACCGCGATCTTCCCCAGCCACGGCATCGACCCGACCCTTTGAACCCCGGACCCACCTGATCGGGTCGTCGGGTCACACGATGGTTGAAATCCGCGTGTTCGCGGAGTGGCCGGCGATTGGCGGGTAGGAAGGGGGTTGATACCGGGCGAACGGGAGCCGGCGCCTTGGTGGCCGCCCGGCGTGTCACCGCGATCGCCGCTCAGGAGAGGAAGGGGAACGCAGGTGACGCCGCCGACACGCGCCGAACTCATCACCTATCTGGTTCGCACGGGGATCGCGGGGCATGTCGACACCCCACGGCAGAACAACCTGCGCCATTATCGAAGGCTCGTCCAGAAGGACCCCTATCACCAGTTCGGCCTGTCCTTCTCCCACGACTGGACCTTCAGCGAGGTCCTCTCACTGCTGAGCAAGCGGTGCGGTGTGGTGGACGACGAGGAGTACGTGTGGGGGATCGACACGATCGATCCGGACCGGACCATCGACGCGCTGGAGGCTCTCGCCGATCGGCTGGCGTTGGCGGCGGAACGCCGTGAACGCGTCATGTTCGCCACCGGTCACCCCCGCAACCTCCAGGAGACCTACGCCGCGTGGAAGGACGCGCTGGTCGAGCGTGGCTGCACCGTGATCACGGCGGCCGGCGGGTACTCCTACGAGGTGACCACCGAACGCCCGCCCAACCGACGGATCGTGGTCTGGCGAGACGACGTCGCCATCGTGACCGACGGCCGGCTGCCCCGGCACAGTCACCATCCGTTCGCCATGAGGGCGATTCTGAACGAGCTCGGAGACCGCGGTGAGGCATGGCCGCAGTTGGTCATCGCCGATCATGGATTCGCCGGGGCCGCGGGGGAGATGGGGGTGCCGACGGTGGGCTTCGCCGACTGCAACGACCCGGCCCTCTTCCTCGCCGAACACGAGGGAAAACTACTGGTCACGGTGCCTTTGGACGACGGTTATCTGACCGAGGACTACGCCCCTCTGCGGGATTACGTTCTCTCCCGGGCCGGGTTCCTCTGATCAGGGTGGGCCATTTATACCCACCGTTAAACCTCATCCGACCCGTGTTCAACGTATGACCCGGAAGCGGGCGCGAACGACCTTCCCTAGAAGGGAACTCGGCTCTACTCTGAAAACGGACGTGTCAGTAGTGACAGCGTGACACGCCGGCGTGGCGGTGGGGCGGACACGGTTTCCGGGGTCGTCCGACCCTCGTCCGGCGCGCCAGGGCTGAAGGGTAGACAATTGATCACGTCCGGGAATGAGGGCGTCGCAAGATGAACGGGAGCAAGCCGCCTCTCGAAGAGGTCAGGTTCTTGACCGTGGCGGAGGTCGCCACGATCATGCGCGTATCCAAGATGACCGTTTACCGAATGGTGCACTCGGGAGTTCTCCCCGCAATCCGTGTGGGGCGGTCCTACCGGGTCCCCGAACGTGCCGTACACGACTACCTCCGCGAGGCTTTCGTCGAGGCCGGTTGATCGGTGGGATCCGGGTGCGGGGCGAAACGCCCAACACCCGGACCACCACCCACCAAGGGGCGGTGCGTCCCCCGGCACCGTCCCCCATGGTGACCTTCCCTCGTCGACGGTCGCTCCGGGAACGGGCCGAACGGCTCTTGCCCCGGGGCGACGAAGGGCATCACAGGGCATCTACTACACTTTGTCGTTGTTGTAGTCCGCCCTGATCACACCCCGTTCGCGAGGTTTCCTGGATGCCCAGTACCAGTACGGGTACGCGACTCCGTCGTGCCGTGCCGCGCCTGTCGGCCGCCGCCTTGGCCGCGGTCCTCGCCTTGTCCGGATGCGCAGGGGGGACCGAGATCGAGAGCGGTGGCGAAGAGGACCGCTTCATCTCCGGTGACGGCAGCGCCACCGTCTTCGAGGCCGGTGAACGCGAACCCGCGCCCGACGTCGACGGAACCACCTTCGAGGGCGACGATCTCGCCCTCTCGGACTACGAGGGGCAGATCCTCGTCCTCAACGTGTGGGCCAGCTGGTGCGGACCCTGCCGAGCCGAACAGCCGGTGCTGGACGAGGTGCACACCGAGTACGAGGGCCTTGGTGTGGACTTCCTCGGTGTGAACATCAAGGACAACGAGACCGCCGCGCGGGCCTACGCCGAGAACAAGGGCGTGGCCTACCCGAGCCTGCACGACCAGCCGGGCGAGATCCCGCAGGCGTTCCGGGAGACGGTCCCGCCGCGCGCCATCCCGAGCACCCTGATCCTGGACCCGAACGGCGACATCGCCGCCCGGGTCATCGGCCCCACCACCTACGGGCAGCTCACCGAACTCCTCAACCCGTTGGTGGTCGAGTTCGACCTGGGCGACCCCGAGGAACGTCCTCGGGTCGCCGAGGAGGAGAGCGGTGACTACGGGGACGGGGACTCCGAGAGCGCCGAGGCCTCCGAGGACACGGAGGACGGCGCCGAGGCGGACGCCGAGGGCTCCGCCGAGGACGATGGCTGATGGATCCCATCGGCACCACGATCCTGTCCGGTTCGCTCCTGCTCGCCGCACCGCTGGCCCTGGCCGCGGGGCTGGTCTCCTTCCTCTCACCGTGCGTCCTGCCACTGGTGCCCGGATACCTCTCCTACGTGACCGGGATGAGCGGCTCGCACGTGCGGGAACGTCAGGAGGTGTCGGGAGACGGTGGAACCGTCACCGACATCGACACCGAACTCGCCTCCCGACGCTGGACGATGGTCACCGGAAGCGTCCTGTTCATCGTCGGGTTCAGCCTGGTGTTCATCGCCGTGGGCGGGTTCATCGGCTGGCTGGGCGACCTGTTCATGGCCTACACCGACCCCATCACCCGGGGGCTCGGCGTACTCACGATCGTGTTCGGGTCGGCCTTCATGGGGTTCCTGCCGGGGTTCGGCCGCGAGTTCCGGTTCCACCGCCTGCCCCGGGCCGGCCTGGCGGGCGCGCCCCTGCTCGGCGTCCTGTTCGGGCTGGGCTGGACCCCGTGCATCGGACCGACCCTGGCCGCCGTGCAGACCCTCGCCTTCGTCGAGGGCGGTGCCGGCCGCGGCATGCTCCTGTCCCTGATCTACTGCGTCGGCCTGGGCCTGCCCTTCATCCTGGCCTCGCTGCTCTACCGACGCGCGCTGAACTCCTTCGACCGACTCAAGCGCCACACCCGTACGGTCACGATGGTCGGCGGGGTCATGCTCGTCCTGGTCGGCCTGGCCATGGTCACGGGGTTGTGGACCGAGATGACCATCGCCATGCAGGGATGGGCCGCGAACTTCCAGACGGTGATCTGACTTGACCACGACCAAGACCGAAACACCGACCGACTCCGAGGAGAAGCCGCGTCCCGCCAAGGGCCTGGGCGTGCTGGGATGGGCGCGCTGGATCTGGCGCACGCTCACCTCGATGCGTACCGCGCTGATCCTGCTGTTCCTGCTGGCACTGGGCGCGATTCCCGGATCGATCCTGCCGCAGAACGTGGTGAGCGTCGACGAGGTCGCCTCCTACTTCCAGGAGCACCCGGAGCTGGCCCCCTGGCTCGACCGGCTCTACCTCTTCGACGTGTTCTCCTCGCCCTGGTACGGGGCCATCTACCTGCTGCTCTTCGTGTCGCTGGCCGGGTGCGTGATCCCGCGCGCCATCGTCCACGCCAAGGCGGTGCGCGCCAGGCCGGTGGCCACACCGCGCAACCTGGGCCGCATGCCGTACGTGGCGCGGTTCGGCACCGACGCCACCCCCGACACCGTCCTGGAACAGGCGCGCAAGGTCCTCAAGGGGTACCGGACCGAGCGCTACGGCGACTCGCTGTCCGCCGAGACCGGCTACCTGCGCGAGGCCGGGAACGTGCTGTTCCACCTGGCCCTGCTCGGGTTGCTCCTGGCGCTGGCCGCCGGTTCCTTCTTCGGCTACCGCGGCAACATGCTCATCGTGGAGGGCGACGGGTTCGCCAACACTCTGCCCTCCTACGACGCCATCTACCCGGGGCACTGGACCGACACCGACGAGTTCGCCCCGTTCACCATGCACCTGGACGAGTTCGAGGCCGGCTTCATCCAGGACGGGGACCTGCGGGGTCAGGCGGAGTCCTACGTCGCCGACATCACCTACACCGAGGAACCCGGTGGGAAGGAGAAGACCCACCGACTGGAGGTCAACCACCCGCTGAGCGTCGACGGCGTGCAGGTGTACCTGCTCGGCCACGGCTACGCCCCGCGGTTCGAGGTCCGCAACGCCGAAGGCGACCTGGTCTTCGACCAGGCGGTCCCGTTTTTGCACCGCGAGACCATGACCTACACCTCCGACGGGGTCATCAAGGTGCCCGACACCGGCGGGGAGGAACTCGGCTTCGTGGGCGTCTTCCTGCCCACCGCGGACGAGGACGCCGAAGGGGAACTGGTGTCCACCTACCCCGGCGCGGAGAACCCCAAGGTGACGCTGGACGCCTACCGGGGCGACCTCGGAATGGTCGACCCGCAGTCGGTCTACCAGCTCCAGACCTTGAACATGGAGGGGCTCGGCGAGTCTCCCGTGATGGCGGTCGGCGACACCTGGGAGCTTCCCGACGAGGCCGGATCGGTGACCTTCACCGGTGTCCAGGAGTACGTCACCCTGCAGAGCAACCGGGACGGAGCGCGGGTGCCCGCGCTCACCGCCGCGACCCTGGCCGTCGTCGGCCTGATCGTCACCCTGTTCGTGCGCCCCCGCCGAATCTGGGTGCGGGCCACCGAGGGCGAGGACGGACGGACCCGGGTGGAGCTGGCCGGACTCGGCAAGACCGAG
Source organism: Nocardiopsis listeri (assembly GCF_020741345.1). Lineage (GTDB taxonomy): Bacteria > Actinomycetota > Actinomycetes > Streptosporangiales > Streptosporangiaceae > Nocardiopsis > Nocardiopsis listeri_A. Next base: position 5,387 of record NZ_DYZD01000067.1, read on the forward strand.
GTGGCCGGCAACAACGCCGAGTTCCACGAGATCACCACACGGCTCGCCGGACGGCTCCGGAGTGAGTCCGACGACGACCCCACCAGCCCAACCGAAGAGTCGACCACACGAGGGAGTGACCGGTGACGAACACACTCGCCGCACCGGTGAACGAGAGCATGGCGTCGGCCAGTGACACGCTCATCATCGCGATGATCGTGACCTACGCCGCCGCGCTCTTCATGTTCGCGATCGAGGCCGCCTACGGCCGTCGTACCAAGCTCAAGGCCGGCCGCCTCATGCCGGTCGGCGCCGGAACCGTCGAGGGCGGCGACAGCGACATCGAGGTCAACGTCCGCACCGGTGAGGGGGAGGCACAGGCCTCCCAGAGCGTGCTCGGTCGCATCGCCCTCGGAGTCACCGCGCTGGGCTTCCTGTTCAGCCTCGCCCAGATCATCACCCGTGGCATCGCCGCCGGCCGCTGGCCATGGGGCAACATGTTCGAGTTCGTCGTGGCGATGTGCCTGGTCGCCGTCGGTGTTCTGCTGTTCGCCTCCTGGCGCTACCAGGCCCGCTTCCTCGGCGCCTTCGTGCTCGTCCCGGTGCTGCTCCTGCTCGGTATCGGCGTGCGCTGGCTGTACGTCGACCCGGGTCCGCTGATCCCGGCGCTGCATTCCTACTGGGTACCGATCCACGTGACCGCGGTGATCATCGCGGGCGGAGCGTTCATGGTCTCCGGTGTCGCCGGCATCACCTACCTGGTCTCGCACCGGGCCGAGGCCAAGAAGGCGCTGGGGGAGAAGGTCACCGGTATCGCCGGACGACTGCCCAGCCCGGAGCTGCTGGACCGCATCTCCCACCGGTTCATCCTGTTCGCCTTCCCGCTGTGGACCTTCGGCGTCATCGCCGGGTCGATCTGGGCCGACGAGGCCTGGGGTCGCTTCTGGGGCTGGGACCCCAAGGAGGTCTGGTCGTTCATCTCCTGGGTCATCTACGCGGCCTACCTGCACGCGCGGGTCACCGGTGGCTGGCGCGGTCCCAAGGCCACCTGGATCAACGTGCTCGGCTTCGCGACCGTCATGTTCAACTTCTTTGCGGTGAACTACATGTTCAGCGGGCTGCACTCCTACGCCTGACCCGAGGTGGAGAGCGAACGCGACTCTTGCGAGGGCGGCCCGAGACGATCGGGCCGCCCTTCGTCTTCTCCGGTGAGTACCGAGACGCTAACGGAGGCCCTTGCCGAGCCCCGGAGGCGCCGTTGATCCGCGGACGATCAGGGAGGTCTCCAGGGTGACCGTGCCCGTGGACCCCGCCGCGTCCACCGACCGCAGAAGGAGGTCGACCGCTCCGTGACCGGCTTCTGCGACCGGCATGGCCACCGTGGTCAGGGCGGGGCTGGAGTACCGGGCCACGTGGCTGTTGTCCACGCCGATCACGCTGAGGTCGCCCGGAACGTCGAGGCCGAGTTCGATGGCCCGCCGGACGAGACCGAAGGCGAGCAGGTCGTTGTGGGCCAGGACCGCGGTGGCACCACCGGCCACGACCTCGTCGGCCACGGCACGGCCGCCCTCCTCGGTCGGTGGGTTGGGACCCACGCGTTGGATCAGGATCCCGTGGTCCCGCGCGATGTGCTCGGTGGCGCGTTCGATCTCCCCACTGGTCCAGGCGCGCGAGGGGCCGCCCACCACGGCGATGTCCCGGTGGCCGAGCTCGACGAGGTGTTCCATGGCCCGACGGGCACCGGCTCCGACGTCCATCAGGACCCCGGACACCCCGCGCAGCCGTCGGTTCACCACGACCAGTGGGATCTCCCGCGCCAGTTCCGCTATGGCACGGTTGGTCAGGCGTGGTGCGACCAGCACGGCGCCGTCCACCTGTTTGGCCATGGACCGGACCAGTTCCTCCTCCACCCGGGCCTGCTCGTCGGTGTCGGCGATGAACACGTGGTAGTCGCGGGCGCGGGCCTGGGCCTGGGCGGCCTTGATCAGGGGAGGGAAGAAGGGGTTGGCGATGTCGGCGACGATGAGCCCGAGGTTGCCGGTCCTACTGGTGGACAGGGCCCGCGCCGCCCGGTTGGGGCGGTAGCCGAGTTCCTCTGCCGCGGCGAGGACGCGCGCGCGTGTTTCGGCGTTGACCAGGTGCGTCGCGGAGAAGGCCCGCGAGACCGTGGAGACGTGGACTCCGCTCACCCTGGCGACGTCCTTGATGGTGACGGCCACCCGTGGACTCCGTTCCGCTGTTCGGCCATGGTTACGGCAAGCGTTTGCTCCAAAAATCACCCTCGGATCTTGCCGCTTTTGTCATCCTGACCTATCGAAGGCCCGGCTTTCCAGCATTTTCCCGCAACAACTCGATCGAGGAGGGTTGACGGGGTCGGGAGTATCGGGGACGTTCATGCAAACGTTTGTACACGGGTCCCCGATCCGTCATCCCCCGGAGGAGCGTCGATGCGCAAACCGTCCCCGATTCCGTCCCTGACCTTGGCGGCCGTCCTGGCCACCACCACTCTCGTCGCCGCCGCCCCGGCGACCGCCGAAGCCGACGTCGATCCCCGCGGCATCGGTCGCGAGACCCTCCAGGAGGGTGACGGTTGGGGGTCGGCCGGATACGGAACGGCCGGCGGTTCCTCGGCCGCCCCCGAGGACGTCCACGTGGTCTCCACCTTCGAGGAGTTCCGCGACGCGGTCGGCGGCAAGGACGACGGCACCCCGAAGATCGTCTACGTCGACGGGCGCATCGACGCCAACACCGCCCCGGACGGCGCCCCACTGACGTGTGAGGACTACGCGGTCGACGGCTACACCCTGCAGGAGTACCTGGAGACCTATGACCCCGAGGTATGGGGCCGGGAGGATCCCGAGGGCCCCCTGGAAGAGGCGCGCCTGGCCTCCGCCGCGGCGCAGGCGGAGCGGATCCGCGTCGAGGTGGGATCCAACACCACCATCGTGGGGGTGGGCGACGACGCCGTCATCTCCGGTGCCAACCTGCGCGTCCACGACGTCGACAACGTCATCCTGCGCGGGCTGACCCTCTCCGACGCACACGACTGCTTCCCGGGCTGGGACCCCACCGATGGCGACAGCGGCAACTGGAACTCCGAGTACGACCAGGTGGAGGTCTCCGGGGCCACCAACGTGTGGGTGGACCACAACACCTTCGACGACGGTGACAACCCCGGTACCGAACTTCCCGAGTACTTCGGCCGCAAGTACGAGGTGCACGACGGGTTGCTCGACATCGTCCGGGAGAGCGACCTGGTGACGGTGTCCCGCAACCACTTCGAGGGCCGGGACAAGGCGATGTTGCTGGGCAATGGCGACGGCCGGACCACCGACCGCGGGTACCTGCGGGTGACCTACCGACACAACCACTTCGACGGGTTGGGGGAGCGGGCGCCCCGGGTGCGGTTCGGGCAGGTGCACGTCCACAACAACCTCTACACCGTCCGGAACCCGGAGCACTTCGGTTACAGCCTGGGGGTGGGCCTGGAGTCGCACTTGTACGCGGAGAACAACATCTTCGACCTGCACGACGGGATCGGGGCCGGCGAACTGCTCCACAACTGGGGCGGCACCGACATCGTGGAGCACGGGAACGTGACGATGTCGGAGGGCGGCGGTCGCCTCACCCCGGTGGACCTGGTCGCCGAGCACAACGCGAGCCGACCGAACGCGCCGCTGGGCACCGGACTCACCTGGGTGCCGCAGTTCACGGCCGAGGTCGAACCGGTGCACGCGATCCGCGGGCTGGCGAGGGAGGTCGGAGCCGGGCTCCTGTGAAGTGCTCGCCCACTCCCTGAAACACGTTGGGGCCGCACCCCGGAATTCGGGTGCGGCCCCAACGTCGGTTCACGCGGCGATACCGCTCGGGCGACTAGTCCTCAGGGTCGATCCGTCGGTTCAAACGACGGAGGAACTCCGGATCGTCGTCGGGCCCGAGCGGGTGCGGGCTGCCGGAAGGTTCGGAGAAGTCGGACGGGTCAAGGTCGTCCGCGGACACGGCCTGGGTCGGAGTGGGCGCGTCACCCGGCACGGAAGCGGTCTTGCGTGGTCGGCCGAGGAAGAACCAGAGGATCCACCCCACGGGTACGAACAGTGCGATGACGACCAGCCACAGGATCTTCGGCAGGTTCCGAGCTTCCTGGGCAGGGGTGGTCAACGCGTCGAAGAACGCGTACACCCATAGAACGATCGATACGAGCGTGATCAGGCCACCGAGCCACACCATGGTTCCAGCCTACTCTCGCTGTCCACTCCTCATGGCCGGGCCCGGCCCAGGGATGCGGGAGACCCCGCGGAGCGGGTGCCCGGGGCCGTCGAGGACGTTGCTCCGCCTTGGGTCAGGGGGTGGTCTCGCTGGGCTCCCCGAGGAGGAGCGCCCGTACCTCGGACTCCCGGAAACGGCGGTGTCCGCCAGGAGTGCGGATGCTGCTGATCCGCCCGGATGCGGCCCAGCGGGTCACGGTCTTGGGATCAACCCGGAAGAGTGAGGCCACTTCCCCGGGGGTCAACAGGCGTTCGCTTGCTCGTTCCACCTTCACATTCCCCCAATCATGCCCGCCTTGTGTGAGGGGCCGGCGGGCGTTTGATCCCCTAGTGTGCACGAGTTGGACCGTTTCCTCCCTAGTTTTCGGAGAAATTACGGCGATCGGGGGATAGCTGGGGGATATGTGATCGGAACGTGATGTTCGGTCCCCACTGTCGGGATTGAAACATCCCACGAATACCCGTGTCCGATGCCTTGAGCGCCCCGTTCCAACAGCGACGGAACACACCCGGACCTGGTGCACGATGCCCGAAGCAGGCCCTTAACCTGGGATGAGGGCCGTCTGACCGGGACACCACCCCTTCTGCCGCGCTCGTCCGGCTCGGCCGTACACGCACGTGAACGTGCGTGGATGGGTGTGCTGACCAATCTAGTGCAGGTAATCGTCTGTTGTGAGGCTTTTTCGATGCGTAGCTGGTTGACCTATACCGCCGCCCGTGTGGCGCTCTTCGCGGGCGCCTTCGGAGTCGTCTACCTGTTCGGCGCGAGGTCCTGGGTCGCGCTGATCCTGGCGTGGGTGATCAGCGGTCTGGCCTCCTATGTCCTGTTGTCGAAGTGGCGCGACAGTATGTCGAGCTCCGTCGTCGAATGGTCGAACAAGCGCAAGGAAGAATCGGTGGGCGACCGTCTGGTCGGCGGTGCCGCCCGCGAGGACGAGATCCAGGAGGAGCTCCTGAGCGCCCGGGAGGAGAAGGCATCCGAGAGCGCCGACTCCGACGAGGCGATCACCGACGAGAGCGCCTCCGGTACCGCCGCAGAGGCCGAGGCCGGGTCCGACCCTGAGATCGAGGCCGAGCCCAAGGCGGACAAGCCCGTCAAGTAGTCCCAGGAGACGACGGGGTGGCCGCCGCTCCACGCGGCCACCACCCCGATGAGGATCCGACCTCAGGAGGCCGGGAACATGCCCAGGCGGGCGTGGTGGGAGCCGCCCAGCCGTTCGGTGTCACTGCCCACGTACAGCCCGTCGGAGGTCGCGTGCAGGGCCTCCACCCCGTGGCCCCGCGAGCGGCCGGGGTTCCACCCCAGGGCGCGCCCGGAGGTCGGGTCCACCGCCGCGATCCCCTCACGCTCCACGGAACCGGGGCCCGGGTTGAGGGCGCCCTGCTCGTTGTCCATCCATCGCTGGTGGCCGCCCACGTAGACGGCGTCGGACGTGACCTCGACCGAGTAGAGGGAGTCCCCACCGGTCAGGTTGGTCCAGGTGGGTTCGGCGTCCGGGGTGGAGTCGTTCTCGAACCGGGCGGTGGACTTGCACAACCCCGGCTTGACCTGCGGGCCGCCCGCGGTCACCACCGCGAAGTAGGAACCGTCGGGGGAGAAGTCCATCTGCCGCATGTAGGTGTGCATGGGCTTGTAGTCGCAGGGTTCTTCGTAGGCCGAGGTCGACCACGGGGTGGGGCCCGCGGAGTCGGTGTCGATCATGGCGATCTGGTAGCGGTCCTCGCCGTCCACCTTGGTGAAGGTCCCGTTGACGGCCAGACGTCGCCCGTCGGGGCTCAGGGCCAGCTCCTGCACGCGCAGGCTTCCGCGCCGCTGCTCGGAGATGGTCGGGGCGAAGTCGGCGTCGACGGACCCGTCGGTGGCGTCGACACGGGCCAGGCCGGTACGGCTCTCTCCGTTCACCGCGGAGAAGTCGCCGCCGAGGTAGACGTCGGTACCGTCGGAGGCGAGACGGTACACGCTCCCGTTGCCCACGGTGGCGTCGAACCCGTCGACGTTCTCCCCGGCCGTGGCGTCGATCCGGGCCACGCCCCGGCTGCTCTTCCCGTTGACCTGATCGAAGCGTCCGCCGAGGATCACCGAGCCGTCCGGCCCTTCGGCCAGGGAGTTGACGATCCCGTTCACCGAGGGGGTGAAGTCCTCCAGGATCTCCCCGCTGCCATGACGGAACGCGAACAGGTTGCGCCGATCGTGCGTGCCGTCGCCGCCCGCGTCGGAGACCCGCCCGAAGTCACCGGCGACCACGACGGTGTCACCGATCCGGAGGATGTCCTTGACCGAGCCGTCCAGTACGTGTGGCGTCCAACCCACGGGGCTTTCGCCGACCACGCCCTGGTGGGGCGCGGCGGCGGCCGGAGCGGCGGTCGCGACACCGAGTGGAAACAGGAGCAGAGAGCCCATGGTCAGGGCGACGAACGATCGGGCCGGTTTCACGGGGTTCTCTCCTTGAACGCGGGAACGGCTGCGGCGCCTCTCATTCTTGCATGAAGTAGTTGATTGACTACGTCTGGTGACTAATCTTCCGCATGGTCCATAGTCCCTTTCGGGCGTAGTCGGCGAAGACGCGCCGCCATTGGCCGCAGCGCCTGTTCCCGGATGGACGTGCGTTCGGACTACCTTCCTCGGGTCCTCTTGGAGGGCGGGCGGTATGGGGAGTGCCAGGTCTGAACCCGTCCCGGGCGAGGGTGGTCCCGGACGCCTGTCAGGCCCCCTTAGTCTTGTTGCCATGACCCGCGCGAAGCTCGACAAGCAGCCCAAGGACGTCGCAGCGATGTTCGACGGCATCGCAGAGAACTACGACCTCGTCAACGACGTCATCTCGCTCGGCCAGGATCGTGCCTGGCGTCGGGCCGTGGTGGACGCGGTCGACGCCCACAGCGGTGAGCTGGTCCTGGACCTGGCCGCGGGCACCGGAACCTCCTCGGAGTCCTTCATCAAGAAGGGCGCCCGCGTCATCGCCTGCGACTTCTCCCTCGGCATGCTCGGCAAGGGCGCCGAGCGAAGGGGGGGAGCCTCGCGCGGTGGAGTGACGTTCGTGGCCGGCGACGCGCTGTCGCTGCCGTTCGCCGACGAGACCTTCGACGCGGTGACCATCTCCTTCGGTCTGCGCAACGTCGCCGACGTGGACCAGGCCCTGCGCGAGCTGCAGCGGGTGACCAAGGTCGGCGGCCGGTTGGTCATCTGCGAGTTCAGCCACATCCCGGTGGAGTTCGTCGACAAGCTCTACTCGACCTACCTGATGGCGGCGCTGCCCAAGGTCGCCGGTGTCTTCTCCGGGCGGAGCGAGGCCTACGACTACCTGTCGGAGTCGATCATGGCCTGGCCGGACCAGGCGGAGCTGTCCAAGTACCTTCAGACGGCCGGTTGGTCGCGGGTGGCCTGGCGCAACCTGACGCTGGGCATGGTGGCACTGCATCGCGGCTTCCGGGAAAAGTAAAATCCGACATAACGCCCAAGTGGATATGTTGTTCGCTTAGGCCGTCAAAGCTCTTGAACCCCAAGGAAATCTGTTCCTTGGGGTTCTTTATGTTACTCGTGAGTCACTTGTGTCGGTTTATCCGCCATGAGCTGGGCTGTCGTCGTCGAGTGACGCTTTGATGCCGGCTGTGGTGGTTATGGGTTCAATATCCGGTTTCTTGAAGAACGGGCCCCGGGTGTCGCCTCTTGGCTCTTGGGGGGCTAGACTTCGGAAAAGAGGCTTGTGAAGTGCTTCACAAGCGCACGAGGCTTAGGACACATGGCCCTATGCCGGACAAGTCGGAAGTCCCGAACCGACCCATAACACCCCCGTGAGCGGGTCGACCCCGCACTGGCCCGCCACGGTAGGACCGCGCGAGTAGTCGAGGACCCACCCGTGAGTGAGACAGCCACCTCCGCTCCCAGAGGCCGCGAGCGGATCGAGTACGACGCCGACGTCATCGTCGTCGGCGCCGGCCCCGCTGGTGCCACCACCGCCTACTACCTGGCTCAGGCCGGACTGGACGTCCTCCTCCTGGAGAAGACCTCCTTCCCACGGGAGAAGGTCTGCGGTGACGGACTGACCCCCAGAGCCGTGAAACAGCTCACCTCGATGGGCATCACCTTCGAGGACGAGGGCTGGATCAAGAACCACGGCCTGCGCATCGTCGGCGCCGGCGTCCGACTCGAACTCCCCTGGCCTGAACTGGCCGCCTACCCCGGGTACGGACTCGTCCGCACCCGCTACGACTTCGACCAGATCCTGGTCGAGCGGGCGGTCGGCGCCGGGGTGAAGCTCCTGGAGCGCACCAACGTCACCGGCCCCATCATGGACGAGCGCAGCAACCGCATCGTCGGTGTGCGCGCCAAGAACGCCGACCGCGAACCCGTGAGTTTCCAGGCGCCGCTGGTCGTGGCCGCCGACGGCAACTCCTCCCGCCTCTCCGTGGCCATGGGCATCCGTAAGCGTGACGACCGCCCCATGGGCGTGGCCGTGCGCACCTACTTCGAAAGCCCCCGCCACGACGACGACTACCTGGAGTCCTGGCTGGAGCTGTGGGACCGCAGCGGTGACAAGGACGTCCTCCTGCCCGGCTACGGCTGGGTCTTCGGTGTCGGTGACGGCACCAGCAACGTCGGCCTGGGCATCCTCAACTCCACCGCCGCCTTCCAGGACGTGGACTACCGCAAGCTGCTGCGCCGGTGGACCGACTCGATGCCCGAGGAGTGGGGCTTCAACGACGAGAACCGGAAGGGCAAGATCCTCGGCGCGGCGCTGCCGATGGGCTTCAACCGGGTTCCGCACTACTCGCGCGGGCTGATGCTGGTCGGTGACGCGGGCGGCATGGTCAACCCCTTCAACGGGGAGGGCATCGCCTACGCCATGGAGGCCGGCCAGATCGCCGCGGACGTGATCGTGCAGTCGCACGGTCGCACCACCCGGCAGACCCGGGAACGCGTCCTGCTGAGCTACCCGGAGATCCTCGCCGACACCTACGGCGGCTACTACACGCTCGGTCGCTACTTCGTGAAGGTCATCGGTCAGCCCGAGTTCATGAAGTACGCGACCAAGTACGGGTTGCGTCAGCGCACCCTCATGAAGTTCGTGCTGAAGATGCTCGCCAACCTCACCGAGCCGAGCAAGGGCGACGCCATGGACCGGGTGATCAACGGTTTGAGCAAGATGGCGCCCGCGGCCTGACCCGCGGTTTCTCGCGACGCCAAAAAGAGCATGGGTCGACGCTATCGCGGAGGCCCCCATAAGCACAGCGTTCTCGTGATCGGCGCCCCTTCGGGTGCTTTCGAAAAGGTGCCCTTCACACCGAAAAGGATTCGGGACATGCAGGTGAAAACGTTCACAAGACCGCCGGGCGCGCGCCCCGGCGGGCCGTTCAGCGGAGGAGGGTGAGCCGTGGAGCTGTACACACCGGTACTCGTGCTCGGCGGGATCGGCGCCGGCTTCGTGGTGTTGTCGATGGTCGCCGGAGCGATCATGGGCCCCAAGCGCTACAACCGGGCCAAGATGCAGGCCTACGAGTGCGGCATCGAGCCGACCCCGCAACCGGCGGGCGGCGGCCGTTTCACCGTCAAGTACTACATGACGGCCATGATGTTCATCGTCTTCGACATCGAGATCATCTTCCTCATCCCCTGGGCGATCCACTTCGACGCCCTCGGTTGGTTCGGTCTGATCGCGATCATCCTCTTCCTGGTGAACGTCTCCATCGCCTACGCCTACGAGTGGCGCCGCGGAGGCCTCGAATGGGACTGACCCGCGCACACCACCCCCAGGCACCAAAGACCCGGCAGTTCAGCCTTGAGGAGGTCCGAAGCTGATGGGACTCGAAGAGAAACTCCCCGCGGGGATCGCGCTCACCACGGTCGAGCAGGTCGTCGGACTCGCACGTAAGACCTCCATGTGGCCGGCCACGTTCGGTCTGGCCTGCTGCGCGATCGAGATGATGTCGGTCGGCGGCCCCCACTACGACCTGGCCCGCTTCGGCATGGAGAAGTTCGGCGCCACCCCTCGACAGGCCGACCTGATGGTCGTCGCCGGACGCGTGAGCCAGAAGATGGCGCCGGTCCTGCGGCAGATCTACGACCAGATGCCCGAACCCAAGTGGGTCATCGCGATGGGCGTGTGCGCGTCCAGCGGAGGCATGTTCAACAACTACGCGATCGTCCAGGGCGTGGACCACATCGTCCCCGTCGACATCTACCTGCCGGGCTGCCCGCCCAGGCCGGAGATGTTCCTGGACGCCGTGCTCAAGCTCCACGACAAGGTGCAGAACACCAAGCTCGGCGCCCACCGGGAGCAGGAGATCACCGAGACCGAGGAGCGGATGCTCCGTCATTCGCTGCCGCTGGTGACCAAGGACTGATCATGAGCAACGAGTACGAGCGCGACCGCGACGAGTCGGCGGAGAACCTGCCCGACCAGCGCGGACGTGAACGGTTGGCCGCACCGGTCAAGCGAACCGGAATGTTCGGGTCGACGACCACGGGGGACACCTCCGGGTTCGGTGGGCTGAAGGTGCGGGGGAGCGCTCCCGTCCACAGCAGTCGGCCCTTCACCGACCCCGACGACCCGCGCACCGCCGATTTCGACCGGGTCGCCGACGACCTGGAGGCGGCGCTGAACGCCCTGGAACGGGCGGACCTCGTCGAACGGGTCGAGGTGGCGGTCGGGGAGATCACCTTCCACGTCCGCCGCGAGGGCCTCCTGGAGCTGGTCCGGGTGCTGCGCGACGATCCCGCCCTGCGCTACGAGCTGTGCACCGGCGTGATCGGGGTGCACTACCCCGACCAGGTCGGACGCGAGCTGCACGCGGTCTACCACTTCCGGTCGATCACCCACAACAGCGAGATCCGGGTCGAGACCACCTGTCCCGACGCCGACCCGCACGTGCCCTCCATCGTGTCGGTCTACCCGACCAACGACTGGCACGAGCGCGAGGCCTGGGACTTCTTCGGGATCGTCTTCGACGACCACCCGTCCCTGACCCGTATCCAGATGCCCGACGACTGGGACGGCCACCCCCAGCGCAAGGACTACCCACTGGGCGGCGTCCCGGTCGAGTACCGGGGCGCGACCGTGCCCCCACCGGACGAGCGGCGGGACTACAAGTGAACCGCCCGGCCACCACACGAGTGATTCGAAGGGCCATCCAGAAGGGAGGCACGGCATGACCGTCACCGAGGACTACATCGACGCCTCCGGTGGGGACTGGGACGACGTCGTCGAGAAGGCCCAGGGCAGCAGCGCCGAGCGCCTCGTCGTCAACATGGGACCGCAGCACCCGTCCACGCACGGTGTGCTCCGGCTGATCCTCACCCTGGACGGCGAGACCTGCACCGAAGCCCGTGTCGGCATCGGTTACCTGCACACCGGTATCGAGAAGAACATGGAGTACCGGACGTGGACGCAGGGCACCACGTTCGTGACCCGCATGGACTACCTGACGCCGCTCTTCAACGAGACGGCGTACTGCCTGGCGGTCGAGAAGCTGCTCGGCATCACCGACCGGATCCCCGAACGGGCGAGCGTCATCCGGGTCCTGCTCATGGAGCTGAACCGGATGGCCTCGCACTTCGTGGCCATGGCGACGTTCGGCATGGAGCTGGGCGCCACCACGATCATGACCAACGGCTTCCGTGAACGCGAGATGATCCTCGACATCTTCGAGCTCATCACGGGTCTGCGGATGAACCACGCCTTCATTCGCCCCGGCGGAGTGGCCCAGGACCTGCCCCCGGGCGCGGTCGGCAAGGTGCGGGAGCTGCTCAAGGAGATGCCCGAGCGCATCAAGATCATGCGCAAGCTCCTGGACGAGAACCCCCTCTACCTGGCCCGGACCAAGGACGTCGCCTACCTCAACCTGCCCGGTTGCATGGCGCTCGGCATCACCGGGCCGCTGGTGCGCGCCTCCGGCCTGGCCTGGGACCTGCGCAAGTCCAAGCCCTACTGCGGCTACGAGAACTACGAGTTCGACGTGCCGGTCTCCGACGGCGGCGACGTGTACGCCCGTTACCGGGTGCGCATCGCCGAGATGGAGGAGAGCCTCAAGATCGTCGAGCAGTGCCTGGACAAGCTGGAGCCCGGGCCCGTGATGATCGAGGACGCCAAGATCGGCTGGCCCGCCAAGCTCGCGCTGGGTCCGGACGGTCTGGGCAACTCCCCGGACCACATCGCGCACATCATGAGCGGCTCGATGGAGGCGCTCATCCACCACTTCAAGTTGGTCACCGAGGGCTTCCGGGTCCCGGCCGGCCAGGCGTACGCGGCGGTGGAGAGCGCCAAGGGCGAGCTCGGCTGCCATGCCGTCAGCGACGGGGGCACCCGCCCCTACCGCGTCCACTTCCGCGACCCGTCGTTCACCCACCTCCAGGCCGTCGCCGCCATGTGCGAGGGCGGGACGGTGGCGGACGTCATCGCGGCCGTGGCCAGTATCGACCCGGTGATGGGAGGCGTGGACCGGTGAGCGAGAACAACGACAACGGGACCACCGAGACCGAACAGAGCGTCTTCACCGACGAGGTGGTGGCCCGCCTGGCGCAGGACGCCAAGGAGATCATCAGCCGCTACCCGAAGCCGCGGTCGGCACTGCTGCCGCTGCTGCACCTGGTACAGGCCGAGGAGGGTCACGTCAGCCGGGACGGCATGAAGTTCTGTGCCGACCAGCTGGACATCACCCTCGCCGAGGTCAACGCGGTCGCCACGTTCTACACCATGTACCGCCGCCGCCCCGGTGGCGACTACCAGGTGGGCGTGTGCACCAACACCCTGTGCGCGGTGATGGGCGGGGACGAGATCTTCTCCTCCCTCAAGGAGCACCTGGACCTGGAGAACGGCGAGACCACCGAGGACGGCAAGGTCACGCTGGAGCACGTGGAGTGCAACGCGGCCTGCGACTTCGCCCCCGTGGTGATGGTCAACTGGGAGTTCTTCGACGACCAGACGCCCGCCACCGCCAGGCGGATGGTCGACGACCTGCGGTTGGGCAAGGACGTCGCGCCCACCCGCGGTCCGAAGAGCCTGTGCACCTGGAAGCAGGCCTCGCGCGTGCTCGCCGGGTTCGACGACGGGCGCGCGGGCGAGGGCGTCCAGGCGGCCACCCCGTCGCTGGCCGGGCTCAAGCTCGCCCAGCAGCGTGGGTGGACGGCTCCGGACCCCGATGACCTCCCCGCACCTTCTTCCGACGAGCAGGGTGAGGAGGGCGCCAAGTGACCACCCTGACCCCGATCCTGTCCAAGAACTGGGATCGCCCCGACTCCTTCACGATCGACGGTTACCGTGCCACCGGCGGCTACGAGGCGCTGCGCAAGGCACTGGCCATGGAGCCCGACGACATCGTCGACCTCGTCAAGGAATCCGGCCTGCGCGGCCGCGGCGGCGCGGGCTTCCCCACCGGGATGAAGTGGGGGTTCCTGCCCAAGGACAACCCCAACCCGCGTTACCTCGTCGTCAACGCCGACGAGTCCGAGCCGGGCACCTGCAAGGACATCCCGCTCATGCTCGCCAACCCGCACGTGTTGGTGGAGGGTGTGGCGATCGCCTCCTACGCGATCAAGTCCGCTCAGGCCTTCATCTACGTACGCGGTGAGGTCCTGCACGTCATCCGCCGGCTCCGCAAGGCGGTGGCCGACGCCTACGAGGCCGGACTGCTCGGCAAGAACATCCTCGGTACCGGCTTCGACCTCGACGTGGTCGTGCACGCCGGGGCCGGCGCCTACATCTGCGGTGAGGAGACCGCCCTCCTGGACTCTCTGGAGGGTTACCGGGGCCAGCCTCGACTCAAGCCGCCGTTCCCCGCGGTGGCCGGGCTCTACGCATCGCCCACCGTGGTGAACAACGTCGAGTCCATCGCCAGCGTTCCGGGGATCGTCGCCAACGGCGCCGAGTGGTTCACCGCCATGGGCACCGAGAAGTCCGCCGGGTTCGGCTTCTTCTCGTTGTCCGGACACGTCGCCAACCCCGGCCAGTACGAGGCGCCGCTCGGCATCACGCTGCGCGAACTCCTCGACATGGCGGGCGGGATGCGCCCCGGTCACGAACTCAAGTTCTGGACCCCCGGCGGCTCCTCCACGCCGATCTTCACCGACGAGCACCTGGACACCCCGCTCGACTTCGAGTCGGTGGGCGCCGCCGGGTCGATGCTAGGCACCCGCGCCCTCCAGATCTTCGACGAGACCACGTGCGTGGTACGCGCAGTCGGCCGTTGGATCGCCTTCTACGCCCACGAGTCCTGCGGCAAGTGCACGCCCTGCCGCGAGGGCAACTTCTGGATGGTCCAGGTCCTGGACCGGCTGGAGCGGGGCGAGGGCACGGAGGCCGACATCGACAAGCTCCTGGACATCTGCGACAACCTGCTCGGACGCTCCTTCTGCGCCCTGGGCGACGGTGCCACCAGCCCCGTCATGTCGTCGATCAAGTACTTCCGCCAGGAGTACGTCGACCACTTCGAGAAGGGCGGTTGTCCCTTCGACCACTCCAGGTCCACCCTCTGGGCGGACCGGCCGACCTCTGCAGAGGGAGGGAACCGATGACCGTCACCTCCAACACCTCCGGCGGGTCCTCACCGGCCCCGCCCCCGGAGGACCTGATCACCGTCACCATCGACGGTTTCCAGGTCCGGGTGCCCAAGGGAACCCTGCTGATCCGTGCCGCCGAGCTGCTCGGCATCCAGATCCCACGGTTTTGCGACCACCCGTTGCTCGACCCGGTCGGCGCCTGCCGCCAGTGCCTGGTGGAGATCCCCGACATGGGCAACGGACGCGGGATGCCCAAGCCACAGGCCTCCTGCACCATCACCGTCATGGAGGGCATGGTGGTCAACACCCACCTGACCTCCGCGGTGGCGGAGAAGGCCCAGCGCGGGATCATGGAGTTCCTGCTCATCAACCACCCGCTGGACTGCCCGGTCTGCGACAAGGGCGGCGAGTGCCCCCTGCAGAACCAGGCCATGTCCACGGGGCAGGGCGAGACGCGGTTCATCGACGTCAAGCGCACCTTCCCCAAGCCGGTGGCGCTGTCCAGCCAGGTGCTGTTGGACCGTGAACGCTGCATCCAGTGCGCCCGCTGTACGCGCTTCGCCGCGCAGATCGCCGGCGACCCGCTGATCGAGCTGATGGAGCGCGGCGCCCAGGAACAGGTCGGCATCGCCGAGGGAGAGGCGTTCGACTCCTACTTCTCCGGCAACACCGTGCAGATCTGCCCGGTGGGGGCGCTCACCGGATCCGCCTACCGGTTCCGGTCACGGCCCTTCGACCTGGTCTCCACCCCCAGTGTCTGCGAGCACTGTGCCGGCGGCTGCGCCCAGCGCACCGACCACCGGCGCGGCAAGGTCACCCGTCGCCTGGCAGGCGACGACCCGCAGGTGAACGAGGAGTGGAACTGCGACAAGGGTCGGTGGGCGTTCACCTACGCGACCCAGGGCGATCGGCTCAGCCGACCCCTGGTCCGTGACGAGGACTCCAGGGCCCTGGAGTTCGCCTCCTGGCCCGAGGCCATCGGCATGGCCGCCCAGGGACTGGCCGCAGCCCGCGGCAACGTGGGCGTACTGGTCGGCGGGCGCCTCACCTACGAGGACGCCTACGCCTACGCCAAGTTCGCCCGCGTGGCCCTGGGCACCAACGACGTGGACGCCCGCGCCCGCGAGCACTCCGCGGAGGAGGCGGCCTTCCTGGCCGCGCGCGTGGCGGGCACGCCGGTGGGCGTGGACTTCACCTCGGTGGAGAAGGCGCCCGCGGTGCTGCTCGCCGGGTTCGACCCCGAGGACGAGTCGGCCTCCACGTTCCTGCGTCTGCGCAAGGGCATGCGCAAGCGTGGACTGAAGGTGTACTCGCTGGCCTCGCACGCCACCCTCGGTCTGACCAAGACCAAGGGCACGCTCGTTCGGACCGTCCCGGGCGACGAGGGCCGGACCCTCAACGCCCTGGACGTGGAACACCCCGAGGTCCTCGAGGCGATGGGCCAGGAGGGCGCGATCATCCTGGTGGGCGAGCGGCTCGCCGCAGTCCCCGGCGCGCTCACCGCCGCGGTCGCCCTGGCCGAACGCACCGGAGCCCGCCTGGCGTGGGTCCCGCGTCGGGCGGGTGAGCGCGGCGCCGTCGACGCCGGGGCGCTTCCGAACCTGCTGCCCGGCGGACGTCCCGTCGCCGACGCCTCGGCCCGCGCCGAGGTCGCCCGAGCCTGGAACGTCGGTTCCCTGCCGAGCGAGCCCGGCCGCGACACCGACGCGATCATCGCGGCGGCCGCCGCCGGTGAACTGGACGCCCTGGTCATCGCGGGGCTCGAACTGGACGACCTGCCCGACCCCGAGGCGGCCCGCGCCGCCCTGGCCCGGGTGCCGTTCATCGTCAGCCTGGAACTGCGCGCCGGCGACGTCACCGACCGCGCCGACGTGGTGCTCCCGGTGGCCGCGGTCGCCGAGAAGTCCGGCACCTTCGTCAACTGGGAGGGCCGCCACCGGCCCTTCGGTGAGGCGCTCAAGGTGCCCGGAGCCCTCTCCGACCTGCGGGTCCTGTCCGCCATCGCGGACGAGATGGACGTGCACCTGGGTCTGCCCGACGCCGCGGGCGCCTACCGGGAACTGCTGGAGCTGGGTCCCTGGGCGGGGGACCGCCCCGTCGGCCCGTCCACGCGCCCGGTGGCCACGCCCGAACCCGGCCCCGGCCGAGCGTTGCTGTCCACCTGGAAGCAGCTGCTCGGCACCGGCCGCATGGAGGACGGCGAGCCCTACCTGGCCGGAACCGCCCGCAAGGCCCGTGCCTACCTGTCCAAGACCACGGCCGAGGAGGTCGGTGTCTCCGACGGCGGCTCGCTGCGTGTCACCGGCCCCTTGGGGACGGTGACCGTTCCCGCCGTCGTCATCGACATCGCCGACCGGGTCGTCTGGCTCCCGGCCAACGCGCACGGCTGCGACATCCGTCGTGACCTGGGCGCCACCGCCGGGCAGACGGTCGAACTGGCCGCGCCCACCACCAACGGGAGGCAGCAGTGACCCCCGCCGCTCTCGATCCGCGCGTGGCCGACCTGGCCGCGGAGAGCACCCTGAGCGCCTTCGGGAACGACCCGTGGTGGATCACCACCATCAAGGCGCTGGGCATCTTCGTGTTCCTGATGGTCTGCGTGCTGATGATGATCATGGCCGACCGTAAGGTCATGGGCCGAATGCAGCAGCGACACGGACCCAACCGGATGGGCCCCTTCGGCCTCCTGCAGTCCCTGTTCGACGGGATCAAGCTCTCCCTCAAGGAGGACCTGATCCCGCGCGGGGTGGACCGGTTCGTCTACATCGCAGCGCCGATGATCGCCGCGATTCCGGCGTTCCTCGCCTTCTCGGTCATCCCGATGGGGCCCGAGGTGAACATGTTCGGGGTCATGACCCCGCTGCAGCTCACCGACCTGCCCATCGCCGCGCTCCTGGTGCTGGCCACCGCGGCGCTGGGCGTGTACGGGATCGTGCTGGGCGGCTGGTCCTCCCAGTCCCCGTACGCCCTGCTCGGTGGCCTGCGCGCCTCAGCGCAGGTGATCAGCTACGAGGTCGCCATGGGCCTGTCCTTCGTGGCGGTCTTCATCATGGCGGGCACCCTCACCACCTCCGGCATCGTCGCGGCCCAGGAGAACCTGTGGTTCGCGGTGCTGCTCCTGCCGTCCTTCCTCATCTACATCGTCACGATGATCGGCGAGACCAACCGGCTCCCGTTCGACCTGGCGGAGGGCGAGGGCGAGATCGTCGGTGGCTTCATGACCGAGTACGGGTCCATGAAGTACACGATGTTCTTCCTCGCGGAGTACGTGAACATGTGCACCGTGGCCGCGGTGTCCGTGACGCTCTTCCTCGGTGGCTGGTACGCGCCGCCCGGCGTCACCGCGATCATCCCCGGAGCCAACGAGGGCTGGCTGCCGCTCCTGTGGTGGCTGCTCAAGTTCGTCTTCGTGATGTTCCTGTTCATCTGGGCCCGCGGCAGCCTCCCGCGCGTGCGCTACGACCAGTTGATGAAGCTCGGCTGGAAGGTCCTCATCCCGATCCAGCTCGTGTGGATCACCGGTGTGGCCGTCGTGCGCATGCTCATCCTGGACGGCGCCTCCCCGGTCATCATCGGGGCGGTCGTCGCGGCCTTCTCCGCGGCCACCATCGCCGCCTTCGCCGCTTGGGTGCGCTTCGTGCGCCGCGAGCGCGCCGAGGAGGCCGAGGCGCGCGCCGAGAACGCGCGCCGAGCCCACAAGGAACCCTCCTTCGGCGGGTTCCCGGTGCCCCCGAGCACCGCCGCCCACTACGGCAGCCGTGTGCTCGCCGAACCGTCGCGGACGGCCACGGCCGACAGCGTCGAACGCAACCAGAAGAAGGGGGAGGTTACCGGTGCTTGAGTGGCTCAACCCCGTCAAGGGTTTCGGTGTCACCTTCCACACGATGTTCAAGAAGGTGCCCACCGTCGAGTACCCGGAGGTCAAGCGCCCCACGGCGCCGCGCTTCCACGGACGGCACCAGCTGAACCGGTGGGCCGACGGCCTGGAGAAGTGCATCGGGTGCGAACTGTGCGCCTGGGCCTGCCCGGCCGACGCCATCTACGTGGAGGCCGGTGACAACACCGACGACGACCGGTACTCGCCCGGTGAACGCTACGGGCGCGTCTACCAGATCAACTACCTGCGCTGCATTCTCTGCGGTCTGTGCGTCGAGGCCTGCCCGACCCGGGCGCTCACCATGACCAACGAGTACGAGCTCGCCGACGACAGCCGGCAGAGCCTCATCTGGACCAAGGAGCAGCTCCTGGCGCCCCTCACCGAGGGGATGGAGCAGCCTCCGCACCCGATGCGGCTCGGCGACGACGAGCAGGACTACTACGCCACCGGGCGCGGTCAGCACGGCACGCAGGACCGGCCGGAGAACGCGGAGGCCACCCGGTGACCGCGCTCGACACGACCCCTCACGTCCTGCACTCCGCCGCGGGTGCGCCGATCGGCTCGGGGGAGACCACCCTGTTCTGGGTGCTGGGCACCATCGTGGTGCTCGGCGCCCTGGGCGTGGTCTTCTCCCGCAAGGCCGTCCACTCGGCCATGTCGATGGCGCTCACGATGGTCGGCCTGGCGATCTTCTACGGCATCAACGAGGCGCCGTTCCTGATGGTCGTCCAGATCGTCGTCTACACCGGCGCCGTCCTCATGCTGTTCCTGTTCGTGCTGATGCTCGTCGGTGTCAGCTCCTCCGACTCCCTGTCGGAGACCCTGCGCGGACAGCGGCTGATGACGGCGATCGTCGCGATCTGCTTCATCGGCGCCCTCGCCACCGGGATCGCCCGCATCACCGTGGGCGACCCGGCGGGGATCGCCGCCGCGGCCCCGGCGGGGGGAACCATCCCGTGGCTGGCCGGCGAGCTGATCATGCGCTACCTGGTCGCGTTCGAGGCCACGGCCGCGCTGCTCATCACCGCGGTGCTCGGCGCCATGGTGCTCGCGCACACCGCCCGGATCGGCAAGCGCCGCACCCAGCGGGAGATGTCCGAGGACCGCATCCGCGGCGACCACCCCACCCCGCTGCCCGGACCGGGCACCTACGCCCGGCACAACGCGATCGACATGCCCGCGCTGCTGCCGGACGGCACGGTCTCCCAGCTGTCCCTCAACCCCGTCCTCACCGCGCGCGACCCCCAGTACCAGAAGGGCGTGCCCATGGACATCCGGGCGACCCCGCTCCAGGGCGAGGGGTCCGACGCGATCCGACCCGAGGACGACGAACCCACCGCCGGGAAGGGGGACCGACCCACCGGCGACGGTGAGGACGGCTCCGATCCGGCGGCCGACAACGGCACCAACGGCAACGGGCAGGAGGTCGAGTCCACGTGGACCCGATGAACTACATCGTCCTCGCGGCGCTTCTGTTCACCATCGGCGCGGTCGGCGTCCTCGTCCGACGCAACGCGATCATCGTCTTCATGTGCGTGGAGCTGATGCTCAACGCCTGCAACCTGGCGTTCGTCGCGTTCGCCCGGATGCACGGGGACATCGAGGGGCAGGTCATCGCGTTCTTCGTGATGGTCGTCGCCGCCGCCGAGGTGGTCGTGGGCCTCGCGATCATCATGCAGATCTTCCGAACCCGCAGGTCCGCGTCGCTCGATGACGCCAACCTGCTCAAGCACTAGAAGGCGACGTGGCTGTGACACAACATCACGCGTACCTCGCCGCCGAACCCGCGGCGACCGCGGCCGACAGCGCGGTGCTGTCGAACGCCTGGCTGCTGATCGCCCTGCCTTTGGTGGGCGCGGCGATCCTGTTGCTGGGCGGACGACGCACCAACGCCTGGGGGCCCCTGCTGGCCACCGTCCTACCGGTGGTCTCCTTCGTCTGGGCCGTCCTGGCCCTGTTCGACCTGCTCGGACGGGGCACCGACGCGCGCAGCGTCTCCGTTCCCGTCTACGAGTGGTTCGCGGTCGGCGACTTCTCCGCGCGGATCAACCTGCTGGTCGACCCGCTCTCCATCACCTTCGTTCTGCTCATCACGTTCGTGGGTTCGCTGATCCACGTCTACTCCCTCGGCTACATGGCCGAGGACCCGGGCAAGCGCAGGTTCTTCGCCTACCTCAACCTGTTCGTCGCCGCCATGCTGGTGCTGGTGCTGGCGGACAACTTCGTCCTGCTGTTCCTCGGCTGGGAGGGTGTGGGCCTGGCGTCCTACCTGCTCATCGGGTTCTGGCAGTACAAGCCCACCGCCGCCACCGCGGCCAAGAAGGCGTTCCTGATCAACCGGGTCGGCGACATGGGCCTGCTCGTGGCGATCATGATCATGTTCACCGCGTTCGGCGCGGTGGGCTTCAGCGACGTCTTCGCGGCCGTACCGGGCGCGAACGACGGTGTCCTGCTCGCCATCGGCCTGCTGCTCCTGCTGGGCGCCTGCGGTAAGTCCGCGCAGCTGCCGCTGCAGGCGTGGTTGCTGGACGCCATGGAGGGCCCGACCCCGGTGTCGGCGCTCATCCACGCCGCCACCATGGTCACCGCCGGTGTGTACCTCATCGTGCGCGCCGGTCCGATCTTCGAGGCCTCCCCGGCGGCGCAGCTGACCGTCATGGTCGTCGGAGCCGCCACCATGCTGGCCGGCGGGATCATCGCCTCCGCCAAGGACGACATCAAGAAGTCCCTGGCCGGATCCACGATGAGCCAGATCGGCATGATGGTGCTGGCCGCGGGCCTCGGCCCGATCGGTTACGCGGCGGCCATCGCCCACCTGGTCACGCACGGCTTCTTCAAGGCCGGGCTGTTCCTGGGCGCCGGTTCGGTCATGCACGGCATGAACGACGACGTGAACATGCGCAAGTACGGTGGTCTGGCGTCGAAGATGCCGATCACCTTCGCCACCTTCGGCCTGGGCTACCTCGCGATCATCGGTGTCCCGCTGCTGTCGGGTTGGTGGACCAAGGAGAGCATCATCTCCGCCACCTTCGGCCTCGGCGGCAACGTCGGCCTGGTGTTCGGTTCCCTGGTCATCCTGGGCGCCGCGCTCACCGCCTTCTACATGTCCCGGATGGTCTTCATGACCTTCCTCGGAGAGAAGCGTTGGGACGAGGGCGTGCACCCGCACGAGTCGCCCGTGAGCATGACCGCCCCCATGGTGGTGCTGTCGATCGGCTCGATCGCCCTGGGCGGATTCCTGGTGGCCGGCGACCGCTTCGCCGCGTTCCTCCAGCCCGTCACCGGAGCGGAGCCGCCCCACTTCACGGTGGGACACGCCTTCGCCTCGCCCTACGGCATCGCGGCGCTGGTCGTGCTGGTCCTGGGCGTGCTCGCGGCCTGGGCGATCTACCTGCGCAAGCCGGTGGAACGCACCGCCCCCAAGGGCAACCTCGTCACCAACGCGGCCCGCAACGAGCTGTACGGAAACGAGATCAACGAGGACCTGTTCATGCGACCCGGCCAGGTGCTCACCAAGGCACTGGTCGTCATCGAGGACAAGGTCATCGACGGCGCGGTCAACGGGATCGGTGCCGGGGTCCGCGACTCCTCCACCGGGCTCGGCAGGACACAGACCGGGTTCGCCCGCACCTACGCGCTCACCATGCTCATCGGCGCCGTGATCGTCGCCGCGACGCTGGCTGTGAGGTTCTGACATGATCCCCTGGCTCACACTCGCCATCGCCCTTCCGGCGGTCGGCGCGATCCTCATCTGGGCACTGCCCCGGATCGGGACGAAGGCCGAGACGGCGTCCGCCTCGGCCCGGGCCACCGCCTCCGCCGAGGCGGGCGGTGGCGGTACCGCGGTCAAGACCCGGCCCGCCACCGTCACCGAGGCGGGGACCGCCTCCGCGGAGAACGCCAAGCGCGTCGCGCTGATCGTCTCCCTGGTCACCCTGGCCCTGGTCGTGGCCATGGCGCTGAACTTCGACACCTCCACGGCGGGGGACCTCCAGTTCGAGGAGGTCTACCCGTGGATCCCCTACTTCGGGGTCCACTTCGCCGTCGGTGTGGACGGCATCGCCCTGACGATGGTCCTGATGTCGGTGATCCTGGTTCCGCTGGTCATCCTGGCGGCCTGGAACGAACACACCGACCACCCGGACGGCGGCCGCGGCTACTTCGCCCTCGTCCTCGCCCTCGAAGCGATGATGATCGGTGTCTTCGCCGCCACCGACGTCTTCCTGTTCTACGTGTTCTTCGAGGTCATGCTGATCCCGGTCTACTTCATGATCGGGCGGTACGGCCGGGGTGCCGAGCGCACCAAGGCCGCGTTGAAGTTCCTGCTGTACAGCTTCGCCGGCGGCCTCATCATGCTGGTCGCGGTGATCGGCGTGTACGTCGTCGGCGGCACCTTCCTGTGGACCGAACTGACCGCGCCGGGCAGCCCGCTCGCCGCCG
>NZ_DYZD01000068.1 GCF_020741345.1 Nocardiopsis listeri
CGGTCTGGAGGGGGAACAGGGCCGTCGCTGAGGGAGGGGGAGACAGCGAAGCCGACCCTGTCGGGTGGTATGGAGTTGTCGCGGCGCACTCGACCGATCGTCCGGGAGCGCACCCCGCACAAGGTCTAGGTAAGCAGTGACCGGTCGATTTGGCAAGAGGTCGGATCAAGGCGTGCATGTTGGTGCAACGGTGCCCTAAGTCCCCTCCCGTCCAGTCGCGTGCGGGTTCCGTACGCTTTCGTCTGCCTTCGATGTCAGGGGTGGTCTCCGGGCCGGATCGGCGCGATCCGGCCCCTTCCGACCAGGCGATCAACGCCCGGCGGCGTACCCCTGGCCACCTCGGGCGTCGGCGGCGGCGCGCAGCTCACCGGTCTCGGGGTCGCGCGCGACGGCCGCGAGCCGGCCCAGCGACCACGGCTCCGCGACCTTCACCGTGTGGCCGCGTCGGCGCAGTTCTTCGATGGTCCCTTGGCCCACACCCGGCTCGACCACCAGGTCGCCGGGCAGCGTCTCCCTCGGGTGGAAGGAGCTGGGGAAGGCGTTGGTGTGGAACATCGGGGTGTCCAGGGCCTCCTGCAGGTCGGAGGTCCCGTTGAGGATCCGCATCAGCGCGGTGGTCGTCCACTGGTCCTGTTGGTCGCCTCCGGGTGTGCCGATGGCCAGCACCGCCTGCCCGTCATCCCTGGTGACCAGGGTGGGCGACAGGGTGGTGCGGGGACGCCTGCGCGGGGCGAGCGCGTTGGGCGAGGCCGGGTCGAGCCAGAACATCTGCCCGCGGGTGCCCAACGGGAAGCCGAGACCGGGGATGACGGGGGAGCTGCTCAGCCAACCACCGCTCGGTGTCGCCGAGACCATGTTCCCGTCGGCGTCCACGACGTCGAGGTGGCAGGTGTCCCCGCGCTGGTCGGAGGGGGAGACGCCGGGGGCGTTGCGTACCGTCGGCTCCCCGGTGGTGCGGTCGCCCGGGGTGTCGTCGGCCAGGAACAGCGGTGCGACGAAGGGGGAACGGCCACCGGGCGCGCCAGGACGCAGGTCCATGGCGACGCGGGCGTCATCGATGATCCGGGCGCGTTCGGCGGCGTAGGCCGGGCTCAGGAGCTCCTTGAGGGGCACGTCGGTGTGGTCGGGATCGCCGTACCAGGCCTCACGGTCGGCGAAGACGAGCTTGGCGATCTCGGTGAGCCGGTGCACGAAGTCGGCGTCGACACCGGCGTCCGCGCCGAAGGCTCCGTCCCGGCGCAGGTCGGTGTCCACACCGAGCGCCTCGGCCAGCCGGAGCTGTTGCAGCATGGCGGGTCCCTGGCCCCAGGGCCCGGTCTTGTGCACGGTGTGGGCGCCGTGGGTGACGGTGGCGGTGTCCTCGTAGTGGGCGCTCCAGCCGGCCATGTCGGCGGCTGTCAGCAGCCCCTGTTCCGGCTCTCCGCGACCGTTGGGGACGGGCGAGGACAGGAAGGCGCCCACGGCCTCGGCGACGAACCCCTGGGCCCAGGAGCGCCGGGCCGTCTCGATCTGTGCCTCACGGTCACCACCGGCCGCCTCGGCGTCCTCGACGATCCGCCGGTAGGTGGCGGCCAGAGCGGGGTTGCGCAACCGGGAACCGGCTGCGGGGGCGATGCCGCGCGGCAGGTACACGCCGGCCGAGCCCGCCCAGTGCTCGGTGAAGATCGGCCTCAGGTTCTCGATCACGGCCGCGATGCGCGGCAGGACCGGGTACCCGCGTTCGGCCAGGCCGACGGCGTGTTCGAGGACCTGGCGGACCGACATGGTGCCGTGGTCGCGCAGCAGCAGCATCCAGGCGTCGAAGGCGCCGGGGACGGTGGCGGCCAGGACACCGCTGCCGGGGATGCGATCCATGCCGGCGAACGCCTCGATGCTCGCGGCGGCGGGGGAGACGCCCTGGCCGCACAGCACGCGCGGTGCGCCGCCCACCGCCTGGAAGATCACCGGGACCTCGCCGCCCGGGCCGTTCAGGTGGGGCTCGACGACCTGCAGGGTGAAGCCGGTGGCGACGGCCGCGTCGAAGGCGTTGCCACCACGTTCGAGGACGGACATGCCGGCGGCGCTGGCCAGCCAGTGGGTGGAGGCGACCATGCCGAAGTCGCCGCGTAGCTGGGGTCGTGTGGTGAATCCGGGCATGCGTTCGTCCTCCTGCGGATGGGAAGGCGGGGGCTGGGGGACCGGGCCGGGGTGGGGCACGGCGGGGGCGTGCGCCGCGACGGGGGTCGTGGCATCGGGTGGGGACGTCGATCGAACGTGGGCGACGGTACAGCATGGCAGGTCACGAATGTCGGGTGTTCGGGTGATTCGGGCCCAAGGACCTCGGTTCCGGGTTTCCTTCCCTCTTCTCCCGGAACCCGACAAGGGATATGGCCCCAGGGTGAGCGAGGTGACACGCACGGTGCCGGGGGCGTCCCCACGGTTCCGTCGGGGGTGTGGACCGGTGGGAGCGGGTCGCGGTAGGCGGGCGGAAAGGGGGTGTCCTGGTTTGGCCCCGATTCTGTCCAGGATATGTACGGGCCGAAAAAGAACCCGGGGCCGGTGGATGCGGGCACCGGCCCCGGGTCGTGGATGTGGCGGGGAGCCTCAGCCCCGCCCGTCGCGCGCCGCCCTACTCAGGGCGCGCTCCGTCAGGAGTTCTCGCCGGGGATGCTCCACGGCAGGGAGTTCCACAGCTCCTCCCACTCCTCGGCGTCGACCGGGTCCTCGACCTCGACGGAGGCCGCGTCGACGTCGGCGGCGTCGGGCGCCTCGGAGGAGGCCTGCTCGGCCTCGTCCACCGCTTCGGCCATGGCCTCGTTGGCCTCCTCGACCAGATCGCCGATCAGGTCCGCGACCTCGGCGACCGCGTCCTCGACCTCGTCCTGCTCCATGCCGAGGTTCTCGACGCAGTCATCGATCGCGGCGACCTTGTCGGTCTCGTCGCCGTAGTACCAGACGGTGGCCAGCAGGCGGTCGAGTTCGGCGTCGTCGAGGTCGCCCTCGCTCACGGCCTGCTCGACGAACTCCTGGCTGCCCGGGGCCATCTGCTCCTGGTCCAGGTCGGTGGAGGCGGACTCGAAGTCCACGAAGTGCTCGACCAGGCAGGTCTTGACCTCGCGGGAGGTGGGGGCCTCGGGCAGGTCGGCCTCCTGGACCTCTTCCGCGTCCTCGGCGGGGGCCTCGTCGGAGACCTCGTCGACCGGGGCCTCTTCGGTGGCGCCTTCCTCCTCGGCGCCCTCTTCCTCGGTGGACCCCTCGTCGGTGGTGTCCTCCTCGGGGGCCTCCTCCGCGGGCGCCTCCGGGGTCACGTCGTTCTCCGGGGTCTCCGCGGGAGTGTCCTCGTCGGCGGGGGCGTCCTCTGCAGGGGCCTCTCCCTCGGGAGCTTCCTCTGCCGGCGTCTCGTCCTCGGGGGCCTCGTCCTCCGGCGCCTCGTCCTCAGGGGCTTCATCCGAGGGGGTCTCGTCTTCCGGGGTCTCGTCTTCCGGAGCCTCCTCGGCTTCGGCCTCTTCGGCCTCCGGATCCGTCGCCTCCGAGATCGACTCGGCCATGCGGATCAGCTCGCCGCTCTCCCAGCGGTCGGGCTGGAGATGCGTGGTGATCGCCACACCCGGGCTCGCGAGCCAGAACAGGTCGCCGGTCTCCTCGGAAAGGTAGGCGCCGTGCTCGAACTCCTCACTCTCGGGGAGCTCCTGCAGGCTCGAATCCGCGAGGTGGCTGTACCGGCTGCCCCTGATGTCGTCGAGTTCCTGGAGGTTCTCCGAACGCAGGACCGCGACCCGGCCGTAGAGCTGGTCGGGACCCTGGATCCACGAGAGCTGGGAGCGGCTGTTGCCCCGGCGGTCGGTCGTGGAATCGGCGTTGATCCCGTACCGGTCCAGGCCCGGTGGCAGGTAGGCGATCTGGTGCCCGTCGAGGCTGTAGGAGGAGACCCCCTGGCTGACCACGGGCCAGCTGAGCGCCTCGGTTTCCTTGTCGTCCGCCGCGGCGGGCCCGGCGAGGCCCACCAGACCCGACGTGGAGATGGCGGCGGCACTGAACAGCGCGACCCACCTCGCGTGGTGCTTGCGCATGAGAGTTCCTTCCCGTCGACTACTACCTGTGATGCTTTCAGGACTCTCGGTGGTTATCGAGGGCATTCATGGTCAAAAATCGGACATGAAGTGGCCAAATGCATCCATAGGGCGAGATTCGTCGGTCGGCTGGTGCAGTCCACCAGAAGATGGGCCGCGGATCACCGACTGCTTCGCGCATGGTCACCTTTCGGTCACCATGCGCGCTCACCCTGGGTGGGCAGTCGGCCAATCCACGCGTACATGGGAGGCCCGGTGCATCAGCGCATCGGTTTCGTTGTCGGAGCAGTCACGTTCTCGATGTCCGTCCTCGCGAGCCCGGCGCTCGCGGCCCCGTCCGCGCTCGTGGGAAGCGATCACGAGCCGATCGAAGTACAGCGCGTCCACCAGAGCGCGGCCACCCCACCACAGCAGACGGCGCCGACGCGCCCGCTCATCGCCGTCTCCCACCGAGGAGCGGCCGGCACCGCGCCGGAGAACACCCTCGCCGCCATCGACGAGGGACACCGGCTCGGCGCGGAGACCGTGGAGATCGACGTCCAGCTCACCTCGGACGAGGAGATCGTGCTCATGCACGACACGACGTTGGAGCGCACCACCGACGTCGCCGAGGTGTTCCCCGACCGGGCGCCCTACGACGTCGGCGACTTCACCCTGGAGGAGATCGAGCGCCTCGACGCCGGTTCCTCCTTCGACGAGGAGTTCGCCGGTGAACCCGTCCCGACCCTGCGCGAGGCCCTCGACCGGCTCCAGGAACACGACATGAACCTGCTCCTCGAGGTCAAGGAACCCTCTTTGTACCCGGGGATCGAGCACCAGATCTCCGTCGAACTGGCGCGCAGCCCGCACTGGCTGGTGCCCAACGCGCCCGGTGAACCCCACCGACTCGTCGTCCAGAGCTTCGACTGGGAGTCCACCGAGTACTCCAAGAGCCTGCTGCCTTCCGTGCCGCACGGACTGCTCGGCCAGGTCCCCAAGGACCGGATCGTCGACTACGACTGGGCGCAGATGATCAACCCCAACCACAACTCCATCGACGCCGACTACGTCGCGGCAGTCCAGGACGCCGGTCTGGAGATCATGCCGTACACGATCAACGAGGCCGACGGGATGCGGCGCGTCCTGGAGATGGGTGTGGACGGTTTCATCACCGACTTCCCCGAGATCGGGCAGCGGGCCATCGCGGAGTTCCTGGAGGGCCGCGTCGACCCGGCCGTCGACAAGGAGCCCGAAGTCTCCGAAGAGTCCGTGGAGGTCGTGTCCTGAACCTTCCTGGGAGGGGTCGCCGATGGGATGATCGGTGACGAAACCTCCGGTGTCGGACGGTGTTCGCCGTCCGACACCGGACCCGGCCACGGAGCGGAGACCACGTGAGTGAACGGCTGACCATCCCCACCGAGTACGTCGACTGGCGCACCAAGGGCCTGTGGTGGCCGGGGGAACCCGTCACCCTCGACGAGTTCGTCGCCCGCAAGGACCATCTCTTCGACGGTCCGTTCACCTGGCCGCTGATGGTGCTGCGCGCCTCGGCCCTGGAGCGCAACGTCGCCGCGCTCGCCGACTTCACCCGCGACCGCGGGCTGCTCTTCGCTCCGCACGGCAAGACCGCCATGTCGCCCCTGATCACCCGGCGCCAGCTCGACGCGGGCGCGTGGGGGATCACCGCCGCCACCGCGAACCAGGTGCTGGTCTTTCGCCGCTTCGGGGTGCGCCGGATCCTGCTCGCCAACGAACTGCTCGACGCGAAGACACTGCGCTGGGCGGCCGCCGAGCTCGACTCCGACCCCGACTTCGAGTTCCTCTTCTACGTCGACTCCCCGGAGGGCGTCGCCGTCGCCTCCCAGGCCGTCGCTCCGCACGGCACGCCTCGTGAGGGCGCACGACCGCTTCGGGTGTTGATCGAGCGCGGCGTCCCGGGTGGCCGCACCGGCTGCCGGACCCGAGAGGAGGTGCTGGCCGTCGCCCGGGAGGTGGCCGGCGCTCCGGGGCTGGAGGTGGCCGGGGTCGCCGGTTACGAGGGACCGTTGGGCGAGGCCGCGGACGTGCGGGGCTTCCTCGACGACCTCCTCGGTGACGCCGCCGCTCTGACCGGCGAAGACGGGCCGGAGCGTCCGGTGCTTTCGGTGGGCGGCAGCGCCTGGTTCGATCTGGTCGCCGAGGCGCTGGGCGGGCGCGAGGACGTCCTGCCGATCCTGCGCAGCGGCGCCTACGTCGCCCACGACGACGGCCTGTACCTGCGCACCACGCCCTACAACCGGCTTCCCGACGGGCCCGAGACCCTCTCAGGCGCCCTCGAACTGTGGGCGCAGGTCACCTCGACCCCGGAGGAGGGGCTGGCCATCGCCGGCATGGGTCGCCGGGAGGCCAACCACGACCAGGGGTTCCCGATCCCGCGGGTGCTGCGCCGGGCCGACGGCACCGTGGTCCCGGCGGAGGGGGTGGAGGTGTTCGACCTCAACGACCACCACGCCTACCTGAGGGTTCCGGACGGGCTGGGCGTACGCCCGGGCGACCTGTTCTCCTTCGGTATCTCCCACCCCTGCACGGCCTTCGACCGATGGCAGGTGATTCCGGTGGTCGATGACGACGACCGTGTGGTCGACGCGACCGCCACCTACTTCTAGGGGCCTCCGCCGGCGCTTCGGCCCGTGTTCGGGGCCTTCGCAGAGGGATCCTTCATCCGTCGTCCACGCCTGCCGCTCGTGCCTCGCTCGCGGCTCGACTTCTCTTACGGAACCCTCTCCGGTCCCGAACGGGCGACCCCCGTGGCGCGGGGACGGGACCCGGACGGGAAGTCCCTGGTGGTACATGCAACGGGATCCGGGGGGATGTGGGGTTTCGAGGCCGTTCCGTGAGGCTCTCGCACCGGCCGGTGCGAGAGCCTCACGAAGAACCCGTCAGCCCCAGCCCTGGACGCCCGGGCGGCCGTGCCAGGGGCGGGGGCCGTCCATCGGGCGGTACTCCACACCCGCGGCGTCCAGGCGGCCGAGGTGGTGCAGCAGGCGCGGCTCGAACTCGGCGTAGTCGCGTTCGTTGGTCGACCACACCTTCTCGGCGAACGCCGACAGGCGGGGGAAGACCATGTAGTCCAGACGCCTGGGCGTGTCGATGTGTTCGGTCCACAGATTCACCTGGGCGCCCAGGACGTGCTCGGCCTCCCTCTCGGTGAGGTCGGCGGGCACCGGGTCGCCCGCGTACACGTCCTCCACCCGAAGCAGGGTGCCCACCGGCACCGGTTCGTCGGGGCTCTCGGACTGCCTGTAGTCCAGGTAGGAGGTGGCGGTGGGGGCCATGACGACGTCGTGTCCGGAGCGGGCGGCGGCGACACCGCCCTCCTCGCCCCGCCAGGAGAGCACCGTCGCACCCGGCGCGAGCCCTCCTTCGAGGATCTCGTCCCAGCCCAGCAGGCGACGGCCACGTTCGGTGAGGTGGGCGTCGAGCTGTCGGATGAACCAGCTCTGCAGCTCGTCCTCGTCGGCCAGCCCCTCCTCGCGGATGCGTCGCTGGGCGGACTCGCTGTTCTTCCACTGGGTCTTGGGGCACTCGTCCCCGCCCACGTGGATGTAGGGGCTCGGGAACAGTTCGATGAGCTCGTCGAAGACGTTCTTGTAGAACTCGATCACGTGGTCGGTGACGGCCAGTACCTCGTCGAAGATGCCCCATCGGGTCCCCACCGGGATCTCGCCGACCTCGCCGAGCTCGGGGTAGGCGTGGATGGCGGCCTGGGAGTGGCCGGGCACGTCGATCTCCGGGACCACCGTGATGTGCCGCTCGGCGGCGTAGGCGACGATCTCGCGGACGTCGTCCTGGGTGAGGAAGCCGCCGTGCGGGCGTCCGTCGAACACCGGTGGCCTGCTCGCGCCGACCTGGCTCTCGGTCCGCCAGGAGCCCTTCTCGGTCAGCTTCGGGTAGCGGCGGATCTCGACCCGCCAGCCCTGGTCGTCGGTCAGGTGCAGGTGCAGCACGTTGAGCTTGTGCATCGCGAGGAGGTCGATGAACCGGAGGATCTCGCGCTTGGGCTGGAAGTGCCGGGCGATGTCGAGCATGGCCCCGCGCCAGCGGAAACGGGGGGAGTCGGTGACACGCACGGAGGGCAATCTCCATCGGCCGGTGGCCTCGCCCACGGGTGCGTCGCGGTAGGCGTCGACGGGCAGGAGCTGGCGCAGGGTCTGCGCTCCGTAGAAGACACCGGCGGGGTCGTGGCCGACGACGATGGCGCCCTCGGCGTCCACGATCAGCCGGTAGCCCTCCTCTCCCAGACCGGCGGTGGGGTCCACGCTCAGTCGGATCCGCGCGTCCTGCTCGTGGCCGACGCACAGGGGGAGCCCGGTCGCGGTGCCGAGTTCTCGCCGCAGCCAGGTCAGGGTCGGGCCGGCGGCCTGGTCCGCGGAGATGCGTGTGTCGGTGTCGAGCACCAGGCCCTCCGAACCGTCGGTGGTGACCTCAACGGGACGGGGGAGAAGGGAGACGGGGGAGTTGCGGGGGTTGTCAGGCACGAGGCACTGCTCCTATCCGGTCTAGACCACTATCCGACATCTTGTCACGGATCCTCACCGTCTCCCAAGGGTTCGACGTCGAAAGGTCCTGCAAATGATGCGGTGGCGACCACCCCATACCGACTTTTGACCCGTGGGGACTCTTAGGGCACGGGCAATTGCGGCAGACGTAGGGACGAGGGGGTCGATGAACGCATCGCCGGAACGACAAGGCCCGCGGGCACCCGAAGGTGGGGGTCGCACCCATATGAGAGGAGGGCCGGCACTACCTCGAAGACGGGGGTCGTCCTTATCGCCAGGCGACGCCCCCGTTCCGTACCGTCGTGAACGTATCCGGTTCCCACAGCGGACACGGATGGAGAACACAGTGCCGGAGGAGACGGGGATGCCGTCGATGACACCTGGGACGCACGGTGACGTTCGGAGCCGACCGGGCCGGAGCCGCTGATGATCTGGTCCGTGTCGATCGCGGTGGCGGGCGCGTTCAGTCTGGCGTTCGGCTCGGCGATGCAGGAGCGTGACGCCGTTCGGGCCCCCGGAGGGCGGGTCGCCCGCGCGGGTTTCCTCCTGCACCTGCTGCGCCAACCACGCTGGCTACTGGGCAGTGGGGCGGCAGTGCTGGGCGCGACACTGCACCTGATCGCCCTCAGCGGGGCGCCCCTGACCATCATCCAGCCCATCGGCGTGACGGGCCTGTTGTTCGCCATCGTGCTGTCGGCGTTGTTCAACCGGCAACGGGTGCGCCTCTCACAGATCCTCGCCGGGACCGCCGTCATGGTGGGTCTGGTCGGTGTCCTGTGGCTGTTCCCGCATGGCGGTCGGATCCCCGTGATGTCGACCGGGACCGCCCTGTGGCTGGCCGGGATCGTCATCGGGTCGGGCGCCCTCGTGTACGTCACCGCCCAGTGGATGCCCAGCAACGCACGTGCGCTCGCACTCGCCCTGGCCGGCGGAGCGGCGCTCGGCACCACCTCCGGACTGGCCCGGGTGGTCACGGCCAACACCATGGCCGACCCGATCCACCTGTTCAGCTGGCTGACGCTGTTGGCCGTGGTCACCGCGGTGTTCGGCGCCCTGCTGTTGCAGAACGCCTACCGCACCGGTCACTTCGCCGCCGCCTACGCGACCCTGCTCATCGCCGACCCGGTGGTCGGGGTGGGCATCGGGGTCCTGCTTTTGGGAGAAGGGGTGCCCGACACCCCGACGACGGCCACCGCGGCCGCGATCTTCGCCGTCCTGGCGGTCCTGGGCACGGTGATCCTGGCCCGTTCCCGACACCGGAACCCGGAGGCCGATCCCCGCGTTCCCACGACCACCACCGCTCAGGGCCGGTCCCGCTGAACCATCGCCGACCGTCGCGAGCATCGCCACGTCGAACGAAGGAGTTCCCACCATGTTCCACACCGAGCGTCCACTGAACGTGCTCATCGCGTCGGACACCTACCCGCCCGACGTCAACGGCGCCGGGTACTTCACCCGCCGTCTGGCGGAGGGGCTGGCCGAGCGGGGACACCGTGTGCACGTGGTGTGCCCCTCCGAGGAGGGCGAGCCGTACGTGACGGTGAACGGGAGGGTCACCGAACACAGACTCAGGTCGGCCCCGATCCCCTTCCAACCGGACATGCGGGCGGCCCTGCCCTTGGGGATGGGCGGGCACATCGCCCGGATCCTGCGGCGCTTGGGCCCCGACGTCGTCCATGTCCAGAGCCACTTCACGCTGAGTCGTTCGGCGCTTCGGCGGGCGCGTTCGATGGCCGTGCCGGTGGTGCTCACCAACCACTTCATGCCGGACAACCTGTACGCGCACGCCCGAGTGCCACGGTCGATGCAGCGGGCCGCGGGGGCCGCCGCCTGGCGGGACATGGTGCGGGTGGCGATGGAGGCCGACCACGTGACCACGCCGACCCCGCGCGCGGCGGCGCTGCTGCGGGAGAAGGGGTTCGCCCGCGACGTCGAGGCGATCTCCTGCGGGATCGACCTGGAGCGTTTCCACCCGTGCTCGGATCGGTCCGGACCGCGTGCCCGGTTCGGGTTGCCCGACCGCGACACGGTGGTGTTCGTGGGGCGTCTGGACGAGGAGAAGCGGATCGACGAGACGATCCGGGCCCTGGCCAGGATCGTGCCGGAGCGGGACGTGCAGTTGGCGCTGGCCGGTACCGGACAACGCGAGGGTGAGCTGAGGGCGTTGGCGGCCCGGCTCGGCGTGGCCGACCGCGTGTTCTTCCTGGGGTTCGTGCCGGACGAGGATCTGCCGTCGGTGTACGCGGCCGGTGACGCCTTCGCGATCGCGGGCGTGGCCGAGCTGCAGAGCATCGCGACGTTGGAGGCGATGTCGACGGGGCTGCCGGTGGTGGCGGCCGACGCGATGGCCCTGCCGCACCTGGTGTCGGAGGGGCGCAACGGGTACCTGTTCCCGCCGGGGGACGACGCGGCGCTGGCGGAAAGACTGCTCACCGTGCTCGGCCCGGACCGGGAGAAGTTGGGGGAGGCGAGCCGGGAGGTCGCCTTGGAACACGACCACCACCGGTCGTTGGAGCGGTTCGAGAGGGTGTACGGGAGGCTCCGCGAGTGGGGGACGGCGGTCTGGCCGGGGGAGCGCTCCCTGGTCGCCTGAGCGACCGATGCCCGTCGGACGCAGACTGGCAAAAGCGACAAAAGCGTCCAATGCCACTTTCCGCATTCTTTGCGTAGCCAACGGTGATGTTCGGGCGATACAGGAAACACAAGTGGTTGTGTGGTTCGAAGGCATCAGCGGACAGGCAAGCCTCGGCCGGATCGCCAAGGGCGGTAACGCGACCGAGGGCCTCACCGATCGTCTGCTCAGCGCAGAACGGGAGGCGGGGTTCCATGAGCGCGACATGTCGGCGTTCGAACGTGAACGGATCGACCTGGAGCACCGGGTGAACCGGATGGAGGCGGAGCTGGAGTCCCTGCGCAAGAGAAGACTGGAAGCCTACGCGCGCTGGTGGAACGCTCGCGACGACCGTGACCGGGCCCGACACGTCTGTCGTCGGATCCGACGCAAGATCGACAAGATGCGCCGAAGAGCGAACGGCGCATGAGGCCACGGAACCCGATACCGGACCGATGAACGCGACACGCCCGCCACGTGTCGCGTTCGACGTGTAAGGGCCCGGCCGGCCTCCGACCCCGAATCACGTGGTGGGCTCGTCGTCGGTGGTGAGCGGGTCGATCTCGCCCTCCACGCTGCGGGCCGCCTGCCGTAGGGCGTCCAGGGTCACCCGCACCGCGGGCCTGCGCAGCGACGCCGGTCGCAGCACCGCGTACACGTGCCGGGCCGGGGGTGAGGGCAACTTCCGGTAGACCAGCCCCGCCGGAGCGCCCACCATCGCGAGCGCCGGAACCGCGGCGATGCCGATCCCCCTCGACACCAGGCTCAGGATCGTGCCCAGACCCTCGAACTCCCAGGTGGCGGCGGGCAGACCGCCCGCGTCCTCGAACAGCTTGTCCGTGCCGTAACGCGAACGCTCGCCCTCGGGCGCCACGATCCACGACTCGTTGAGCAGCCGGTCCAACACCAGCGGGAACGAGGGCTCCGCCAGCCGGTGGTCCTCCGGGACCGCCAACACCATCGGGTCCCGCAACAGGTGGACGTGGCGCAGCCCGCTGTCCGCTCCCCGGCCCGGGTGCCTGCCGGTCCAGTCGTCGACGATCGCGATGTCGACCTCTCGGGAACGCACCTTCTGCGTTCCGGTGGAGAGCAATGTCTGTCGCAGCACCAACTGCATGCCCTGGTGTCGGCGCAACGGCGGCGCCAACTCGGGCGCGAACGCCACCGCGGCGGTCGGGAAGGCCGTGACGGTGACCACGCCCAGGGCCACGTCCGCCTGTTCGGCCAGGACCGACTCGGCCGCCTCGACCATCGCCAGGATCTCCTCGGCCTGGGTCACCAGCAGCCGGCCGGCATCGGTCAGCTCCGCCCCACGAGGGGAACGGTCCAGCAAGGCCACGCCCGTCTCCCGTTCGAGTGTGGTCAGTTGCTGCGACACCGCCGAGGGGGTGTAACCGAGGGCGTTCGCGGTGGCGACGATCGTGCCACGAACGCTGAACTCACGGAGCAACTGCAGGCGATGGAGATCGAGCATAAGGACATCTTACGCTCAGCATCAAAAAGCCGCGCTTGTACTGATGGCGATTCGTGGGCAGGCTGGACGACAGAAGAGGTCAGACGAAGAGCGGATCACCAGCTCAGGAGCTGACCCAGCGCCTAACGCCCATCCCGGAGATGAGTCGTCCATGACCGTCACTGTGTCCGCCACTCTCGCCGTCAACGAAGCCCTGAACGAGAAGCGTCGCCAGGGGGTGCGCGTGCTTCCACTCGGCTTCGGTGAGGCCGGCCTTCCGGTGCACCCCGTCATGCGAGACCACCTCTCCGCGGGGAACGGTGCCAACGCCTACGGGCCGGTCGCAGGATCGGTGGCACTGCGCGAGGCGGCCGCCGGCTACTGGAACCGTCGAGGTCTGGCCACCGACCCGGACCTGGTCATCGCGGGTCCCGGCAGCAAGCCCCTGCTCTACAGCCTTCTTCTGGAGATCGGCGGTGACACCGCCATCGCCGCGCCCAGCTGGGTCAGCTACGCCGCGCAGAGCCGCCTGGTCGGCCAGAGCCCGATCATGGTGCCGACCGCCACCGGCCAGGGCGGCGTACCCCAGCCCGATCTGCTGCACGCCGCCGTGACCGACGCCCGCGAGCAGGGCCGCACCGTCAACGCCGTCGTCGTGACCGTCCCCGACAACCCGACCGGGACCGTCGCCGACGCCGAGACGGTCCGAAGGCTCGCCGACGTCGCCCGCGAGCTCGACCTCATCGTCATCTCCGACGAGATCTACCGTGACCTCGTCCACCTCGACTCCGACGGTGAGGACCGTGCCGTCGTGCACAGCCCCGCCGAGTTCGCGCCCGAGCGCACCGTCATCTCCACCGGCCTGAGCAAGAACCTGGCCCTGGGCGGCTGGCGGATCGGCGTCCTGCGCCTGCCCGACTCCCAGATCGGTCACCGACTGCGCGGCGGACTCCTGGGCGTGGCCAGCGAGATCTGGTCCAGCCCGGCGGCGCCGGTGCAGGAGGCCGCCTCGCACGCCTTCGCCGAGCCGACCGAACTCATCGACCACATCGACCGCAGCCGCCGTCTGCACGGCATCGTCGCCCGAGCCGTCACCGACATCTTCGTCGCGGCCGGTGCGAACGTCGCCGCGCCCAGCGCCGCCTTCTACCTGTACCCGGACTTCGAGCCGGTCCGGGAACACCTGCGGGCCCTGCACGGGGTCACGACCGGGCCCGAACTGACCGGACTGCTGCTGGAGAAGTACGGCATGGGCGTCCTGCCCGCGGTGGAGTTCGGAGAAAGCCCCGACACCCTGCGCATGCGGGTGGCCACCAGCCTGCTCTACGGAGACTCCGAGGAGCGGCGCTACGCGGCACTGTCCGCACACGACCCGCTGGCGCTGCCGTGGATCCGCGCCCACCTGGACCGACTCACCGAGGTGCTCGGCGGTCTGCTGGACAAGGGCCCGGCCCACCCCGCCACGGTCATCCCGGTGCGACGCGAGGTCGCTCGGTCGGTGAACTGACCCGATCCCCACAGCTTGTGGCCGCCTCGTTTTAAGGGGGCGCGGCGGACACAACCGACGGGTCCCTCCCCACATCTCTCCCGGGGAGGGGCCCGTCGCCATGTTCGGGGTCCGCGGGACCGCGGGACCGCGGGACCGCGGGGCCGTCGGCACGGTGGGGCCACGGCCGTCGTCGGCTCAGGCCTTCTGCGGCTGAGCCGACCGGGCAGCCAGCTCCCGACTGGGGGCGATCACCGATCGGTAGTGCGCGACGAGGTCGGCGTTGACCGCGGCCCAGGTGCGGTGCTCCACCGAGGGCCGGGCGGCGGCACGCATCGGCTCGCGCACCCGCAGGTTGTGCGCCAGCCGGCCCACCGCCACCTTCAGCTCGCGCGTGGAGTCGGGGGCGAACAGCAGCCCGTTGTGCTCGTCGGTGACCAGGTCCAGCGGGCCGCCCGCGGCGGGGGCCACCACCGGCACCCCGGACGCCAGCGCCTCCTGGACGGTCTGGCAGAAGGTCTCGTCGGCCCCGGTGTGCACGAACACGTCCAGCGCCGCGTACAACCGGGACAGGTCCCGACCGGTGCGCTGACCGGTGAAGATGGCGTCGGGCAGCATCCGGCGCAGCCGGGCCCGGTCGGGGCCGTCCCCGACCACCACGATCCGGACGTTGCGCAGGCGCGCCAGGTGCCCCAGCAACTCCACGCGCTTGTCCTTGGACAACCGGCCCACGTACCCCACGAGCGTCTCTCCGTTCGGGGCCAGACGGTGCCGCAACCCCTCGGAACGGTGGTCGGGGCGGAAGCGGTCGATGTCCACCCCGCGACGCCACAGGGCCAACCGGGGGAACCCGCGGTCCGACAACGCCTCCATCGTGGCGGAGGAGGGCACCAGGGTGCGGTCCACCGAGGAGTGGACCCGGTGCAGCAACGACCAGAGCGCCTCGGTCCCGGGCAGACCGTACCGACCGGCGAAACCGGCAAGGTCGGTCTGGAACACGCCCACGGTCGGCAACGCCCAACGTCGCGCCACGTCCACGGCGGCGGCGCCGAAGACGGTGGGGGAGGCCAGGTGGACCACGTCGGGGGCGAAGGCGCGCAGGGCGGCGGCCATCGTCCGCCGTAGGGGCAGGCCGACCGCGAAGTCCCGGTACACGGGCAGAGGAACGGCGGGCAGTCGTACGACCGGGAACCCGGCGTACGAGGTGGGTCCGCGACCGGGCGCCAGCACCACGGCCCGGTGGCCCCGGGCGGCCAGGTGCTCCAGTACCCGGCACACGGAATTGGTGACCCCGTTGACCTGGGGCAGGAACGACTCGGTCACGACGGCCACCCGGAGGGGGAGGTCCGGTGGGGTGTTCGGGAAGGTGTCGACGAACGGGGTGACGGGGGACATGCGAACGGGCTCCCAACGCCGGAATATCGCTGCTCCCGACGCTAGGCTCGGAGCGTGAACCGGGGTCGCCGCCCGGGCGAACCCGCCCCGTCGGAAGGGGGTGGGTTCGAGGAGGGGGCGGTGACGAGGCGTGTACGGTCGTCTGGCCGTCGCGTGACACCGGGATGGCATGATCGCCGAGAACGTTGCAGGACACACCTTTGAGGAGTCGAGCGGTGACCCTAGTGGAATGGGCGAGGCTGGTGTTCGAGGAGCTCGAAGTGTCCGGGAGCGAGCCGCTCCAGAAGGCCGACGTCGACCGGATCCTCGACCTGGCCCGGGACGCCGCGCACTCCGTCGCCCGTCCCGCGGCGCCGCTCACCACCTACCTGCTGGGTGTGGCGGTCGGTGGGGGAGCGGACCCGGAGGAGGCCGCCGCCGCGCTCAGTCGGCTCGCGCTGGCCCACGCCGAGGACGACAAGGCGGACTGACGGGTGTCCGCCACGCACCCGAGGTGACACCGGCGCGGCGCAACGTTCATGTCGAACACATGTGATTCGTTCGTTACGCGTCAGTGTCATTCTTTGCCGATATCGAAATGCACCCAACTGTGCCGATGTGACTCCGCGAACAACGGTCCCTCTGTTCCACCCCCGGATCTCTCGGCCCCACACACACCGAAAGGGAGATCCCCTGTGGACCAACTCCTTGAGATGGCCGGCATCGTCAGTGACATCATCTGGGGACCCTTCGTCCTCAT
Organism: Nocardiopsis listeri; assembly: GCF_020741345.1. GTDB lineage: Bacteria > Actinomycetota > Actinomycetes > Streptosporangiales > Streptosporangiaceae > Nocardiopsis > Nocardiopsis listeri_A. The sequence goes on from NZ_DYZD01000068.1 coordinate 16,251, forward strand.
TCCGTTGTTGCTGGGTGTCGGTGTCTTCCTCACCATCCGGCTGCGCCTTCTCCAGTTGCTCAGGCTGCCGCACGCGCTTTGGCTCGCCCTCGTCCGTCGCAAGGAGGACTCCTCCGTCGAGGGCGACATCTCCCACTACCAGGCGCTGAGCACCGCGCTCGCCGCCACCGTCGGTGTCGGCAACATCGCGGGAGCCGCGCTGGCCATCGGTGTCGGTGGCCCGGGTGCGCTGTTCTGGATGTGGGTCATCGGCATCTTCGGTATGGCCACCAAGTACAGCGAGGCCCTCCTGGGGGTGAAGTACCGTCGCACCGACGCCAAGGGCGAGCAGAGCGGCGGCCCGATGTACTACCTCAAGTACGGGATCAAGGGCGGGTTCGGCACCTTCCTCGGCGTCGCCTTCGCGGTCTTCGGCGCCATCGCCGCCTTCGGCATCGGTAACGGCACCCAGGCCAACACCGTGGCCCAGCAGGTCAGCAGCGTCACCCCGCTTCAGCCGTGGGTCATCGGCCTCGTCCTGATGATCCTCTCCGGCGGGGTCATCCTCGGTGGCATCAAGAGCATCGGCCGTGTCGCCTCCGGCCTCGTGCCGATCATGATCATCGGCTACGTCGGCATCTGCCTCCTCGTACTCATCGCCAACTGGCAGGCGCTCCTGCCCGCGTTCCAGCTGGTCTTCACCGATGCCTTCACCGGAACCTCCGCGGTCGGCGGTTTCGCGGGTGCCGGTGTCATGCTCGCCATCCAGATGGGCTTCGCCCGCGGCATCTTCTCCAACGAGTCCGGTCTGGGCACCGGTGGCATCGCAGCCGCCGCCGCCAAGACCAAGGAGCCGGTCCGTCAGGCCATGGTCTCCATGACCCAGACCTTCATCGACACCATCATCGTGGTGAGCATGACCTGCCTGGTCATCATCGTGACCGGTGTATGGCGGGGGGACGAGGCCGAGGACGGTTCGCTGCTGACGTCGCAGGCCATGACCGAAGGCCTGGGCGCCATCAGCCCCGGTTTCGGTGCGGCCGGTGCCTACATCGTCGCGGCCTCCGTGGCCGTCTTCGCCTTCAGCACCCTGCTCGGTTGGGCCTACTACGGCGAGCGGTGCGTGGAGTTCCTGGGCGGCCGCAAGCTGGTCCTGCCCTACCGACTCGTCTTCATCGTCATCATCTTCATCGGTTCGGTCGCCAGTCTCGACTCCGTTTGGCTGTTCAGCGACATCGCCAACGGACTGATGGCGCTGCCCAACCTGGTGGGGCTGCTCCTGCTGTCCCCCGTCGTGGTGGCCGAGAGCAAGAGGTTCTTCGGTCACCCGAACTGGCGTGACCCTGACGCGGTCATGGACGACGTTCGGAGTTAGTCGACGTACACGCCCCGACACGGGGAAACGTGAAGGGGACCGGCCCGCGGGCCGGTCCCCTTCACGTTTCCCCGTGTCGGG
>NZ_DYZD01000069.1 GCF_020741345.1 Nocardiopsis listeri
ACCACAGGGCGACCTCGTGCACGGCCGAACGCACCTTCGGGTTCTCCCAGTTCAGGTCGGGTTGGGAGGGGCTGAACAGGTGGAGGTAGTACTCTCCCCGACCCTCGTCGTAGGTCCAGGCGGGGCCGGAGAACACCGAACCCCAGTTGTTGGGCGGGCCGCCGTCGCGACCGGGACGCCAGAAGTAGAAGTCCCGCTTGTCGTGGTCACCCTCCCGGGAGGCGGTGAACCAGGGATGCCGGTCGCTGGTGTGGTTGACGACCAGGTCCATCACCAGGCGCATGCCGCGCTCGTGCAGCCCGTCCCGTAGCCGGTCCCAGTCCTGGAGGGTGCCGAATCGCGGGTCGATGTCGGTGTAGTCGCTGATGTCGTACCCGTTGTCCTCCCACGGGGAGGGATAGACCGGGGACAGCCACACCACGTCCACCCCCAGCAGCTTCAGGTAGTCGAGTCTGTCGATGATCCCGGGCAGGTCCCCGATCCCGTCACCGTTGCTGTCGTTGAAGCTGCTCGGGTAGATCTGGTAGACGACACTGGACTTCCACCACTCGGCACCGGCCTCGGGCATGGGCTTCCTCCCCCACTGGACGTTGCGACCATTCAATCGGTCCGACCGCCCGAGCGGGAGGGGAACGGCCACCCGGAACGAGAATCCGGTTGAAGCGGGTGGTTCACCGGGAATATCCCGGTCCGGACCACTCGAGGCAGCAGGAGGACCCATGTGTCTACACGGAACCGGTGAGACCGTTCGTTCGCGCACGGAAGGGGTCGCGACCGGTCCCGCGTCGACGCGGCCTTCGGACGCGCGTTCGTGGCCCGGCGGATTCGGGCGGGTGGTGGACCTCAGCCACACCATCTCCCCCGACATGCCGTCCTGGGACGAGGTGAAACCGGCCCGTGAGACGTTGAGCCCGCCCGCACCGGACGGTGAGTTCGGGTTCTACCTGCAGCGGTGGAGCTTGACCGAGCACACCGGGACCCACCTGGACGCGCCCGGACACGTGATCGGCGGCGGGCGACTGGTGCCCGACATCGCACCCGAGGAGCTCGTCGTGCCGGCGGTGGTACTGGACATCCGGGAGCGCGCGGCGCAGGACCCCGACACCACCGTGGAGGTGGACGACGTGCTCGCGTTCGAGCGCGAACACGGTCCGGTCCCCGAGGGCGCGGCGGTGTTGATGTGTTCGGGGTGGAGCGCCAAGTGGGCCGAGGGCGACACGGCGGTGCGGGGCCTGGACGAGGACGGTGCCCGACACTTCCCCGGTTTCTCACCACAGGTGTGCGAGTTCCTGGTGGATCGGCGCTCGGTGGCCGGTTTCGGGGTGGACACCTTGAGCAGCGATCCGGGGAACTCGACCGACTTCCCCGCCCACGAGGCGATCGGCCGCGCCGACCGGTGGGGGTTGGAGGCACTGACCGGGTTGGACCGGCTGCCACCCGTGGGCGCGACGCTCACCGTGGGGGTACTGCCCGGCCTGGACGCCTCGGGCGGGCCCAGTCGGGTACTCGCGCTGTGGTGAGAGGGTCGATCAGTTCCGGAATGGGGGAATCTTCGGGTCGGGGGTCCACTCCAGCAGCATGATGGTCGCGTCGTCGGTGAAACCGTCACGCTGGTGGGTGTGGATGGAATGGATCAACCGTCGCAACGTCTCCGGTGCCGGCTCGTCTGCGGAGGCGGCCCTGGTGACGAATTCAGCGAAGCGCTCCAGACCGAACATGCGCCCGTCGGTGTCGTACGCCTCGATGACACCGTCGGTGTAGAGCAGCACCTGGTCACCGGGTTCCAGGGCCATCTGATGAACGGCGCGCGGAGGGGTGTCGGGGATGACACCGTCGAGCCCGAGCGGCAGTTCGGGCGGGCGGTCCATGGCCCCGGGGACCAGGCGTCTGCCGCGGATGAGCAGCGGGGCCGGGTGCGCGCAGTTGGCCCAGGTGAACAGTCCGGTGGACAGGTTCAGGTCGGCGAAGACCGCCGTGCAGAATCGTTCGGGCAGCCAGTTGATGAGCGCCTTCTCCACGCCGGCGGTGAGTTCGCTCAGTTCGGCGCCGCTACGACGGGCACTGCGAGCGCCGGCCATGGCCACCGACGCGGTCAGCCCGGAGGCGAGGTCATGTCCCATCGCGTCGAGGATGACGGCGTGCAGGGTGTCGCGGGTGATGGAGTGGTCGAAGGCGTCGCCGCCCAGTTCGTAGGCGGGTTCGAGGACGGCGGTGGAGATCCCACGTGCGGTTCCGAGGGTGCGCGGCGGAAGGAAGGCCCGCAGCATCTCGGTGCGCAACCGCACCGGCCGGGCTCGGGTGCGGCGGACGTAGGTGTCGCTGTAGGCGCGCTTGGACGTGATGACCAGGGCCAATAGCGCGGCGAGGGTCTGGCAGCGGCGGAGGGTGGGTTCGTCCAGCCTGGAGGTGCGGATGTGCAGGACCCCGATGCGGTCGGCTCCGTCCTTGAGGGGGAGCCAGAGGCTGAGTTCGTCACCACCGCCCTCGGCGAGCCGCAGGGTGTCGTGCCGGTAGGCCTCCCCGGCGACGGTGCCGTCGATGTCGAGGATGGGCCCGCCGGTGAGCGGCACCAGCAGGTGTTGTTGCAGGTCGACCAGGTGAACGGTGATCTTGCCGAGCCCGATGGCGGTGCCATAGCGGTCAGCGGCCTCCAGGACTTCGATGGGTCCGCACGCGTGCACGGACCTGAGCAGTTCCTCGAAGAGGAGTTCACCCTCGCTGAGCGGAATCACATCGTCCACGCCCGCACCTCCCGCAACATTCAGTGTCACACCGGAACGTTTCGTCACCCGGTGTTCCCACTCGCGTGTCCTTGAGTGGTTCGAAGGCATATACCCCCAACGGGAGTCAACTTTGGTTGACTTTCCGGAAATGTCAACCCAGGTTGACTCACCGAGGGCGCGAAACCGCTCCCGGCACCGGGAAGGAACACCGTGAACGTCGCCTTCGACCACCACGATCCGCACAGGAACCCGGGCCCCTGGCACGGTTGCCGTCCCATCCGCGCGATCGGGACCTGGGGTTGGACGACGCACAGGCGGAGACGACGCACGCCCTACTGGACGCGGGCGTCGTCCCGGCCCTGACGGAGGCCGAGCGCTCCTCCGACCCGAACCGGCCCGACCGGGACCACTCGGAACGAACGTTCGCTCAGCCCTCGATCGCCCCACCCGCCCGCACGACGTCGGCGGCGAAGGCGGCCACCGCGTGGCCCGCGCCCCGCCCTTCGGCCCGAGCGACGATCCGGCCGCCTTCGAGCGACAGCGCGGACTCGGTCTCCGCGCCCGGGTCGACCACGCCGGCCGCGGCGGCGACGCCGGGCTCCAGCACGATCCGCGCCCGGGGCCACGACCGGGCCGGGAAGGCCCGGGACAGGTGACACCGCAGTTCGGCGACGACCAGCCGGATCAGCGGCAGGAGTTCGCCCGGATCATCGGTGACCGGCACCAGGGTGACCGGCACACCCTCGGGTGCGGAGCGCAGGGCCTCCTCCAACGCCTCCAGACGGTGCGGCCCGAGCACCACCACGATCCCGGCGTCCACCGTCACCGATTCACGGGTCAGCAGGTCGAACCCGGCGGGCGCCGCCCAGGGTTCGTTCGCGGCCCGAGCGGGTGGGACGTGGGCGATGTGCGGCAGCGGCCAGGCGTCCTCCAGGTCGAGTCCGGCCAGGTGCTCACAGGCACGGATGACCGTGAAGGGGTCGGTGAAACCGGGCGCCGCGGCGGCGAGCCGCCCGGCCCCGTGCAGCGTGGTGAGCACGCTCTGCGCCACCCGGACGCGGCGACCGCCCGGGGCCAGGTGTTCCAGGGCCATGCCGAGCAGGACCGACTCCAACATGGTGAGTCGAGCGAAGGTCGCGCTCACCCTGGCGTCGGCGGTGATCTCGGCCATGACGTCGGCGCCCGCGCGTTCGTCGCCACCGATGGGCAGTCGGGCCACCCAGGAGCGGGCGAAGTCACCCAGGGCCCGTTCGACGGTGGTGACGCCGACCTTCCCCGGCGGGGCCTCTTCGGCGGCCTGGGCCAGGGCGGCGAAGTACAGCGCGCGCTTGCCCGGGAAGTTGGAGTAGACGGCCCCGCGGGTGAGTTCGGCGCGCGCGGCGATGCGGTCGACGCCGGTGCCGCGGAAGCCGTGTTCGGCGAACTCCTCACGGGCCGCGGCGAGCACCTTCGCCCGGTTGCGTTCCTGCTGTTGGGCCCTGTTGAGCCGAACCATCGTCCTCCTAGCCGCGGTGTGACACCCATCCTACGTTGAGATACCTCCAGCACTCGGATACCTTTATCATTCAGATGGCAACATCATTTGAAATTGAGCACTGCTGCGAAAGCGAGTGAGGAACCATGACCGACCACGCCTTCCAGGCCCGGGGGCTGGTGAAACGGTTCGGGAGGACCACCGCGCTGGCCGGGGTGGACCTGTCGGCCCGACCCGGTTCCGTCCTCGGCGTCCTTGGACCCAACGGGGCGGGCAAGACCACCGCCATCCGAATCCTGGCCACCCTCGCCCGTCCCGACGAGGGCACCGCCACCGTCGGCGGGCACGACGTGGTCCGCGAGGCGGCCCGGGTTCGCCGACTCATCGGGCTCACCGGGCAGGGCTCCATGCTCGACGAGGAGCTGACCGGCCCGGCCAACCTGGTCCTCATCGGTCGGCTCCTGGACCTCGGCAGGGCCGGGGCCACCGATCGCGCCCACGAACTCCTCGAACGGTTCGAGCTCACCGACGCCGCCCGACGCCCGGTCTCCACCTACTCCGGAGGGATGCGGCGCCGGCTGGATCTGGCGGCCTCACTCGTGGGCCGACCCCACGTGGTCTTCCTCGACGAACCCTCGGTCGGCCTGGACCCGGGCAAACGCGAGGAGCTGTGGCGCATGGTCCGCGACCTCACCGCCGAGGGCACCACCGTCCTGCTCACCACCCAGTATTTGGAGGAGGCCGACACGCTGGCCGACACCATCGCCGTGATCGACCACGGCCGAGTGATCGCCGACGGCACCCCGGCCGAGCTCAAACGCTTGGTCGGCGGGCAGGCCGTCTCACTGCGCCCCACCGACCCCGCCCGTGTTCCGACCGCCGCTCTGGCCATGGAACGGGTCGCCGGCCGCGCGCCCGACCACACGGGCGGCCACACCCTGACCATCCCGGTCGAGGGCGAAGCCACCGCCTGGGAACTGGCTCGTGCCCTGCGCGAGGCGGACGTACGCGTCACCGAGTTCTCCCTGCACCTGCCGGGTCTGGACGAGGTGTTCTTCGCCTTGACCGGCGCCTCTCGGAACACCCACGAGGAGGAGACCGCATGAGCGTCCCCACCACGCCCCGGCGACCCGCGGCCCTGCCCCGGCACAGCCTCGTGCTGGCCCGGCGGAGCCTCGCCAAGTCCCTGCGCGATCCGGGGAGCCTGGTCAACGGGGTGATGACCCCGGCGATCTTCATGGTCCTGTTCGTGTACCTGTTCGGCGGGTCGGTGTCCGGGTCCACCGACGCCTACCTGCAGTACCTGTTCCCCGGGGTGCTGGTGATGGGCGCGGGCATCGCCGGGATGCTCTCCTCCGGGCTCACCATCAACATCGACATGAAGAAGGGGGTCTACGACCGGTTCCGCAGCCTGCCCATCGGCAGATCCGCCCCGTTGCTCGGTTCGGTCCTTGCCGACCTGGTCCGGTACGTGATCACCGTGCTGATCCTGTTCGCCATCGGGTTCCTCATGGGGTTCCGGGTGGAGACCGACGCGGTTTCGGCGATCGCCGCCTCCGCCCTGGCTATCGGCTTCGGGTTCGCGCTGAGCTGGGTGATGGTGTTCCTGGGGGTGCTCATGCGGGACGAGACCGCCGTCATGGCGTTCACCTTCATCGCGATCCTGCCCCTGCTGCTGGGCACCAGCATGGCGGCGCCGGTGGAGACCCTGCCCGGCTGGCTGCGGAGCTGGGCGGAGATCAATCCGGTCACCCACGTGATGGACGCCGCCCGGGCACTGCTCACCGGGACACCGATCGGGGACACCGTCACCTGGACGCTGGCCTGGTCGGCGGGGTTGGTGGCGGTGTTCGCCCCGTTGTCGGTGTGGGCGTTCGACCGTGAACGCTGACGCCGGTGCTTCCCGGTCGGTGCGTCCGCATCCGTCGGGAAGGCCCTCCCTCGGCCTCGTCTCAACATCCAAAGTGGCCGAACGGTAGGGGTTGTGGCCCTTGGGTGGTCGACACGAGGACGGTGGCACACGGGTGGTCCCAGAGTACGGCGGCGACCCGCCACCGCCCTACCCGTACCGCCCCGACGTCGACCACCCATTGCGCGCGTCCGTGGGCAAGACCCGCGCCCGTTGGGAGGCCGGCCACGACGATCTGCCCGCAAAGTGGCGGCTGTGGCGGCTGTGGCATCCGTTGGCGTCCACTCGCCCCGAGGCGCCGAAGGAGGCTCTGCGCGCGGGTCGGATCGCGCCGCACACGGCGGTGTGGCCCAACGAGGCCTCCACCGGCAGGCTCCGACACCTGGGCGGCCCTCTGGCCTGGGCCTCTCACCTGTACCGAAACCAAGGGGTCCGGACCACCGCCGACGGGTACTCTCCGCGGACCTCGCGGAACGACGATCCCGCGACCTGGTGACCGTGCTGACCGCGTCCCTGTCCTTGTTCGCCGCGAGCGGTTTCTCGGTGTTCTCGCTCTGGCCGGACCCACTCGGCGCGGCCGTCATGAGCCTGGGCATGGTGTATACGTTCCTGGCCTTGGCCTACCGAAGTCACCGAAAGAACCAGCGTCGCCACCTGGCCGGCCCGGGGGTCCCGGACCGACCGGTCTCCGCCGGCCACGAAGACGCGAAAGGAACCGACATGGACCTCAAGCACCACCACGTCGAAGTGAACGGGCTGCGGTTGCACGTGGCCGAGCAGGGCGAGGGCCCGCTCGTCCTACTACTGCACGGCTTCCCGGAGAGCTGGTACTCCTGGCGACACCAGTTCGCCCCGCTGGCCGAGGCCGGATACCGGGTGGTCGCCCCCGACCAGCGCGGGTACGCGCGCAGCGACCGGGCTGCGAACGTGGACGAGTACTCCATGCCGTATCTGGTCGGTGACGTCGTCGCGTTGATCGCCGCGTTGGGCGCCGAGGACGCCGTGGTGGTGGGTCACGACTGGGGCGCCCCGGTCGCGTGGACCACCGCGCTGCTCCGCCCCGACCTGGTGCGGGGCGTGGTGGGTCTGAGCGTGCCGCCCTTGCCGCCGGCGGGCATGCCCTCGGTCGAGTCCTCCCGAAAGATCTACGGGGACCGCTACTACCAGGCCTATTTCCAGGAACCGGGCCGGGCCGACGCGGAACTGGCCGCGGACCCGGCCGCCACACTACGCCGGTTGCTGGTCACCGCCTCCGGCGACGGCCCCTCCCCTGAGCCCGTGCCATGGGTCGTCCCCGAGGGCGCGGGCGTGGTGGACTCCCTGCCCGAACCACCCGAACTGCCCGCCTGGTTGACCGCCGCGGACCTGGCCGTGTTCGCCGAGGACTACTCCGCCCCGGACGCCTTCACCGGGCCACTGAACTGGTACCGCAACATCGACCGCAACCAGGGGCTGATGGCGGCGTTCCAGGGGCTGCGGATCGAGGCCCCCGCACTGTACGTGGTGGGCGACAAGGACATGGTCACCGCGTTGAAGGGCGTTCCGGAGTTGCGGGAGATGCTGCCGCACATCGTGCCGAAGCTGCACGCCGACCTCACGCTGCCCGGCTGCGGCCACTGGACCCAACAGGAGCGCCCCGAGGAGGTCAACGCGGCCCTGCTGGACTTCCTCGCCGCCCTCTGATCCGCCCCTCCCTCTCCACGGCTCCACGCGAGCCCCAGGCGCCGCGTGGGCCCGTGGGGCCCGACACCCCGTTCGGCTGAGGGGAGGTCGGCCTCACGCGGCTTCGGCCCGATCGTGATCGAGCACGAGACCCGGGCGAGCGCCCTACGGAGGCCGTGTACCCCACGACCGGGCCGCCCCCTTTCACCCCGCGGCAGGTCCCGATTCGGAGCGCAGTCCCGCGACGCCGTCGAGCACGACCGCGAGGTGGGCCTCGAACACGGTTTCCGGGTCGCGGGCGAACATGCTCCTGCCGGATGCCGCGACCCTGGGGTGGGACTCGGACCCGACGCGCTCATCGCGCACGGCGATCGAGTATCGGTCGTCGGTCGACTGCGACCGGGCCTGTTCCTCGATGCAGTGCCCGACGACGAACCCGGTGATGATCGCGTAGGCGTCGGCCGTGGCCCGCACCGGAAACCCCTGGGACTCCATCCACGCCAGACCGGCCTCCTGGTCCCGCAGCACTTCGGGGTCGGTGAGGTAGGTGCCGCTGAAGGCCCGCGCGCCATCGCGATGGGCGAGGAGCCCGTGCCTGGCCGCCCGCGCGTATTGGGCGAGCGCGCCGCGCCAGTCCCCGTCCGCCCGGACCTCGGAGGAGACGCGCGCGATCCCGGTCCACACGCGCGTGCCCATCTCGTCGAGCAGCTCCTGCTTGTCGCGCACGTGCCAGTACAGCGCCGGTGCCTTCACCCCCAGTCGCTCGGCGAGGGCGCGCACGGTGAGCCCTTCCATGCCCCGGTCGTCCAGTACGCCGAACGCGGCGTCCACGATCGTCTCCCGCGTCAGTCCCTTGGTCATGCTTGACAGTTTAACGATGTTAAGGACAGGCTGGACTCAGCCTTATTTAACGGTGTTAAGGAGCGGACATGAAGGCGGCGATCATCAACAACGCGGGCGCGGACGCACAGTACGGTGACTTCGCGGATCCCGAGCCGGTCGAGGGCGAGTCGAAGCTGCGGATGCTCGCCGCCGGCGTCCACCCGATCGTGCGCGCTCTCGCCGCGAACAGCCACTACGGCGGTGAGGGCGTCCACCCGCTCGTCCCCGGCGTGGACTGCGTCGCACGAAGCGAGGACGGCGTGGCCCGTTACGCGGGGGACGTCAGGGCGCCCTGGGGCACGATGGCCGAGAACGTGGCGGCGCGCATCGGACTTCCACTACCGGACGGCGCCGACCCGGTCTCGGTCGCGGGGGCCCTCAACCCCGGCATCAGTTCGTGGCTGCCGCTCACCGCCCGCGCTCGTGAGGTCGAAGCCCTCGGCACCGTCCTGGTCGTCGGCGCGACGGGGGTCGCAGGACGGATCGCCGTGCAGAACGCCTTCGCCCTCGGTGCCGAACGCGTGGTCGGCCTGGGCCGTGACAAGGACAGACTGGCCAAGGTGGAAGACCTTGGCGGCGTCCCGATCCCGCTCGCCGACGGCCCGGACGCCGTGAGCAAGGCACTGGCCGGGACGTCGCCTTCCCTCGTGCTGGACTACCTGTGGGGCGGCGCGGCCGAAACCGTCTGGGGCGCGCTCGAAGGTCGTGGCCTGGGGGAGGACGACGCCGACATCCTGCACGTCGAGATCGGGACGATGGCCGGAGAACGCGCTTCGTTGCCGGGCGGGCTCCTGCGCAGCCGACGTTTCACCGTGCGGGGGTCCGGCGCGGGCTCCGCGCCCATGGCCGAGATCATGGCCGCGCTTCCGGTGTTCATGGAGAAGGTCGCGTCGGGCGAGGTCGTGGCACCCGTGGAGGTCTTCCCGCTGTCGCGGGTCGACGAGGCCTGGGCCTACAGGGGTCCCGACCGCGCCGTCGTCGTCCCGGACTGATGCCCGCCCGGATCGACCGGGTCTCCCCGGGCGGGCAGAGCGCTCACGTACTTCGCCTCGCCGCGTCTCGGGGCGGCCCGGGCATCACGGCGGCCTCTGGGCGACAGCCGGATTCGGATGCGTGACGGCGACCGTGCCCCTGGTCGCCGCTGTCAGCTCACGGCCTGCTCGACCAGCGCCCTGAGCCGCTTCTCCGCATCCTCGCTGAGCTCGGTCAACGCGAAGGCCGTCGGCCACAGGCCGCTGTCGTCGTCCAGGGCGGCCTGCTCGGAGAACCCGAACGTGGAGTAGCGTTCCTTGTCCATCCGCCCGCTTCGGAAGTAACACACGACCTTCCCCTTCCTGGCGTAGGCGGGTTGGCCGTACCAGAGCTTGGGGGCCAGGTCCGGGGCGGCGGTCGTCACCAGGGCGTGCACCCGCTCGGCCAATACACGGTCCGATTCCGGCATCGAGGCGATCTTGTCCCGTACGTCCCGCGCGTCGGCCGCGGCCTTGTCCGCGCCACGACCCCGGCGGGCCTCCTTCTTCTTCTCCGCGACCCGTTGCTTCAGGGCCGCGCGCTCCCATTCGGAGAGTCCCCGCTCCGTGGTGTCCTTGTTCTCGGCGCTGCTCATCACTGTCCCCATGTCGGTCGTACCGTGTCGTGACTCTCACGGTAAAGACCCGGGCCGAGCGAGGCTTCTCGATTCCTGATCGACACGCGGCGGGTCGCCCCCAGAAGAAACGACGGAACGACCCGGCGAGGTGGACGAAGTCCCCGAGCAAGGTCGTTCCGGAGTGAAGTGGGCGCGAAGGGACTCGAACCCCTGGCCTATTGCTTGTAAGGCAATTGCTCTAACCAACTGAGCTACGCGCCCGGTGCGTCGCGAGAGATCATACCGCTTCGCGGCGCCGGGTGCGCCCGGTTTATCCGTTCAGGGCCCGAGCCCGCTCAAGGTACTCGGTCACGTCCCTGGCCCGCCCTGTCGGTGTGAGGACCGACCAGACGACGGCACCCTCGGAATCGATGAGGAAGGTTCCTCGACGGGCGACTCCTCGTTCGGGATCGAACACCCCGTAGGCCTGGGCGGTGGCGCCGTGCGGCCAAAAGTCCGACAGCAGCGCGAACGGGAAGTCCTCCCGGTCCGACCAGGTGCGCAGGGCGAAGGTGGAGTCCACCGAGACCGCCAGCACGGTGACGCCGAGCTCCTCGAACCCGGCGTGGTTCTCCTTCAGGTCGGCGAGTTCACCCGAGCAGATGCCGGAGAAGGCCAACGGGTAGAAGACCAGCAGCGCGGGTCCGCCCCGCGGCAGGGTGGTGTCCTGGCCGTACTGGTCCTGAAGGGTGAACGCGGGGGCGGTGTCGCCCACGGTGATGTGTCTCATGTTCACGTTCGTTCGGTTCGGCGCACAGGCCGGTGCCGGCGCCCGCCGAGTGGCGGGCGCCCTGCCACGTCTTGGCCCGTTACCGCTTGGGGACGACCAGGCGGGTGCCCGACCACTCCTCACCGATGCTGACCGCACTGGTCTGGGACAGCCCCGAGGTGTTGGCCGCCTCGGCGACGTCGTTGGGGGACACGTGCAGCTCACGTCCCGCCTTCGGGGTCAGGACCAGGATGGTCCCGCCGTCGGCGATGGTGGTCACCGTGTCCATCAGGGCGTCGGTGAGGTCGTCTTCCTCGTCGGACCGCCACCACAGAAGTGCGGCGTCGACATCGCCGTCGTAGTCCTCGTCGACCAGCGCCTCGCCCGTGAGTTCGGCGATGGAAGCGCGCAGTCCCTCGTCGACATCGTCGTCGAAGCCGAATTCCTGCACCACCTGACCCGGCTTGAATCCGAGTCGGTCAGCCAAGCCGCGTTCGCTCTGTGCCTGGCCCGCGGTCGCGCTCACGAAAGTTCTCCTCCACAGATGGTTCTTATCAATCTTGTCTGCCGAAGCAGTTGTCACAACGATGTCGGGCTTTTCGCCGCCCGTCGCGTGGGTCCGTAACCATCGCTGATGGCCTAGTTCACACGGTAGTGCCTTCTCGCGTCAACGCGCCGGCGATCTCGCCACACTTCGGGCACCGTCCACGCCGTCTAATCGGTATTGAGGTAGGACAGCCGGACCTTGCGGTCGGGGTTGTCCACGTTCAGGTCGACGACGGCGATGGACTGCCAGGTACCCAGTTCGAGTCTGCCCCCGACCACCGGAACGGTGGTCTGTGGAGCGACGTAAGCGGGCATGACGTGCGATCGCCCGTGTCCCTTGGTGCCGTGCTTGTGACGCCAACGGTCGTCCGCCGGAAGCAGGTCTCCCAAGGATGCGAGTAGGTCGTCGTCGGACCCGGCGCCCAGTTCGATGATCGCCACGCCCGCCGTCGCGTGCGGGACGAAGACGTTGAGCAGTCCGTCGCCGCCGGTCTCGGCGACGAAGTCACCACACTGCCCGGTGATGTCGGTGATGCTCTCCGAGCCACCGGTGTGCAGCTCAAGGATCTGTGTCCGCATAGCGCCCACCTTCGCGCAGCACGGGCTCGGGTGCAACCATCCGCCGTGAACCTGTGGATGACGGAACCCTCCCGAAGGGGCCATACTCGTCGTCAACGTGCACGGACATGAACGAAAGAAGGGACAAAGGTGACTGTCTCGTTACGTCTGGGGCCGCAACTGCGGCATGTGGGAACTTCCACAGCTACGGTGTGGGTGGAGACCGACGCCCCCTGTGACGTGCGGGTTCGGTTGGAGAACGGCATGGTCTCCACCGCGCGGACCTTCACGGTCCACGGTCATCACTACGCCGTGTGCGAAATCGAGGGCCTGCCGTCGGGCGCCACCCTTTCCTACGAGGTTTTCCTCGGTGAGGACCGGGTCTGGCCCGAGCCCGACAGCCCGATGCCGCCGAGCGTCGTGCGCACCCTGGACCGGGCTGCGCGGACCCGATTGCTGTACGGGTCGTGCCACACCCCCACAGGTGACACCCCCGAGGGGCTGGTGCGCTACGGCCCGGACCTGCTGCGCGCCACCGCCCGGCGCCTGGCCACCGAGCCGGTGGACGGAAACCTGGTGCTGCTGCTCATCGGCGACCAGGTGTACGCCGACGAGATCCAGGAGTCGATGCGCGCCTACCTGCGACGGGCGCGCGAACACGACGCCGACGACGTCCCCGACGACGAGGTGGTCCGCTACGACGAGTACGCCGAGCTGTATCGGCAGGCCTGGTCGGACCCGCAGGTGCGGTGGCTTTTGTCGACCGTGCCCACCCTGATGGTCTTCGACGACCACGACATCCGCGACGACTGGAACACCTCCGCCGCCTGGCGTCGCTCCATGGACGAGCGACCATGGTGGCGAAGACGGGTCACCAGCGGGCTGGGCGCCTACTGGGTGTACCAGCACGTGGGCAATCTCTCCCCGGAGGATCGATCCAAGGACCCCTTGTGGGCCGAGTTGAAGGACCACGCCGAACGCGAGGAGGACGCCGCCGAGGCGGTCGACTCCTTCGCCTGGCGAGCGCACGCCGAGCCCTCCTCCTATCGGTGGAGCCACCGGCACGACATCGGCGACGTACGGGTGTTGGTGACCGACACCCGTTGCGGCCGCGCGCTGGGCGAGGGCGACCCCTTGGACGGCTCTCGGTCGATCCTCGGGCCGCAGGGCCACACCTGGCTGGACGAGAACCTCACCGGCGGCCCTGAACACGTCGTGGTGGCCTCCACCGTGCCCGTGCTCCTGCCGCCCGCGGTGCACCATCTGGAGGCCTGGAACGAGGCCGTGTGCGGCGGCGCCTGGGGGTCGGCCCTGAAGGGACCGGCGGAGAAACTGCGTCAGGCCCTGGACCTGGAGCACTGGGGCGCCTTCCAGTACTCCTTCCACCGGCTGGCCGACGCGGTCCTGGAGGTGGCCCGCGGGGAGCGCGGCCCGGCCCCGGCCACGGTGCTGCTGCTCAGCGGGGACGTGCACTTCTCCTACCTGGCGCGGGCACACGCCCGTTCCGGCAGGACGACCTCCCGGGTGACCCAGTTGGTCTCCTCGGCCCTGTGCAACCAGTTGCCGATCAACTTCCGCCGGGCGGCCGCCCTGTCGGCGAGCGCGCCCCTCCACCTGGCGGGCGTGGTCATGACCGGTCTGTCCGGGGTCAAGCGCGGCCCGCTGCGGTGGCGGTTGGCCGAGAAGCCCTACTTCGGCAACACCATCGGCGAGGTGGACTTCGACGGCCGTGAGGCGTGGGCGCGTTGGTACAACTGCCCGCAGGGCGGTGACGCCGCCCTGCCAGAGGTCCGACGTTCGGTGGAGCTGTGACAGGGGCCGAACACACGTGTGGTGGCGCCCCGGGGTCGGGACACCACCACAGGCGGTCGTTCTAGGGCTTGTGCGAGGGCGGTCGGCGGCCGGCATGGCCACGACGACGGTTGCGCACTCCCAGGCCGAGGGCACCGCCCTGGTCCAGGATCTGGCGGGCGGCCCGGCCGACCGTGGCGCCCGGACCCGTGGGAGAGGGCGTCACCTCGTTCTCGGCCGACTCGGCCGAGGCGCCCTTCTCGGCCTCACCCTTCTTCGCCCGTTCCTCGGTGGGCTCGTCCTTCACGGACTCGTCCCGTGCCTGCTCCAGGTGCGGAATGAGAGCCGTGGGCTCGTTGTCCGCGTCATCCTCCGGAAGCGCCCGCAGCTTGCGCGTGCGCTGCAACGTCCCGTCCTGGGCCTTGTCCCCGTCGTCCTCGACGACGGGCCTGGTCGGCTCGGTCGGGTTGGCCCGCTCCGTCTCCACGGCGTCCTTCCAGGCCTTGTCCTGCTCCTGGTCCTGGATCTTCTGCTGGGCCAGACGACGGGCGCGTTCGGTGCGCCAGGCACGGAAGGAACGGGCCAGGGGCGTGGCGATGGGCCAGGTCACCTTGGCCGGACGCGACAGAGCGTGCCACAGGTAGGCGGTGGTGCCCCAGGCCTCCATGGCCCGGCGCGCCCGCGTGATGGTGAAGAAGGTGGGCATGGCCAGCAGCAGTTGCGGCCAGGCCAGGAGCAGTGCGGCGAACAGCGGGTACATCCCACCGCCGATGATCGCTGCGCACGCGCCGATGACCATCGGGGCCAGCGCCAGGGCCAGTCTGAGCTGGGTGAACTGACGGAAACGGTGCAGGGACCGTCGCGCCGAGACCGGCGGTGCCAGCCCTTCCGGCAGCGGTGTGGGCTGCACGACGGTGGCCAACAACAGCGAGGCCACGCCCACGCTGGCGGCCAGAAGGATCGTCCACCCGGGCGCGGAGAAGGTACCTCCCACCAGGAGGTAGACCAGCCCCAGAAGAGGAAGCGGAGCCGGGACCCAGAACAGGACCCGTCTGCGAAGCTCGCCCTCCTGTGTGGGCTGCAGAATGAAATCGATCACCGGGCGTAGTACCCGAAACCTCTTCCTCGGTCGCTCGACCACTGCGTTGGACCCCCCAAGAACGTCGTGACGGAGCGGTGCGGGGAACCTCGCCCGAGGGTTTTCGTCGCCTCTCGGTTCGACCCGCAACCTGCCCGTATCAAATCTATCTCTTTCGCGTAGTCCCCGGGCGCACACGGTCGGTAACAGACATACCCGACGCTGGTGAAACTTCCATAAGAGAGTCGATTTACCAGGCAACGATCAGGTTACGACGGATCTCGGCCGCTGTCTCGACCTTGGCTGATTCCGGTCGGGCGAGGGATCAGGATCGGGTTTCGGACAACCTTCCGAGGGCAACCGCCACACGCAGGACGAAGGAGCCCCGACCGTCCGACGGAATGTGTCCGGTGAGTTCGGCGATGCGGCTGAGGCGGTAGCGCACCGTGTTCGGATGCACGAAGAGCATGCGCGCGGTGGCCTCGAGTGAGGACGCGTGCTCCAGGTATACCGAGAGCGTGTCCAGCAGTGGGGAGCCGGCCCCCTGCAAAGGCAGGTACACCTCCTCCACCAACTGGCGGCGCGCCTCGGTGTCGCCTTCGAGGGCGCGTTCGGGCAGCAGGTCGTCGGAGAGCACCGGTCGGGGCGCGTCGGGCCAGGCCACCGCCGCGCGCAACCCCTGGACGGCGGCGCGCACCGACGTCCCGGCCGAGCGCAGATCGGGGACGGCGGGGCCGACCACCACCGGCCCGGGGCCGAAGAGACCCGCCAGGGGTTCGGCGCCCGCGGCGGGCAGGTCCTCCAGCGGGTACCGGTCGCCCACGCCCACGACGACGACCACGCGGCTCCCCTGCAGTCCGGCGAGCACGTCATGGCCCAACCGTCGAGCGGCGGCCCGCAGGTCGTCCATGGCCTTGCCGCCGTCCCGGTCGCCCAGATCGCCGACGATCGCGATCACCGGGGTGTGCGACCATCCCAGGGCCGAACCCCAGGTCTGCAGACCGTCCTCGCGGTCCCCGTGCAGCAGGGCGTCGACGATGAGCGCCTCCAGACGCGCGTCCCAGGCTCCTCGGGCCTCGGCCGCGCGAGCGTAGACCTTCGCGGAGCTGAACGCGACCTCCCGCGTGTATCGCAGGATCGCCTCGCGCAGTTGCTGGGCGCCGCCGGGGGCCGCCAGGTCGTCGACCTGTCCCTCCACCACCTCGATGACCACTCGGATCATGTCGACGGTCTGTTGGAGGGAGACCGAACGGGTGAGTTCGCGCGGGGCCGTGCCGAAGACCTCTACGGTGATGGCGGGGCGGCCTCGTTGCGGGTTGCGGAACCAGTCCACGAAGGCGGCCACCCCGGACTGGGCCACAAGCCCGATCCAGGACCGGTCCTGGGCGGACATCCTGCGGAACCAGGCGAGCCGCTCCTCCATCCGGGCCACGGCGGCGGTGCCCAGGGATCCCATGGAGCGCTCCAGTCGGCGCACGGTCTCCGTACGGATCTCGTCCGGTTCGACGGCGGCCGACGTGTCCGCGCCGTCCTCCGGGTGGTCCTCGGGTTGCCTGGCTTCGGTGTTCACGTTCCTAGGTTCGCATCCCGCACCGACCCGTTCGGGGCCTCACCCCCCGTGTCGGCGGTCACCCCTTCGCCGGGAGGTGGTCGGCCCACCACTCGGCGCAGGCGCGTACGGTCGGAAATGGTGACCTCTTCCACCGGTTCCGGGTCCTCGCAGACGACCTCGAGCCGGTTTTGTGGATCCCCTACAAACGAGTTCGAGCGAACTTCGTGTCCCTCCCCATCCAACTGGTGATCTCCTACAGGGCAAGGTTGATGTCGTGCTTGTAATCGTTGCTCCCGGCCAAGGTGCCCAGGTTCCCGGTTTCCTCTCCCCGTGGCTCGAACTTCCCGGTATGACCGAGAAGTTCGCCTCGTGGTCGGAGGTGGCCGGGCTCGACCTGGTGCGCTACGGCACCACCGCGGACGCGGACGAGATCCGTGACACCGCCGTGGCCCAGCCGCTCCTGGTCGCCGCGGGGTTGGCCACCGCCAACGCCATGCTCGAACAGCTCTCCGGCCCCGAGGCTCCGCTGCCCGCCGACCCGTCCCACGTGGACGCCGTCGCCGGTCACAGCGTCGGCGAGTTCACCGCCGCCGCGATCGCCGGCGTGCTCTCTCCCAAGGACGCGCTGGCGCTGGTGGCCGAACGCGGCCGCGGCATGGCCGACGCCGCCGCGCGCGGCGAGACCGGCATGACCGCGGTCCTGGGCGGTGTCCGCGAGGACGTCCTGGCCGCGATCGAGGCCGCGGGGCTCACCCCCGCCAACGACAACGGTTCCGGGCAGATCGTGGCCGCGGGCACCACCGAGCGGTTGGCCGCCTTCGCCGAGAACCCGCCCCACCGCGCCCGCACGCGTGCGCTGTCGGTGGCGGGTGCCTTCCACACCGAGCACATGGCCCCGGCCATGGAGCGGGTGCGCGAGGCCGCCGCCAGGACGAAACCGTCCGACCCCACCGTGCGCCTGCTCTCCAACGCCGACGGCGCCGTGGTCGACAGCGGCGCGGAGTACCTGGACCGCCTGGTGTCGCAGATCTCCTCCCCGGTCCGGTGGGACGCCTGCACGCAGACCCTCGCCGACCTCGGCGTGAC
>NZ_DYZD01000070.1 GCF_020741345.1 Nocardiopsis listeri
CGGCCTCCCGGGCGATGTCGGCGCGTTCGCGCTTGGCGGCGTCCAGGTCCACGGCCACCCGCTTGGCGGTCTCGGTGGCGGTCTCCAGGCGTTCGGCTGCCTCGTCGACCGCGGCCTGGACCTCCAACAGACTGGGTGCCGCGGCGGTGCCCCCGTGCACCATCTCGGCGGCGAACACGTCTCCCTCGGGGGTGACGGCCCGAACCCCGGGCAGGGCGGAGACCAGGTCCAGGGCCGTGCGGGAGTCGGAGGCCAGCGCCACCCGATCCAGCAACGCGGTGACGGCGCCGGCCAGGTGGTCGGGCGAAGTGACGGCGTCTGCGGCGTAACGGATTCCCCGAGGCAGTGCGGGCCAGGTGGCTCGTTCGGTGGAGGGCACGGCGCGGGACACGACGATTCCGGCGCGTCCGGCGTCCTGTGACTTGAGCAGTTCCAGGGCCGCCATGGCGCTGTCGTGGTCGGTCACGGCCACGGCGCCGGCGGCCACCCCGAAGGCGGCGGCCACGGCGGTCTCGTGTCCGGGTTCGACCTGGACCAGGGTGGCCAGACCACCGAGCATGCCGGGGAGGTCGGCGGCCAGCAGGGTGCCCGCGCCGTCCTTGTGCGCCAGCCCCAGTTCCAGGGCCTCCTTGCGGGCGGCGAGCGCGGCGCGTTCGCCCTCCGCGGTGCGTTCGGCGTCGCGGAGCCGGTTGAGTTCGGCGTCGGCGGCGGACAGGCTCTGGGCGAACCGTTCCTGGGTCTGGTCGAGTTCGGCATCGCCCTCGTCGAGTCCGGCGGACTCCTCGGCGGCCATCTCGTACTCGGTCTGGGCCTCGGCGGCGCGTTCGGCGGCCTGGGCGGCGGCCTCCTCCAAACGGGCGATCTCCGACCCGTGGGAGGCCAGGCGACCGCGCAGACCCTCCACCCGCGCGGACAGACGAACGAGGCCCTCGCGGCGTTCGGCTGAGGCTCGGGAGGCGGCCTCCAGTCGACGTTCCTCCCGGTGCAGGGCGTCCTCCGCGGCGGCGCGTTCGGCGACGCTCGTCTCCAGGACCTCGCGGGCCTCCTCCAGGCGGGTCTGCAACTCCTCCTCCTGGGCGGCGGCCTCCTCGGCCTCCATCTCCAGTTCCTCGGGGTCGCGGCGGCCGACGACCTCGCCCTGCACCGCGACCAGGTTCTGGTGGCGTTCGGTGGCCAGACCGCGTACGGCGTCGAGGCGTTCGGTGAGGCGGGAGAGCGCGTGGTAGGTGTCGTTGGCCCTGGCCAGGTCCGGGGCGGCGGCCGTGGCCTGTGCCTCCAGCTCGGCCTCGCGTTCCTGGGCCTGCTTGAGGGAGGCCTCGGTGGCGCCTCGTCGCTGGAGGACGTCCTTCTCGTCGGCCTCCTCTTTGGCGAGCTTGTCGGTGAGGGTGACGATGTCGTCGGCGAGGAGGCGCAGGCGCGCGTCGCGCAGGTCGGCCTGGATGACGGCCGCCTTGCGGGCGAGTTCGGCCTGCCGGCCCAGGGGTTTGAGCTGGCGGCGCAGTTCGGCGGTGAGGTCGGTGACGCGGTCCAGGTTGCCCTGCATCGCGTTGAGCTTGCGGATCGCCTTCTCTTTGCGCTTGCGGTGCTTGAGGATGCCCGCGGCCTCCTCGATGAGGGCGCGGCGTTCCTCGGGACCGGCGTGCAGAACGGTGTCCAGCTGCCCCTGACCCACGATGACGTGCATCTCCCGGCCGATGCCGGAGTCGCTGAGCAGGTCCTGGATGTCCAGCAGACGACAGGTGTCGCCGTTGATCGCGTACTCGGAGCCGCCGTTGCGGAACATCGTCCGCCTGATGGTGACCTCGGTGTAGTCGATCGGCAGCGCGCCGTCGGTGTTGTCGATGGTGAGGCTGACCTCGGCGCGTCCCAGCGCCTGGCGGGTGGAGGTGCCCGCGAAGATCACGTCCTCCATCTTGCCGCCGCGCAGGGACTTGGCCCCCTGCTCGCCCATCACCCAGGACAGGGCGTCGACGACGTTGGACTTACCCGAACCGTTGGGACCCACCACGCAGGTGATCCCGGGTTCGAAGCGAAGGGTGGTGGCCGACGCGAACGACTTGAAGCCGCGCAGCGTCAGATTCTTCAGGTACACCCACACCTCCCACGACGGTCACCGTTCTCGCCACGGGCGGTCGCCACGAGGCCGACAACAAGGGTGCCACGAAGCGGTGACCGAAGGGTGATGTTAGAGGCTTCCGACCCCGATGAACTGCGACACCGCGCGCTCGGATCCGCTTGCCCGCGGGGGTCTCGGGGGGGTGGTGGGACCCGGCCGGAAAACCGGCGCGGTCAGGGGTTGACATCCAGAGGAACATCCGGCGGACACACAGGGTTGCCCTTCGGTCCGCCGGGTACAACGCTTAAAGAAGCCGCCAAGGAAAGGAAAAGTTCAGCGGCGGAAGTACGGGTGGTCGACCCGTCCAGGGACGCCAGTGCTGTTGTCGGCGTCCCCGTCAGTGGATCGACAGATCTCGTTCGCACCCACCCGTGCGGGCGACGAACGTGGTGTCGTGGTTCAGGCGAGCGCGGGCTCGCGGTCGGTCGCGCTGGTGGCGACGTCGGTGACGGCCATGCTGAGCTGGTCGTTCTGTGCCTGAAGACGACCGATCTCGTCCTCGAGGTCGCGTACCCGCTTCTGAAGCCGTCGCATCTCCGAGACCATCCGAGGGTCGGAGCCGCCGACGTGGCCGAACAGAGCCTTCGCCATGATGTGGGTCCTCCACGCTGAGTGACCAGTGGTTGTGCGCACGTGCGACATCCCGTGGAATGAAACGACCGTGGGTCGTGTGTCACGGGTGGTTGGTGCGCGGTGTGTCTTTAAGAGTCTCACCATGCGCGCCGCTGGTCAAGATTGGATTACAACAGTCCGTAACGACCACTGCCCGGCCGTAGGGGCTCAGGACACGTGGTTTCGCACGGTGCGAATCGGTCCACCCCCGGTGCCGCGACCGGCCGGTGACGGCGGGGCTCTGACGCCCGGCGCCCCGACCCGCGGCCACCGTCCACGGCTGTGATGCGCCGTTCTTCGGTGGATGATTCGTACCGCGTTACCCTTCCAGTCTACTCAACGCTCGACGAAACCGTCGAAGGAACCCCCTGGCACGGACCAACGTTCGATCACGGAATCCACATGACCGGGTGTTCCACCGCCTCTGAGGTGCTCCAGAAGGCGCTCGCAGTCGGCCCGGGGCCCCTCCGCGACGACCTCCACTCGTCCGTCCTCGAGGTTGGTGGCGGCTCCGGTCAGCCCGATTTCGAGCGCCCGAGACCGCGTCCACCAGCGAAAACCCACTCCCTGCACCCGACCGCGCACCCACGCGGTCAGTCGGACGGGTTCGACCTGTTCCCCCATGGCCGTGCCACTCCCTTACCTCGCGGCGACAGTTTCCTCACCGACACGCCCCACCACCCTTCCCCGAGGCGGTCCAGGGCGTTTTTCGCCCCTGAACAGGGGACTTCTCCAGAGAACCTCAGGCCCGGGAGCGGGACGCCCGCTGACAGCTCGGGCAACTGAACGAGGAACGGTTCATGAACGCCTCGCGCACGATCTTGGTCCCGCAACGTCCGCACGGCCGGTCCCGCCGGCCGTACGCGTTCAGCCCGCGCTCGAAGTAACCGCTCTCACCGTTGACGTCGACGTACAACCCGTCGAACGTGGTGCCGCCGACCTCCAGCGCCTCCGTCATCACCTCGGTGACGTGTCCGAGCAACTCCAGCGCCCGGGCGTTGCTCAGCCCCCGGGTGGAACGCGACCAGTGCAGGCGGGAGCGCCACAGCGCCTCGTCGGCGTAGATGTTGCCCACGCCACTGATCAGTGACTGGTCCAGTAGCGCCCGCTTGACCTCGGTCCGCTTGGTCCGCAGCGCCCGCACGAACGTCTCGGGGACGAACTCCGGGTCCAGGGGGTCCAGGGCGATGTGGTCCACCGACACCGGCACGTCGACCTGCTCCCCCGGCTCGTCCACCAGCAGGTGGCCGAAGGTGCGCTGGTCGACGAAGCGCAGTTCCTGACCGTCGGACAGCGGCAACCGCACACGCAGGTGTTTCTCGTCCGGCTTGCCCTGCGGCTGCACCAGCATCTGGCCGCTCATGCCCAGGTGGGTCAGCAGCATCTCGCCGCTGTCCAACACCAGCCACATGTACTTGCCGCGCCGGCGCACCGCCGTCGGGGTGCGACCCGCCAACCGGCCGACGAAGTCGGCGGGCCCGGGCACGTGACGACGGATCGAACGCGGGTGCAGCACCTCCACGACACCGATCCGACGACCCACCGCGTGCTCGTCGAGACCACGCCGCACGACCTCGACCTCGGGAAGTTCGGGCATGGGTCAACCACGCCCCTTCGTCTTGTGGCCCTGCCCCTTGGCGCCCTGGGGCCTGGCGGGGACCTCCCCGCCCTGGGCGGCGCCCCGGTCCGAGCGGGCACGGATGGCCTTCCAGGCCGACTCCGCGGCCTGCTGCTCGGCCTCCTTCTTGCTACGCCCCTCGCCCAGCCCGTGGCTCTCCCCGGCCACCCGTACGGTGGCGCGGAAGGTCTTCTGGTGGTCGGGGCCGCTCTCGTCCACGTGGTATTCGGGCACACCGAGCATCTCGGCGGCGGTGAGCTCCTGCAGGGAGGTCTTCCAGTCCAGGCCGGCGCCCAGCCCCGACGCGGTCGCGATGAGCGGGTCGAAGAGGCGGTGCACGAACTCCGAGGCGACGTCCAGGCCACGGTCCAGGTAGACCGCGCCGATGATGGCCTCCAGGGTGTCGGCGAGGATCGAGGACTTGTCCCGACCCCCGGTACCCTCCTCGCCCCGCCCCAGGCGGATGTACTCGCCGATGCCCAGCCCGCGCGCGACGTCGGCGAGGGCGCGCATGTTCACCACCGCCGCGCGCAGCTTGGCGAGCTGGCCCTCCGGCAGGTCCGGGTGTTTGCGGAACAGGGTGTCGGTGACGACCAGACCCAGCACGGAGTCACCGAGGAACTCCAGCCGTTCGTTGGTGGGCAGGCCGCCCTTCTCATATGCGTAGGAACGGTGGGTGAGGGCTCGGAGCAGGATCTTCGGGTCGACCTCGACCCCGATCGCCCGGTGGAACGACTTCGCCTCGGATGCGGAGAGTTGACTGGCCACGCGAGTTCGCTTCCCTGGTTCGGGCGCGCCGAAGCGCGCGAGTGCTGTGGGGATCCCTCGGCCCGACCGGGACGCTCGAAAACGAGGTGATCGTCGCGGGAGCGCGTGCTCCCCCGGCGGCCACCACGATCTCGGGAGCCACTGCGGACCCGGAACCTTCCGGTGTCGAGAGTGCCGCGGAAGAAGACTTCCCCGGCCGTACGAGTTCACTCTACAAAGACCGGCCGACACCGGGGCCCTCGTATCCCCTCCTGAACAGGACAACGGGGCGGATCCCCATTGGGTTCCGCCCCGCTGCGTGTTCGTCGAAGACCGGGATCGGGCGCATGCCGCCCGGGGCCGGTACATCGTTACGCCGGGTTCGTGACCTGGCGGTTGTTGTAGGTGCCGCAGGTCGGGCACGCGATGTGGGGCTGCTTCGGGTCACGGCAGCGCGGGCAGTTGACCAGCACCGGGCGCGACGCCTTCCACTGGGAACGGCGGGTCCGGGTGTTGCTCCGCGACATCTTCCGCTTCGGGACGGCCACTTCAATCCTCCTGGGTCACCCCCGCGCGGTCGCGGGAGGTCGCTTATCTGGTCACCCCGCGCGCTGTGGCGGGGAAGGTGTGCTCCGGTCGGTCGGGCCCTGGGGCACCGTGGGCGACCGGTTCACGAGCTCACTGCTCGCCGGGGTCCTCCGTGATTCCACGAAGTGCGTCCCAGCGCGGGTCGATGCCGTCGCCGTGCCCGTGATCGGGTCCGGCCTCGGCGAGTTTGACGCCGCACTCGGAGCACAGACCGGGGCAGTCCGGGCCGCACAGCGGCGAGAGTGGGAGCGCGAGCACGACGGCGTCTCGGACCACCGGTTCGAGGTCGAGCAGGTCGCCCTCTAGATAGTAGTCCTCATCCTCGTCGCCCGAGTCCTCGTCACCGGTCGCGGTGGCGTCGTCATCGTCCCCGGGATAGCGGAACATCTCCTGGAAGCGGGCTTCCAGCTCCTCGGACAGGGGTTCGAGGCAGCGGGAGCACTCGGCGGTCAGGTGGCCGTTGACGGTCCCGGTGACCAGGACCCCCTCCATGACGGCCTCCAAGCGCAGGTCCAGCTCGATCTCCTGCCCCTTGGGCACGCCGGCCATCGCCGTCTCGAACCCTTCGGCAAGGGTCACGATACGGTTGACGGTCCGCATCGACCCCGGCTGGCGGCCCAGCGGGCGGGTGTCGACCACGTACGGGTCACGGGGATCTAGACGAGACAGAGTGATCGCGCTTTCAAAAGAGGTTCCGGGGGCCGGGCACGAGCTCGCCGACGCCTGCGCGTCGGTCGTTCACGGTGGTGCTGACCGGCCTGAGCGCACGCCGAAGACCGGCGACGCCCATGGTCGAACCAGGATTCTACCTACCATGTCCCCTCGCACCCAAATCAGGGCCGGGAGATCCTACTCGGCCCGCTTCTCCTCGTACTTGTCCTTGAGCCGTCCCTGGACGTAGGGCGTGACCAGGCTGGAGACGTCGCCGCGGTGCAGGGCGATCTCGCGGACCAGGCTGGACGACAGGAACGAGTACTGCGGGTTGGCCGTCATGAAGACGGTCTCCACTCCGGAGAGCCGGTAGTTCATCTGCGCGATCTGCAACTCGTAGTCGAAGTCGCTGACCGAGCGCAGGCTGCGCACGATGGTCCCGATGTCGTTCTCGCGGCAGAAGTCGACGAGCATCCCGTCGAACTCGCTGACACGCACGTTGCCGAACTCGGACGTGCCCTCGCGAAGCATGTCGAGCTTTTCGGGGACGGCGAAGAGACCCCGCTTGTTGACGTTGTTCAGTACGGCGGCGATGACCTCGTCGTACTGTTTTGCGGCTCGCCCGATGATGTCGATGTGACCGTAGGTGACCGGGTCGAAGGAACCCGGACAGACAGCTCTGCGCACGGTGGATCGCCCCTCTCCTGAACTACTCGCGGGTACCGCGATCGTAGGGGTTGGACTCCACACCGATTCGGGCAACTCCCCCTTAGTGCCCACATTCACACACAGTGCGGACTCCGGGGACACGTTCCCGTGACTCTGTCTTTTGGCGCCACCGCCGGCGCTTCTTCGTGTCCAGGCGCCTGAACGGGCGACCCCTGTGGCTCCGGGACCGCGCCTAGGTGATGGCGCGGGCGTACCAGAGGATCGCCTCGCCGTACTTGCGGCTGCGGTCGAGTTCGACGCCCTTGGGCCAGGTCGGTTCCGGGCTGCGCTTGGAACGCTCCATCACCACGACCGTGTCCTCGGCCGACCAACCGTGATCGACCAGGTCGGCGAGGACCCCGGCGATCTCCTCCTCGGTGACCGGGTAGGGCGGGTCCGCCACCACCAGGTCGTAGGGGGCGCCGGTGTTGCCGCGCGCCAGCACCCGTTCCACGCGGTCCACGGCCAGTTCGGCCCCGGGCAGCCTCAGGGTCGAGATGTTCGCGCGCACCACCTGTGCCGCCTTGCGGTCGGCCTCCACCATCAGGGCGTGGGACGCGCCGCGCGAGAGGGCCTCCAGGCCGATGGCGCCCGATCCGGCGTACAGGTCCATCACCCGGATCCCGTCGAGGGAGCCGAGGTCGGACTGGACGGAGGCGAACAACGCCTCCCGGGCGCGGTCACTGGTGGGCCTGGTGGTGCGGCCGTCGGGGGCGTCGATGCGTCGACCGCCCGCCGCCCCGGCGATGATGCGGGTCATGGCCACCACGGTAGTGCGGTTCGGACCAGGCCGGGTCGGCTCCGCCCGTGTCCGGCCCTCGG
>NZ_DYZD01000071.1 GCF_020741345.1 Nocardiopsis listeri
GGTCGCCCCCGTCGAACGCTTCGTCCCCGGAGGTGCCACACCGTGAGGAAACGTGACCGGGGCTCCGCGTCGGTGGAACTCGCCATCGTCACACCCGCCCTGCTGCTCTTCGCGATGCTGATGATCTTCGCCGGACGCACCGTCGACGCGGGCACCACCGTCGACGAGGTCGCCCACGCCGCCGCCCGAGCGGCCTCCCTGGAACGCACCCCCGGGGAGGCCTCGGCGGCGGCGACCACCATCGCCTCCGCGACGCTTCGGGAACAGGGGTTGGCCTGCTCCGACCACACCACGAGCGTCGACCACGGCGGTCTCACCGCCGGTGGGGCGGTCTCGGTGACCGTGACCTGCACGGTGAGCTTCTCCGACCTGCTCGGGGTCGCCTTCCCCGGCAGCCGCAGCATCGAGGGCGACGCCACCGTCGCCGTGGACACCTTTCGGGGGACCCCATGAACACCGCCACGACGCGGGACGACCGCGGCCAGGTGAGCGCCTTCGTCGTGATCATGGCGCTCGCCTTCCTCCTGTGCCTCGGACTCGTCTACGAAGGCGGGGAACTGCTCCAGACCCGCCGCCAGACCGCGACGCTCGCCCAGGAGGCAGCCCGCGTGGGCGCCCAACAACTCGACTGGGAGACCTACCGGGAGGGCGCCGAGGAAGTACCGCTGGACGCCGCCGCGGCCGCGGCGGCGGCCCAGGCATTCCTCGGCTCCGCCGGAGCCGACGGCACCGTCAGCGTCAGCGGTGACACCGTGACCGTGACCTGTGCCCTG
The DNA here is from genome assembly GCF_020741345.1 of Nocardiopsis listeri. Lineage (GTDB taxonomy): Bacteria > Actinomycetota > Actinomycetes > Streptosporangiales > Streptosporangiaceae > Nocardiopsis > Nocardiopsis listeri_A. Next base: position 774 of record NZ_DYZD01000071.1, read on the forward strand.
TCCTACTCGTTCAGTCTGATCCCCGCCGGCTCGACCACCGTCGAGACGACGGCCACCGCACGCCCCCACACACAACCCACCCCTTGACCCCAGCACAGTGAGGCGGAGATGCACCCTTTGAGCCGGCTCTGCGCGGTCGCATTCGCGCTCGCCTTCCTTATCGGTCTGCCCTACGTCCTGCTCTGGCACGTGGACTGGCCCGACCTGCCCACGTCGTGGGACGTGGCCCTGGCCCATCTACGCGGATGGCGGACCCCGCCGGGTGTGCTCACCGCCGCGCTGATCACGGCCCTGTGGGCGCTGTGGGGACTGTTCGCGCTGGCGATCGTGGCCGAGTCCGTGGCGCGCCTGCGCGGTGTCGCCCTGCGTCTGCGTCCGCTCGGGCCGCTCCAGGCGGTGGCCGCCACGGCCGTGGCGGCCACCGCCCTCACCCCCGCCGTCGCGTTCGCCGACACCGTCGCCCCGGCGGAGCAGAGCGAGAACGAGGACGAGGCGCCCGAGGCCGCCCAGGACGACGTGGAACAGGCACCCGTCGAACGGACCCGTACCGTCAGCGGATTCGAACTGGGGTCCGCGGAGCTGACCGAACAAATGCGACAAGACCTGGCGCCCACCGTCGAGATGCTCGGAGACCACTGGGACCCGGACGTCCCCGTTCGGATCATCGGTCACACCGACCCCAGCGGCGACGCCGAACGCAACCAGGAACTGTCCGAAGAACGGGCTCGAGCGCTCGCCGAGCACCTGACGGAGTCACTGGGCGAGGACGCTCCCGACACCGAGATCACCGGTAAGGGCTCCGACCAGGAGATCGAGGGACCGGCGCAGACCCAACGCCGAGTCGAGATCGCCTACACCCTGGCACCCGCTCCGGTGCCCTCCCCACAGGGGGAGAATCAGGCAGAGACCGAAGCCGAGGCCGAACAGCCCGTCGTCACCTTGGACAACGCCTCCGCCGCCACCGAGGAGGACGGCCCTCGCGTCGTCGTCCTGGAGGTCCCCGACGGCGGTGTCGCCGCGACCGTGGCCTTCGCCGGCCTGGCCGGGGGCTACCTGCTGGGCAAAAGAGGCTCCTTCGTACCGAGGATGGCGCTCAGCCTGCCCCGGCCGCGCCTGCGTGCCGGACATCCGCGCCGCCTGGCGCTCCCGGCACCGCCAGAGCGTCCCGAACCCACCGACGAGATCCACGAGCGCGTGACCCTGGAGTTGGATCACGTCCCCGGCCTGGGCCTCATCGGCAAGGGCGCCGACGCCGCGGTCCGACGTCTCATCGCCAACGCCCTCGACCTGGCCGAGCCTCTCGCGGTGCGTGTCCTGATCATCGAACGCGAGGTCGTCCGGCTGTTCGGCGCGACCGGTCGAGACCTGCTACGCGATCGGCCGTGCGAACCGGTGACCATGGTTCCCACGATGGAGGACGCACTGGCGTTCCTGGCCTCGGAGCTGCACGCCATGGACGCGCGAGAGCGGGCGCCTCTCGCCCTGATCGCCTCCCCCGACCCCCGCCACGAGCACGCTCTGTCCGGATTGTTGCTGCACGGACAGCACCGTGGCGTCACTGCGGTCATCCTGGGCAGCTGGCCACTGGGCGGCAACTGCGTGGTCGACGCCGACGGGCTGATCTCGCAGACCAGCCAGCCGCTCTCCACCCTGTTCCACTGTTCCTGGGCGGGATCGACCGCGGAGGAGGTCCGCGAGGCCGTCCTCACCTACCAGGAGGCGGACCACGCGCTGTCAGAGCGGACGGAACGACCGTCCTCACGCCGTGACACCGAGGTGTGGGAAGCGGAACGCGGCCGTCCGGTACTCGTGGCCGAGGACTGGGCCGATGACGACGCGTTCACGCCGGTGGGTGATAGCGCCGTTTGGGATCGGCTCACCCGGGCCTGGAACGAGGAACCCGAGTCTTTGGCCGACGAAGGCTTCGACGAGGCCGTGACCACCGGCGCGGCGGAGGGCGTGATCACAACCGAGGGCACGGGCCGCGAAGCCGGGAACAGGGATTGGAGCGTTCCGGACGACGGAGCCGTTATCGCCGCCGCCTTCGCTGTCTTCCATGACACGGTTGGAGGTGCCGACCCGGCCGCTGCCGACGACTACGACGACTCCGGGTGGGAGGAGACCCCATCGGCCATCTCTGCCCCGGGTACCGACATGGACGAGGTCACGGACGTCGCCCCACGTAAGGTTGCCCCCCAGGAGATGGCCCCCGCCCCGAAGACCCGGGAGATCAAGGAGACTCGGAAGGACGAGAAGGTCCGCCACCAGCGCGTGCCCGGCCGCAAGGCCGGAAGGGTCCGTGTGGTCCGGATGGACGGACCCTCGACCTCGGACACACCGGGGGAGCACTCGGCCTCGATTCCCGAGCGGCCCCGCACGACACAGCGGCCCCTCAAGGAATCCGGGCCGATCCCACAGGAGCCACAGCAGTCCCGCGTGGCCGTCACCGCGCAGGCCCTCGTCGGCCCGGGCATGGCCGGCCATAAATCATCGACCTCCGACAGTCCGCAACCGGTCAAGCCGCGCAGGCCGCGTAAGGCAGGCCCGCGGATGCCCCGGATGCCTCGAACAGAAGGCTGAGCAAGACCCGGACGGGCGGCTTCGCACTTTCGTGCGAGCCGCCCGTCCGGGTCTTGTGTCCGTTCGGTTCGGCTCCGGCCACCGCCGGGGCTCGTGGGCATGCCCAAGCCGCCACCTATGTCGAAGACCTCCGGTACGTCCCGAGTCAGGTGGGCCCGGAGCTGTTCGCCTACTCGGAGTCCTTCCGTCCCTGTTCCTCGGACCGCGGCGGTCGCTCCTGCCGGTGGTCCGTGTGCTTGGTCGAACCGGTTCGCGCCGACAACGTGCCGTGTGTTCCGGTGTTCCGGGTCTGCTTGATGTAGGGGTCGCGTAGCACCGGTGGGTCATCGAGGGCTTCGGGCTCGACGACGATCTCCGAGGTGTCGTGTTCGTCCTCGTCCTGGCGGCGTTCGTACTCTTCCGGTGGCAGGACCTTCTTCCACCTGCGCATCCGCACCTGCGGCAGCTCTCCGGCGTCCTCCCTCAGGGCTCGATACACCGCGTACATCTGGAAATAGCCCATGATGAAGAACGGCAGTCCGACGAGGACGATGATCTTCTCCAACGCCTCCAGACCACCGGATCCGGAGAAGACCAGCAGGGTCGCGGTCACCACCGCGATGGCGATGGCCCAGAAGATCCGTTGCCCCAACGGGTTGAAGTCCTCGTGGCCATTGGCCATCGTGTCGGCGACCAGGGCCGCGGAGTCCACCGAGGTGATGAAGAAGACGATCACCAGGATGATGGCGATCACCGAGGTGAAGCCGACAGCGGGGTAGTGCTCCAAGAACGCGAACAGCGCCCCGGGGATGTCCTCCTGTTCCACGACGCTTTCCACCAGTCCGCCGTCTCCGTGGAGTTCGATGTCGAACGCGGAGAACCCGAAGATGCCGAACCACACCACCGAGAAGCCCGCCGGAACGAGAAGCACACCCGAGACGAATCCGCGAATGGTCCGTCCCCTGGAGATGCGGGAGATGAAGATGCCCACGAACGGGGACCAACTGATCGTCCAGGCCCAATAGAACACCGTCCAGTCGGTCTGCCAGCCGGAGTCGGCGAAGGTGTCGTTCCACAGGGCCAATTCCGGCAGGTTCATCAGGTAACTGCCGAATGACTCGATGGTGCCCTTGAGCACGAAGAGGGTGGAACCCGTCACCAGGATGAACACCAGCAAGGCGATGGCCATCCAGATGTTGATGTTGGACAGGACCTTGATCCCACGGTCCAGCCCCAGGGCGACGGAGATCATCGCCACCCCGCCGACGACGCCGATGATGATCAATTGCCACATGGCGCTCTCGGGGATTCCGAAAACCTGGTTGATTCCGCTATTGATCTGTAGGGCGCCCAAGCCGAGGGAGACCGCGATGCCGAAGACCGTTCCGACGATGGCGACGATGTCGATGAATCGGCCGATCGGTCCGTGGATCCCCTCGCCGATGATCGGTTGGAAGATCGAGCTGACACGCGGTGGCAGATTCCGTTTATGGATGAAGTAGGCGAAGCACAATGCCGGCAGCGTGAAAATGGCCCAGGTGTGCAGGGTGAAGTGATAGAACGTGAAGTTCATCGCGTCCTCGGCGGCGGCCGTCGACTCCGGTGTGATGCCCAAAGAGGGTTCACGCGGAGGTTCGCCGAAATGGCTGATGGGTTCGGCCACGCCCCAGAACATCAGGATGCTGCCGATGCCGGCGGCGAAGAGCATGGCGAACCACGCAGGTCCGGAGTGTTCGGGAGGCTCATCGTGCGGACCCAGCTTCACCCGCCCGAATCGGCTGAGGGCGATAAAGATCAAAAAGCCCAGAAACAGGGTGAGGCCGAGAATGTAGAACCAGCCCAGGTTGGCGTACAGCCATTCCGAAGCGACCGTTACGGCCGCGTCGAGCGGCTCGGTGAAGACGATGGTTCCGACAACAAAGGCGATGATCACCGCGGCCGATCCGAAGAAGATCGGGGGTGAGGTACGCAGTCTCATGAAGTCGTGTAGGCGGGTCAGCAAGTAATTTCCTCCTCATGCTTGACGCTGACTCAACGGGGTCATGGTCAGGTGACTCGGCCAGAGTACTGTTCCCGCCGACGTATTGCTCATATCAGCGAAACCATGGCGCCCTGTGTCCGTTTTTGGCGTTATGCGAATTACGTCCCGATAATGGTGTCGAGACGTGAAGATAGGAGTACGTCCGGGGGAGTGGCGGAGGGTGAGCACTCTCGCGGGACGTCCGCGGGTCGCCCGGTCGGGGATCGACGATCGTCAACCGGGTCACTGAACTTTCGTTGACCCACGGCGTGCGGACGTGAACGTTCGTCGGTGGTCACTTCGTCCTCAAGTCGGACGATTCGACGGCTTTCGTTTTCTAGGTTGGTCGGTGTCGGCGAGTAGCCACTCGATCACACATGGGCCGGGATTCCGACGATGGTCACGATCAGGCTCTTCGGGCCTGATCGGTCCGACGGCCCGTCCGGCCCGTGCCCGATGAGAGGCCTACCGGACTCCGGTCAGTGAGTCCGGGAAGAACCGACCATCGTTCGAGTGGTCGGCACGACCTCTCCTCGTGATACGCGGGGAGAGCCCACAAAACCCCATATTTCGGAGGAAGTACATGTCTATGTCGCAGCGCATCGCCGGTGGACTCGCGATCGGAGCGGCGGCCTTGGCCCTCCCGCTCGCCGCGAGCCCCGCGCACGCGGCCGACTGGGAGGTCGTCGGTGGTGGCTTCGAACTGGAGTTCGAATGCCTCGTCGATGCCTACAGCTACGTCGTCGAGGAGGACAACAACCACGACTTCACCGAGTACAAGTGCGTGTACAACGGTGCAACCTGGGACGTCTGGGTTCGCTGACCCCGGCCCACCACTGACTCCCCCACACGGTGGTGCCGGGTGATTCCGGCCATCCGTCGTTGACATGGAGCTTCGCCCCACCGGAGACCCTCCGGTGGGGTCTTTCGCGTCGGGGCATGAGTGTCGACCACCCGGGGAACGGCGACCCGCACGAACACCCCCGAACCGCCCAACGCCGCGGGCAGTCGACCATGGGGCCGCACTTCCACGTGCCCCATCGGAGACAAAAGGGGCGGTAGACGCCGTGAACCGATGACGCGCCCTACTTCGCCGTTCGGCGAAGCGTGTCGCAGAGGATGTCGATGGCGCTGATCGCCGCGTCGGTCTCCGGACCCGAATCCTCCAGTCGCCTTCGGAGCCCGGGAAGGGTCTCGCGCAGCTCCTCGGCTCGCAGCGCCGCCGCGTCCCAGAAGGCCGCCGCCCCCCACGCGCCGTCGGTGGAACGGGCCTCGGCCACACGCGCGAACACGTCCGCGACCTCACGCACGACCGCGGCCAGGGCCGTCTGTGATTTCCCGGGGGCGGACAGCACCGTCGTCGCCACGAGCGTGCACATCACGGCCACGCCCTCCAAGGGGCCGGCGGCCGCGACTCGCGTCCGGGTCCGTTGGCGCAGATACACCCCTCGGAGGGTGCGGTCAACGATGTCGAGAGCGGCCGATCGAGCCGATTCCAGGTCCGCGATGGCGGTGTGCGTCGAGACGAGCGCGTCCTGTACCTCGCTCTGCGCGTCGTCTCGCCGGTCGGCGACGTGAGCGGTCCTGACCAACAAGCGGTGTAGATGGAAGACCAGCTCGTGCTCGGCCTGGGAGAGCAGGCGCAGCGGATGGGTGGGGAAGAGCAACTGGCTGAAGACCAGTGCCACGCCCGCGCCCAACGCGGCGTCGAACAGTCTTTGCGGTCCGCCATCCCCTCCGTAGGGGATGGTCACGGTGAGGATGGCGGCGGCCGCGGCCTGTGCGATGGTCACTCGGGCGGCGCCCACCGCGACGGCGACCAGCGTCGCGATCAGGGTCGCCACGACCAGCCCGAGACTGGGCGTGCTGATCAGCCACACCGCCGACGCGCCGACGATGATGCCGATCAGGGTGCCGGTGAGCAGGTTCACCGCCTGTACCCCGCGGACCCCGAAGCCGGTGTTGAGCGCGACCACGGCGGCGATCGGGGCGAAGAACGGATGATGGTCCCCCGCCACCAGCCACTCGGCCAGGATCCAGGCCAGTCCCGCGGCGGCCGACTGCTGGAGCACCGACCAGGCGTTGGTGCGCACCCGGTTCCAGGCTGGGCGCCAAAAGGACCTGGGTGTCGGACCTGACCGATCGGGTGCGGAACTCATGGCCTCACGTATTGTAGACGATATGATCACCGTGCGTGTTCATGTGGGAGGTGTCGGCTACGACGCCTGGGCGGGGCCGGGGCACATGACGAAGGGGGACGCGATCGTGAAGGTGGAACGGGTCACCGATCCGATCACCGAGCATGGCGAGGGACCTTGCTGGTCACCGTCCTGGGGTGGGTTGCGCTGGGTCGACATGACCCGCGGTGACGTGTTGGGCCTGACGCCCTCCGGTGACGTCTCCCGAAGGCACGTGGACGACGTCGCCGCGGTCGTGCGCCCCCGCGCCGGTGGGGGAGCGATCGTGGGCGTGGAACGCGGGGTGGCGCTGTTCGACGATCAGGGCGAGGAACGGCGCCGGGTCGAGATCTGGACCGACCCGGGCATCCGCATGAACGAAGGCGGCTGCGCCCCGGACGGAACCTTCTACTGCGGATCGATGGCCTACGGCAAGACACCGGGGACGGCCGCCCTCTACCGCCTCACGCCGGAGCTGGAGGTGACCACCGTGCTTCCCCACGTCACCGTCTCCAACGGCATCGACTGGTCGCCCGATGGTCGATTCGCCTACTACAACGACACCGACACCGGTTGCGTCGCCGTTTTCGACTGGGACTCCGACCGTGGCCTGACCGACCGCCGCGTCCTGGCCCGGATACGGGACGGTGGCCTGCCCGACGGCCTGGTCGTCGACGCGGAGGGCGGCATATGGACCGCGATCGTCAACGCCGGCCAGGTACACCGCTACACCCCCGACGGTGATCTGGACGAGGTGATCTCGCTACCGGTCCAGAAGGTCACGGCGTGCACCTTCGGTGACGAGGACCTGGGCACCCTCTACATGACCACGTCCCGGGAAGACCTGGAACCGGACGAGGAACCGTTGTCCGGCTCGCTCTTCAAGATCCGCCCCGGCGTCCACGGCCGTCCGGTCCGGGAGTTCGCCGGATAGAGGGAGGTAGGCGACCCTGGTGCCGTCCGGGGAACAACACCGCCCGGCTGCGGGTGGGCGGGCCGAAGAACTCCTCGACGGCGATCGGCTTCGACGGGGCGGTCATGGTGGATCCCTCTGGTCGATGGACGCGAGCACGGTCCACTCAAAACTCTGACGCCGCTTCGGAGCCAAGGCCGTAGGGCTTGGCCCGGACCACAGGGCTTGGTGGGGTCAGGACCCGGCCGGTCGCCGTTCATGCTCCAACCGCTGTAGGACCCGGCGCAGCACCCGGTGCTGGACGGGTTCGAGGGCCTGCTCGTACAGTTCGTCCAGCAGGGCCGAGGCCTTCGGGCCGGGCTCGGGCATACCGGCCAGCCGCGCTGACAGTGGTTCCAGCCCGGTGACCCAATCGTCGATCAAGGACACGACCTCGTCGTCCGGGGCGTCGGGGCCGAGGGCGTAGAACCGCGCCGTCAGCGGCTCCAGCCGCTCGATCATCTC
>NZ_DYZD01000072.1 GCF_020741345.1 Nocardiopsis listeri
CACCGCCCGTGGCATGCCCACGGCGGCGCACTCGCGCCACAGCAGTCGGGTGCGGCCGTCCACCCCGTCCAGGGCGGAGATCACGAACAGGGCGGCGTCGGCGCCGCGCAGGCCGGCGCGCATCGCCCCGATGAAGTCGGCGTAGCCGGGGGTGTCCAGCAGGTTCACCTTGACCCCGTCCACCATCACCGGGCTCACGGTGAGGTGGACGGACCGGTGTCGGCGGATCTCGACGTCGTCGTGGTCGCTGACGGTCGTGCCCTCCTCCACGCTGCCGGGGCGTCGGATCTCCCCGGCTGCGAGGAGGAGCGCTTCGACCAGGCTCGTCTTGCCGGCCCCGGTCGGGCCGACCAGTGCGACGTTGCGGATGTTCTGGGGCCTGTCGGCCCTCGGTACGGCTACGGTTCGATCTGCCATCCCTGCTACCCAGCCCTTCGGGGTCCGGGTGGTGGTCTCCAGGGCCACCACCGAAAGTGTGACCTGTGACACCCTCTACGGTCGCCGTTCACCGGCTTGATCACAAGAGGAGGACCGGTGGTCATCCACAGAAGGCTGCTTCGGGGCGCTATGACCCGAGATGTTCTTCTAGGCTGTGCCCCGTGCCTTGGTCGGAGATTCTTCCCCAGTTCAGTATCACCGGGACCCTGCTGACGGTCCTGCTCCTGTTCTTCGCGGCGATCGGTGAGCCGTTCCTCGGGAGACGCGCGTTCTCGTGGCTGTCCCGCCGCGAGGGCGATGGGCGTGCCCTGGAACTGCTGTACGCCGTCACGATGGGCGTCCACGTCCTGTGGGGCGTACTCGTGCTCACGGTGGTGCTCACCTCGCCGAATCTGCACGCGGTCGACCTCGGGCTGCGGTTCCCCGACGCGTGGGGTCCGATCGTGGGAGGCGCCCTCGGTGGTCTGGTGGCGCTGCTCGCCTTCTGGCTGTTGGTCAACGGCGTGCCCACCAAGGAGCGGTACCCGGTCCTGGAGAAGCTGCCGGAGTTCGGCAAGAAGAAGGGGGGCGGCGGTGCGTCGGAGGAGCCGCGCGGGCGCAAGGGCCACCGCGGGCACCGCGGCCGCCGGGCGCCCGCCAAACCCATGACACTGCCCGAGCCCGGCCGTCGCCAACACCTGCTGCTGCCGCGCACTCCCAGGGAACGCGCCCTGGCCGCGGGCATGGCGGTCACCGGTGGTGTGTTCGCCGAACTGCTCTACCGAGGGCTGTTCATCGTCCTGATGGCGAGCATGGACGTGCCGCTGTGGATCGCGGCGGTCCTGTCGGTGGTGCTGTTCTCCCTGGCCCACCTCTACCAGGGCTGGTGGGGGCTGGTCAGCGCCGGTTTCTCCGGCACGCTCTTCACCATCCTGTATCTGGGCACGGGCAGCCTCGTCGTGCCGATCCTCGTGCACGTCGCCCTCAACCTGCGCTCGATCGTCTTCCCGCCGGCCTCGGAGCTGGCCAAGGCCGACGAGTACGGCGACCACGAGGACGACTACTACGACGACGAGTACGAGGAGGGGTACACCGGCGAGTTCGAGGCGGTCGAATCCGCGCCGGAGCCGCAGGAGGCCACCGGGGTGACGCCGGAACAGAGTCCGCCCGCGGGCACCCCGCCGTTCGGAAGTCCCGGACTCCTCGGAGCGCCCGCTCCGCAGGGTCCACCCCCCGGCGCTCCCGGGCCCTCCTACGGCGCTCCGGGCACGCCGGACGGTCTCGGAGACGGACGACCAGGCCTCGACGGCCGGGAGCCTCGGCCCCGGCACCCCGGACCCCCGCAGCCGCCCATGCCGCCCCAGCGGTCTCACCGGCAGGGACCTTCGCCGGGTGCTCCGAACCCGCTGCCCGGCGGCTACGGAACGGGCCCGCAGCCCGGCTCGTGGGGTTCGGCCCCCGACGCCTGGGAGCCCCGACCGCCGCAGGGCCCGCCCCCCGGTGCGCCACAGGGCCCGATCCCGGGTTCTCCCTACGGTGCTCCGCCCTTCGGCTCGCCGGGCCCAGGGGAGGGGTCCGGCGACATGTTCGGCGGCCCGCCGCCCACGCCCGGGCACGCCCCGGGCGACTTCCTCTCCGACGACCCGAACCCCTACCCGGGGACCGGCCGCGACCAGGACGGAGGACGATTCCACCCGGAGGAGTGGATCGACCGACGGTACGGGCCCGGTAACGACACACCGGGGTCGGGACCCACCGACCGGAGTTGATCGGGCACGATGGAACGGTGTCCGACACCACCGACCATCACACCGCGCGTCCGCGGGAGCACCGTTACCGGCTCACCACCTCCGACGGTGTGGGGATCGACGCCGTTCTGCTGCGAGGCAGCGAACCCCGCACCACCGCCGTGGTCCTGGCCAACGGCTTCACCGGTAGTCACCAGAGCCCGCACACCCGGGGCATCGCCGAAGGACTGATGTCCGTCGGCGACGTCATGACCTTCGACTTCCGAGGGCATCACGGCTCCGGCGGTCACAGCACCGTCGGCAACGCCGAGATCCACGACCTGGAGGCCGTCGTCGGTCGGTTGCGCGAACTCGGTTACCACCGGATCGCCACCGTCGGGTTCTCCATGGGTGCGGCCGTGGCCATCCGCCACGCGGCCATCTACGGCGGAAGCACCGCGGTGGTCTCCGTCAGCGGCCCCGGCCGCTGGTACTACCGGGGCACCCGGGCCATGCGCCTGCTGCACCTGAGCATCGAGAAGACGCTGGGCAGGGCCGTCCTTCGGCGTTTCCGCAAGGTCCGGGTCACCGACCGGCACTGGAACCCCGTCCCGGCCGAACCGCGGGAGATCGCCGGCCAGGTCGCGCCCGCGCCCCTTCTGGTGGTGCACGGCGACTCCGACGCCTACTTCCCCGTCACCCACGCCACGGCCATCTACGACGCGGCGCGCCATCCCAAGGACCTGTGGATCATCCCCGGTATGGGGCACGCCGAACGGGCGGTCGATTCCGAACTGGTGGCCCGTCTGCGCGTGTGGCTCGACGAACGACTCCACGAACCGCGTGAGGGAACCGCCGGGCGGGACGGGTAGCGGCGTCACCCGGGGTAACGGAACGAACCAGGGCGAAGAGGGTGTTTAGACAGTACGTGTCGACCCCGGTACAAAGGGGGGATGATCCGATCCGGTTCTTCCTCTGGGAGCGTCACCTCCCCCGATGACATCCCGGGGCTGAAGGGGCGCGGATTCACCCTTCTCATCCTGGCCACGGCGGTCGGCCTGTGCGGCTTCGCGGCGGTCCTGCCGCTGGTGCCCCTGTGGGCCACCCGCGGCGGTGCCGGCGAGTTCGGCGCCGGGGCCACCACGGCCGTCTTCATGCTCACCACGGTCCTGACCCAGCTGGGCATGCCCTGGCTGCTGGATCGGGCCGCCGGTTACCAATGGGCGTTCCCGGTCGGTGCTCTCATCATGGGCCTGCCGACCCCGTTGTTCTCCCTCACCACCGACCTCGGAGCGCTCGTCGCGGTGTCGGCGGTGCGTGGTATCGGGTTCGGCATGGTGACCGTGGCCGGCACCGCGTTGGCCGCCCGTCTGGTGCCTCCGGCCCAGGTCGGCAGGGCCACCGGATACTACGGGCTGGCCGTGGGGCTGCCACAGATCGTGATCCTGCCCGGCGGGGTGGCGCTCGCCCTTCGGTTCGGCTTCGACACCGCGTTCTGGCTCACCGGGATCTGCGGTGTGGTGGCCGCCGTCCTGTCCTCGGGGATCCTGTTCGCCGACGGTGGCCGCAACCGAGCCGTGCTCCGCTACGCGGGGCAGGTCTCCGAGGACACACGACCGGCACCTCGTGGCCTGCCACTGTTCGCCGCCCTGGCCGCGCCGTTGGTGCTGATGCTGGTGCTGTCCTCGGCCGCCAGTGGGATCGTCACCTTCCTCGCCATCCCCCTGGAGGAGTCGGCCTGGCTGGTCAGCGCCCTGCTGGCCGGGTACGCGCTGTTGTTGGTGACCGGGCGTTGGACCGCCGGGGTGCTGTTCGACCGGCACGGCCGGACGATCCTGCTGCTGCCCGGGGCGCTCGTCGCGGTGCTGGGCATGGCACTGCTCGCGGCGGGGTTGTGGAGCAACGGCGACGCCGTCCCCGGCGCGACGACGGCCGCACTGGTGCTCTCGGGCGCCGCCTTGTTCGGCCTGGGCTTCGGCGCGGTGCAGAACGAGACCGTCACCGTGATGCTGGAGCGCGCCGGTCCCACCGGGCACGGCCGGGCCAGCGCGGTGTGGAACATCGGCTACGACGCCGGTACCGGCGCGGGCTCGGTCGGGCTGGGCCTGGTGATCCAGCTGCTCGGCTACGGGCCGGCGCTCGCGGTGGTCGCCGTCGCCCTCGCCGCGGTCGTCCCCCTCGCCCTGCGCCGGTCCCGGTGACCGGTGTGGGGCGGAAGGAACGATCCGATCAGTACGAGCTGATGTGCACGTGGTCGTAGTGGTTCTGGGTCAGGTCGCCTCGGTCGTTCATGAACGTCCACTGGCGTGAGGTCGACTGCCAGATCTGCTGTTCCCAGATGATGTACTTGATGCCCAGTCGGTCGGCGTTGGCGATGCCGTAGTCGGCGATCTGGGTGCCCAACTGACGGTTGGCCTCGGTGGGGGCGGCACCGTTGGCGCTCATCATGAAGTCGCAGGCCCGGCCGTCACCGTGGTCGTCGGCGCTGGGGCGGTAACAGCCCACGGGGAAGGGCGCGCCGAACTCCATGATGACCTCGTCGCGAATGGCCGCCATCCGGGGCTGGGTCTGCTCCCAACCACCGCCGCGGGCGCTGTCGGGGATGCTGCCGTCGCCGGGGGTCTCGGGGACCTGCTCCGCCTCGTACTCGGCGATGCGCTCGGTGACCTCCTCGCGCTCCTCCTCGAGGGTGTCGATGAGGTCGGAGGCCTCCGACAGCTCGTTCTGGAGTTCCTCGGTGACCGAGGCCTGATCGTCGCGCAGGTCGATGAGTTCGGTGATCTCCTCGGCCTGGCTCTCTCCCAGGTAGTTGACGGTCGCGGCGTCGGCGAACATGTCCTCCGGCTCACTGGAGAACACGATCTGCAGCGTCGGGTCGAAGCCGTCGCTCTTGTACTGGGCGGCGGCGATGGCGGACACGCCGGTCCGGGAGCTCTCCAGACGCCCCTCGAGTTCTTCGAGGGTCTCCTCCGCCTCGTCCACCCGGTCCTTGATCTCGGTGAACTGGAGCAGTTCGCCGTCGTAGGTCTCCTCGAGCTCATCGGCGCGCGCGGTGAGTTCGTCGATGTCCACGTCGTCCGGGTCCGCGTGGGCCACACCGGACAGGTTCAGGAGGGTCGCGGCGCCGACGGTGGCGGCGGCCAGGGGCAGGGCGCGTCGTGAGGCGTTACGAGGAGTGGAAGTCATGTGAGCTCCGGCGATGGTCTGAGTGAGTCGGCCATGCCCGGGGGACGGTCCGTCTTCCGTCACGGGAGGGGCGGAGGTACCTCAGCCGACCATACGAGATCGTGGTGATATGTGCACTGTGAGTTGACTCGTGATGATGAGGAGGAGAGAGCGGGGTCTGTCCGAAGATACCCGGGGGGTACGACCAGAACGGCACGTACCGGCCGGTAGGCGAGGGGCCCCGGGGCCGGGGCGGCCCCGGGCACGGGTCAAGGGAGGGTCAAGCGTTGCCGCCGAAGGCGCTGGGCAGGCGCACCGAAGTGGTCGGCGCGGGCTTTTCCGCGGGCAGGAACCAATCCGAATGGCGGATGTCGCGCAGCGCCCGCTTGCGGTCCTCGGGGGAGAGCCGGTCGATGTAGAGCATGCCGTCCAGGTGGTCGGTCTCGTGTTGCAGGCACTGCGCCATGAGCCCGGTGCCCTCCACGGTGATCGGCTCGTTGCGCAGGTCGACGCCCTTGACCACGGCCCTTTGGGCGCGCTTGGTCCGGTACCAGAGTCGGGGGATGGACAGGCAGCCCTCGTCGCAGTCCTGGAGCTCCTCGGACAACTCCACGATCTCGGGGTTGATCACGTACCCGACGCGATCCTCGACGGCGTAGCTGAACACCCGTGAGCCCACACCGATCTGGGTGGCGGCCACCCCGGCCCGACCGGGAGCGTCGACGGTGTCGAGCAGGTCCCGCACCAGCTTCTCCGTACGCTGGTCGAACGTGGTGACGGGGGTGGTCTTGGTGACGAGGACTGGATCGCCGAATCGGACGATGGGGCGCATGGTCATACGACCCAGAATAGTCGTGGGCCATGGCGGAGGGGGACGCGAGAGCGAAGGCCGGAGCGCGGGAGGGGCCGGAGCGGGCGCTCGGGCTCAGGTGGCCAGGCCGGGGCGCAATGACTCGTCCAGGACCATCTCGATGTAGTCCAGGGCGGCGCGGCGACGGGCCAGCGCGCTCTCGTACAGGGAGGGCGACCGGGCCCCGCGACGCACTCGCAGGCACTCGTTGACGATGCGCTGCCAGCGCTCGGGGAAGGCGTGCAGCGCGTAGGCGCCCGCGCCGGACTTGGAGGTGATCTCGCCGGTCTTGAGGGTGAAGTGCAGGCGGCTCACGCTCAGCACGCTCCAGGAGGGGGCGAGGGAACCGAGCACGGCCAGGCCGCGGGGGGTGACCAGGCGCCCGGCCTTCTCCCGCCATCGGCGCCACTGCTCGTCCAACGACCCCAGGGACCAGGTGCGCAGGCTCTCGGGTTCGTCCCACACGTCCAGTTCGACCGGGTGGGGGCCCCGGGCGGTGACGCCCCGTTCGGCCAGGACGTGCCAGGTCACCGGGTTGACGTCGGCGGTGGCGCGGGCGCGGAAGCGGCCGTTGATGACGGAGGGGACGGGGCCGCACTCGGAGGGGTCGCGTCCCAGCTCGTCCCAGGTGACGTGGATTCCGTTGAACTGCGGCGCGGGCACCTGGTGTCCGGTCCGGTGGTGGATGCGGCGCAGCGCGTCGAGTTCTTCCCCCACCGGGTGGCGTTCGGTGACGATGACGAAGTCGACGTCGCTGGTGTGCGGGCGGAAGTCGCCGAGAGCGACCGAGCCGGTCAGGTACAGGCCCTGGACGAGGCCGGGGGCCTCCTGGTCGGCATTGGCGAGGAAGGCCTGGGTCAGCGTCTGCACCCGAGGGTGGACGACCATGCTCACTCCAGTCTGGACGGCTCTGCGGTCGCGAGTCGTTACGGATGTGGGGGATGCGAAGGTGCGCCTGTCGGCGGCGCCGGCTCGCGGTGACGGGGACGGACCGGGACGATCCAGGCTCACGGAGTCTCCCCCGTCGGATTCAAGTGTGGTCGCGGTCGGGGCGGGTTGGCAAGTTATGACACCGGACTCGCACCCTGTCTCCCCACGTCAAGTGGTGTGCGGTTACAGGGGCATGGGGGAGCGCGCACCCTTGACGTGGCACTTTCGCACATGGTATTCGTCGCCGGTTTCTTCGGTCGGGTGGGCGGCGGTTCCCGGGGGTGCGCGGCGGTGTCGATGATGCGTGCACCGAGCGTGATCGCAGGTCCCCGGGCCGAAGGAAATCCCGTGCTCATTCCGCGGCACGTGCAAATGACCCGTGCATTTGCATTTGCGTGGACATGGGGTGATTTCTCTGGAGAAGTCGCGGTGGAGTTGTGTTCGCCCTCGTCGGCGGGTGCGGGAGTGTGGCGTTCGACAACTTCCGTCGATTGGCGGCTCGACGGGTTTTCCCCGAAAGAAAGGGGTTCTCACAGATCAACCCCACCAGTAGGGGTTCTGGTCGATGCTCCGGGGGGCGCCCGGGCGGGGAGAGGGCGATCGACGCCACTTTTTCAGAAGTGGACATGGCGTCGGTTTTAGAGGATTGTTATGGTTCACCGATCAATCCCCTGGTGATAACCATAGCAGCCATTGCTCACTGTTTTCCTCCGCGTAACACCGGAGAATCTCCCCGAAACCACACCTCATTACGTTCGGTGGGCGATGGCGGTTCATGAAGCGATTCCAAGGAGCCATGGATGGTCCCCACGATGGTCCTCGTAGCCGATGATTCGCGTGACGCGCAGCGCCGGGAGGCCCTGCGCGGGCTGGCCGAAGCGGTCGCCGAAAGAGGTGAGGTACCCGTCACGGCGGCCTTCGGAAGCCCCGCCGAGGTCGACGAGAGGATCCGCTCCGTGAGCGGACCCAAGGTGGTGGTCCCCGCCTTCGTCGCCGGTGGGGACGTCGCCAGTTCCCACATGTTCTCCCGGCTCGACCTCACCCGTCTGGAGGATTCCTGCCGGACCACACCGCTCGGCGCGGTCCCTTCGATCGTCGCCGACCTGGCCGGCCGTCTCGCCGAGTCCGGTCGGCGCAGTGAGGACGGTGTGGTCCTGGCCGCGGACGGCACCACCGGCTCCGAGGAGCGCCAGGTGGTCATGGACGTGGCCCGGATGCTGAGCCGGCGCCTCGACTCCCCGGTCCAGGTCGGCTACCTGCGCACCTGGGCGCCGTCGGTCCACGACGCCGTCGACCGGCTGCGCCGTGACGGGCGCGATCGCGTCGCCGTCGCCGCCTGGCACCTGGTGGACGGCCCCGACTTCGACCTGCTCCGTGAGCTCGACGTCACCGCCCTCACCGCGCCGCTGTGGCCGTCCGACCTGGTCGTGGACACCCTGTTGGCCCAGCACCGGGCCGCGAAGGGTCGTCTCACCTGATGTACACGGTCGACCACTCTCGATGACGAAAAGAATACGAAGCGTCGAGATTTCCGTTACCCGGACCGTCGAGATGGGTATGTGCCTCAGGGGCGGGAACTCCCCGTACCCGCAGCATGCTCTCCGCCGCCGTGTCGACACCCACGCGGTGCGGCGACGGTCCGGGTGACCTCCCTTTCGACGCGGGTCGGACGAAGCGGCTCGACGCTCGGACCTCGAAGGGGCGCCGAGGGGGCCGAACCTAAGGTGGATCCATGAACGACGTCACAGCGCGGTTCGTCGACGAACCGCAACGTCGCCGGCTGGTACGGCGCTTCGGCGGTCACGTCGTCGACTGGCTGGCCGGGCTGCCCGCGGTCGTCGAGGAGCTGGCCGCGAAGTGGCGGCTCACGGTGGAGGGACCGGCCCCGCACGGCCGTACCTCCGTCGTCCTCTACGTCCGCCGCGCCGACGACACCGAGGGAGTCCTCAAGATCTCCCCGGACAGCGGCCTGGCCGTATCCGAGGCGGGTCTGTTGCGCATGTGGGGTGGTTCCCGAAGGGTGCCCGACGTCTGGGCGGTCGACGCCGGACACGGCGCCATCCTGATGGAACGCGTCGAGGGCGACACGGTCGCCGCCGGCGGCGTCGTCCCGCCCATGGAGACCATCGGCGGCCTCATCGCCCGGCTGCACGGCGTGGAGGTGAGCCCGGCGCAGCGCATGGAGCTGCGCCCGCTCACCGCGCGCGTGCAGTTCCTCTTCGACCGGTGGAGCCGAGAGCGCCTGGAGGGGCCCGCGGCCGAGATCGTCCCCGCCGCCCTGATGCACCGCGGCAGCGCCCAGGCCCGTGACCTGGCCAACGGGGACGTCGACGTCGTCCCCCTCCACGGCGACCTGCACCCGGGCAACGTCATCGACGGCGGCCCACGGGGGCTGGTGGTCCTGGACCCGCACGCCTGCTTGGGCGACGGCGCGGTGGACGCGGTCGACTGGGCCCTGTGGAAGGCCACCGACATCGCCGAGGTGGAGCGCCGCGTGAGCGTGCTCTCCCGGACCATGGCGGTGGACGGTGACCGGATGCTGGAGTGGGCACGCGCGTTCGCCCCATGCATGGCGGTCGCCAAGGCCAACCGAGGTCAGGTCGGCTCGCCCGAGTTCGATCTGCTCCTGAACCTGTGCGAGGTCCCCGTCTGAGCCCCGACGCACCGGGATCCCGGTCAGGTGTCGCGCTCGAAGCGGTAGCCGCGGCCGGCCTCGGTGATCAGGTGTCGGGGGCGGGAGGGGTCCGGTTCGAGCTTGCGGCGCAGCTGGGCCAGGTACACCCGCAGGTAGTTGGTCTCGTTCTGGTAGGCGGGGCCCCACACGTCGTGCAGTAGGCGTCGTTGGCTCACCAGACGGCCGACGTTGCGGGCCAGGATCTCCAGGATGTGCCACTCCGTGGGGGTCAGGCGCACCTCTTCGCCGTTGCGCAGCACCCGCTTGGCGCCCAGATCCACCTCGAAGGCCTCGGTCCGTACGACCGGGGCCTCCTCCACCTGAACCGCTCGGCGTTCGGCGGCGCGCATCCGGGCCAGCAGCTCGTCCATTCCGAACGGCTTGGTCACGTAGTCGTCCGCGCCCAGGTCCAGACAGCGCACCTTCTCACCGGCCGAGTGCCGGGCCGACAGCACGATGATCGGCACCTGCGTCCACCCGCGCAGCCGTTGGATGACCTCCACGCCCTCCATGTCCGGCAGCCCCAGGTCCAGCAACACCACCGTGGGCGGCTGCTCCTCCACCAGACGGAGCGCGCTCGCCCCGTCCCCGGCGGTGTCCACGGCATAACCCCGGGCTCGCAGGTTGATCCGCATCGCGCGGATGATCTGCACGTCGTCGTCAACGACCAGGACCCGCATCGGCCCGCCTCTCGTCTTCCTCGTCATCCGGCGTCACCGCACGCAACGTGATCACCATCGTCAAACCGCCGCCCGGCGTGTCCTCGGGGGCCAGGGTGCCGTGCATCGCCTCAACGAAACCACGGGCGACCGCCAATCCCAGACCCACCCCTGTGCCCTGGGGCGCGTCGCCCAACCGCTGGAACGCCTCGAACATCCGCTGCTTGGCCTCGTCCGACACCCCCGGGCCCCGGTCCACCACCCTCAATTGCACGTATCCCTCGTGCGTGCTGGCCGACACCAGCACCGGGCTTCCGGGCGCGGGGTTGTAGCGCACCGCGTTGGTCACCACGTTGGCCATCGCCCGCTCCAACAACCCCGCGTCCACCCGCACCCGAGGCAGGTCGTGCGGCACGTCGACCACCACCGAGTCGCCGGGAATCCCCAGCAGGGTCGCCGACAACACGTCGTCCAGGTCCTCGGCCCGCAGCCGCGGCACCACGCTGTCGGTCTGCACCCGGCTCATGTCCAGCAGGTTCCCGATGAGCCGGTTCAGCCGGTCCGCCGACTCCTCGACGGTCTCGAGCAGTTCCGATCGGTCCTCGTCGGAGAGCTCGATGTCGGTGGCGCGCAGGCTGGACACGCTCGCCTTGATCGAGGTCAACGGGGTGCGCAGGTCGTGCGAGACCGCGGCGAGCAGCGCCGTGCGCATCCGGTTGCCGGCCGCCTGGGCGCGGGCCTCCGCCGCGTCCCAGGCCAGACGCTGGTGTTCCAGGGCGATGCCCACGTGGGTTGCGAACGCGCTGAGCACCCCGCGGTCGGCGGCGGGCAGGACCCGGCCCCGCAACGCCAGGACGATGCTTTCGGACACCGTCACCAGCGCGTCCGAGTCCTCCGGTGAGTCGCACGCCGGGGCGCCCACGCTGTGCACCGGATACCAGCGGTCGTCGTCCAACCGTTCCAGAAGGGTCGCCGATCGTTGTCCGAAGGTCTCCCGGATCCGCCGCAGCAGGGCCTGTAGGGGCTCGTTCCCGGCCAGCACGCTCGCGGCCAGCACCGCGACGGCGTCCGCCTCGGCGCGGGCGCGCACCGCCTGCGCCGAGCGGCGGGCCGCCATCTCGACCATCACCGCCACCAGCGAGCCGACCAGGAGCAACGCCGTCATCGCCAGGAAGTTGTCGACCGACACCGAGGGTCTGTCGTGCAGCGGCGACAACAGCACGGTGAGCAGCACCGCGCTCCACAACGCGGAGGCGATCGCCGGTCGCAACCCGCCCACCGCGGCGGTCACCACCGTGATGAGCAGTAGGAACAGGGGGTCGGAGGCCGGGCCGACCTCCGAGAAGAACGGCAGCGCCAGGATGAGCGTGACCAGCGGAGGGGCCATCAACGACAGAGTCCACCCCCACACGCGGCGATGTTCGTTCAGCCCCCGGCCCGGAGCGGGCAGCAGCCACCGGCCGCCGCCGACCTCCTCGTGCGTGACGATGTGCACGTCGATGTCGCCGGACTCACGCGCCACTATCGCGCCCACACCCGGACCGAACACGTACTGCCAGGCGCGCCTGCGCGAGGAACCCAGGACGATCTGGGTGGCGTGCGCGCCCCGGGCGAACTCCAGCAGGGCCGACGGCACGTCCGTTCCCACCACCTGGTGGTAGGTGCCGCCCAGCTCCGCGAGCAGCCGACGCTGTCGCAGGAGTTCGCCGGTGGGCCGTTCGCCCAGGCCGCTGGGCGGAATCACGTGCACCGCGATCAGGTCGCTGGGTTGGGGACGGCCCCCGCGGGAGCGGTCGGCGACCCGTGCGGCCCGTCGGATCAGTGTCTCGTCCTCGGGTCCGCCGGTCAGCGCCACGACGACCCGTTCCCTGGCCTCCCAGGTGTCCCGGATCTTGTGCTCGCCCCGGTATCGGGAGAGTCCTTCCTCCACCCGGTCGGCGGTCCACAACAGCGCCAGTTCCCGTAGCGCCGCCAGGTTGCCCTCGCGGTAGAAGTCGGCCAGGGCGGCGTCCACCCGTTCGGCGGGGTGCAGGTCGCCGTGGGCCATACGTCGGCGCAGCTCCTGCGGGGTGACGTCGACCAGTTCGATCTCCTCCGCCGAACGCACCACCCGGTCGGGAACGGTGTGCTCGGGACGTATCCCGGTGATCTGGTGGACGACGTCGTACAGCGACTCCAGGTGGTGGATGCCCACGGTGGAAAGGACGTCGAGCCCGGCGGCGAGCAGTTCCTCCACGTCCTGCCAACGGGTCGGGTTGGGTGCTCCCGGCGGGTTGGGTCTGGCCAGGTCGTCGACGACGACGAGTTCGGGGGCGCGGGTGATGACGGCACCGGTGTCCATCGCCCCCGAGGCGTGCTCGGGGACGGTTTCGAGCTCACGCAGCAGGGCCGACGTGTGGATTCTGCGGTGGGTGTGCACCGCGCCGATCACGACGTCGGTGCCGCGTTCGGCCCGTCGGCGGGCTTCGGTCAGGGCGTGGTGGGTGGTGCCCACCCCGGGTGCCGAACCCAGGTGGATGCGGAGTCGTCCTTTCACGTCCTCCATTGTCGACGGCTTCGGGGGTACGGGGCGCGCGAACGGCCATGTTCCGCGCCCAGGGCGCCCGGAAATCGGAGCGGGCCGGCCGGATCGGGCCGTGAACCGCCGGTGAGAGGGGGCCGGGACGCATACCGGGGTGCCTCACGAAGACCCCCTTGGAGGCCGAACCCACGATGGGATGGTTCCGACCGCCCGGAGACCGGGGCCATGACCGAGACCGTGGGCGTGCCGGGGCCGACTCCGGGCCGCCGGACGCAACGCCCACCAGGAACAGGACCTCGTCCTGGACTGGGCCCCGGTCAGGGTGGCCGACGGCGGTATCGCCCTGCTCACCGAACCGACCGGCCCCGGTTCCGAGAGGCTGGAGGCAGTGGCACGTTTCACCCTTCGCAGCGGCAACGCCGACGTGCTCGTCCCGTACTCCATCCCCATGTGAGTCGACGAGGACGAGGAACTGGACCGGTTGCGCACTCTGGCCGCCGGTTTGAACCGGCAGCTCGCCCTGGATGGCGAGCGCGTCCGATCGGTCGGGCATCGGCCTCTTCCGGCCAATGACACCGATCACCGTGAGTATGGGTCCGGGTGTCTCTCGTGTCGGATAAAACTGGAGTTCACCGGGACATCCCGGCACACAGCAGCCGACACGAGGACGACGAGGTACCCCCATGGGTCAGCCCCCGCCCCAGCCCGGTCCGCAGGGACCGTTCCCCGGACAGCCCGGGCAGCCCGGACAACCCCCGCAGGGTCCGCCTCCCGGGTACGGGCAGCAACCGCCGCAGGGCCCGCCTCCCGGCTTCGCCCCCCAGGGGCCGCCGCCCGGGTACGGGCAACAGCCCCCGCAGGGTCCGCCCGCCGGGCACGGGCAGTATCCGCCGCAGGGCCCGCCTCCCGGGTACGGGCCGCAGGGCCCCGGCGGCCCGGAACAGCCCAAGAAGAAGACCGGGCTGATCGTCGGCGGCGCCATCGGCGCGGTCGTACTGATCGCGGCGGTCGGTGGGATCGCGGTGTGGGCGTCCTCCGGTGGTGAGTACGTGTCCCTGCCCGACGACTGCGCACTCTTGTTCGAGGGCAACTCGCTGGAGGACTCCGACTTCGGTCCGACGCCCTCCTTCGACGGTGGCTTCGACCCGGAGGGCGGCTCCTCCGACGGCTCCTACGGGGAGATGTCGTGCGAGGGCGAGTCCGGTGACCTGATGGTCTCCTTCTACGTCGAGCTCTTCGACATGGAGCACCCCGACACCGAGGAACAGCTCCAGGAGATCCTGGAGGAGGAGTTCGACCCGGCGGAGGAGTTCGGGGCGCAGGCCACCGAACCGGGTGTGGTCAGCGATCTCGATCTGGAGTACGGCCCCGAGGGGCGGGTCCTGTGGGACGAGAGCAGCATCGGTGAACGCGGCATGACCGTGGTCTCGACCATGGACAGCAGCGATTTCGGCGAGAGCGGCAGCTTCGGAGCGAGCGTGTTCCTGTCGGGCAACGCGGCCGGTGCGGTCGTGATCGGCACGAACGGTGGCGATGCCGACATCGAGACCGTGTACGCCACGATCGAGAGCAGCGCCTCCGACCTGCAGAGTCGTATTTCCAGGGTCGCCGAGAAGTGATTCCTTCCGTTCGGTGGGCACCGAGGTCCTTTCGGGCTCCGGGGCCCGCCGAACGCCCCCGGACCACCACCACGACAGACGGAAACCGCGAGTGAACACGACCCTTCCCGAACCCGATCGCGCACCCGGGCGGAGCCGGCGACGCCTTCCCTTCGCCTTGGCCGGCGTCGGCGTGGCGGCGGCACTGGTCCTGGGTGGTCTGTACGTGTGGTCGGACCACACTCGGGACGAGGGTGTTTCCCTGCCGCGGGATTGCGCCGACCTGCTCCCCGCGGACCTGGCCGAACGCCTTCCCGGGGCCGACGAGATCGAGTTGCGCGGCGAGATGCTGGACACGGTGGAACAAGAGGACGTGCTCCGGGTCGCCCACTGTGAGGCGGGCGACGACGTCGACGGAGACACCGCCCACTTCAGTCTCCAGGTGGTGCTGTACGACCCCGCCGAGAACGAGAGCGTGCGCCGTATGCGGGAGTCGGTCGCCCAAGGACGGCTCGCCCGTGAGGAGGACGACTTCGAGTCGGAGTACGGCGACCCACCGATGCGCGCGGTGGAGTGGCGCTCGCTGTCGGTGGGCGACGGGGGTTACGCCACGGCGTCCGGCCCGGTGGACGAGGAGCGGACCGACCGGCTGTGGTCCTCCCTGGAGTACTCGTTCGACAACGCGCGGGTGAGTCTGTTCCACCGCACCGACGGCCGGGTGGAACCCGAGGAGGACCTGGACGCCCTGGAGGACCTGGCCATCGAGGTCACCGAACGACTGGGCGGGTAGGGCCCCGCGAGGCCCCACCCGCGCCGAGAGCATCGGTCCCGTCGGAGCGGGTCAGGCGTCGGGGATGAGCTTGCCGGGGTTGAGCACGCCCTCCGGGTCCAGCGCGGACTTCACCGCGCGGAGCACCTCGGCGCCGAGCGGACCCAGCTCGTCCGTCATCCACGGCCGGTGGTCGGTGCCCACCGCGTGGTGGTGGGTGATGGTGCCGCCGTTGGCGATGATCGCGTCCGAGGCCGCGCGCTTGGCCCCGGCCCAGCGCGCCGACGGGTCCTCGCCCGCGCCCGTGGCCACCGTGAAGTACAGGGAGGCTCCGGTCGGGTAGGTGTGCGAGACGTGGCACAGCACCACCACGCCGCTCACGTCGTCGTCCAGCGCACCCGTCAGGGCGTCCACCACGGCCCGGTAGAGCGTCTCCAGGTCGCTCCAGGTCGCCGCGGTCTCCAGGGTTTCGGCGAGGATGCCCGCGGCCAGCAGGGTGTCGCGCAGGTACGGGGCGGTGAAGCGGTTCTCGCGCCAGTGCGCCACCGGGTCCGGTCCCAGCGGGGTTCCGCCCGCCGCCACCATGACCTCGCGCACGGCGGCCGCGCGCGCCTCCACGTCGGAGGCGTTGCCCTCGAAGCCCAACACCGCCTGGCATCCGGGTGTGGCCTCACGGCCGGCCAAGGCGGCGTTCACGAACGTCTCGGTCTCGTCGGACAGGCGCGCCATCGTGGGACGCACGTCCGACTGGGCGAGCGTGCGAAGCGCAGCCACACCGGTCGTGTGGTCGGGGAAGGACCAGGCCTCGTCCAGGACGCGTTCGGGACGGGGGCGCACGCGCACGGCGACCTCCGTGATCACCCCCAGGGTGCCCTCCGAGCCCACCATGAGCCGACGCAGGTCGGGGCCGGCGGCGGAGGCGGGCGGACCGCCCGCCTCCAGGGTTCCGCGCGGGGTGGCCACCCGCAGGCCCACGACCATGTCCTCGAACCGGCCGTAACCGGAGGAGGTCTGACCGCTGGAACGGGTCGCGGCGTACCCGCCGATGGTGGCGAACTCGTAGCTCTGCGGCATGTGTCCCAGGGTCAGACCGTGCTCGGCCAGCATCGCCTCGGCGTGCGGGGTGCGCACGCCCGCGCCCAGCACGGCGGTCAGGGAGGTGGTGTCCAGGGACACCAACCGGTCGAGTCGCCGCAGGTCCAGGGAGACGACCACCCGGAAGTCGCCTCGGATCGGGGAGAGTCCGCCGACCACGCTGGTGCCGCCGCCGAAGGGGACCACCGCCACGCGCTCGGCCGAGCACAGCGCCAGGAGCCGTTCCACCTGGTCGTGGTCGGCGGGGAACAGCACCGCGTCGGGCGCGAGGTCGGCGTGCCCGGAGCGGCGGGCGAGCAGATCGGGCGTGCTCTTGCCGCCACTGCGACGTAGACGGGTGGGCGCGTCGGCACGCACGTGTTCGGCGCCGACGACCTCGGCGAACGCCTCACGGAGACGTTCGTCCAGGCGGGTTTCGGGCAGGACGACGTCCTCCTCCGCGACAGGGGGCATGTCCTCGGTACGGGTGCGCAGGACCTGCGTGATGAGGTCGCGCGTGCCGGGGTCCAGTTCGGTGGCCCGCTCCGGGTCGCCCCAGGCGAACCAGCTCATCTCCGGTGCGGTGTCGGTGCCCCCGGTGGGGCCGGTGGTTTCGACGGGGGAGTCTTGCGCATCGTGGGTCATGCTCTACAGTTTTACATATGGCGTCAAAACGTAACGTAGAGGACGAGATCCTGGACGCGGCGCGTACCTGCGTCGAGGCGTTCGGTGTACGACGCACCACCCTGACCGACGTGGCCCGCCGAGCCGGGGTCAGCCGACCCACCGTCTACCGCCGCTGGCCCGACGTCACCGCGCTCGTCGCGGACCTGCTCACCCGTGAGCTCCGTCGCATCCTCATCGCCGAGGAGGTCGAGACCGGGGGCGACGACGCCGAAGAGAGCGTCCGCTCGGGCCTGGTGCGACACGCCACCGGGGTCGCTCGGGCGATGCTCGACCACCCCCTCGTCGGTCGGATCGTCGACACCGAACCCGAGCTCCTGGCCACCTACACCTTCCACCGGCTCGGCAGCAGCCACAAGGCCGCCCTCGAACTGGTCGAACCCGCCATCGCGGACGGTCAGTCCGATGGTTCCATTCGGGACGGCGACCCCGCGGTCCTCGCCCACCTGTTCATGGTGACCGTGCAGAACACGGTCACCTCCCACCGCCTGTTCGCCGAGGTCCTCGACACCGACGGACTGGTCGCCGAGCTGTCCGTCCTGCTGGACGGCTACCTGCGGCCTTGAGTACGGAAGGAAGACCCATGAGCCGGTCCACATCCCTGAACGCGGCCCGCCGGGCCACCGACCTCGCCGACCTGGAGGCCCGCCCCGACGTGGACCTACTGGTGGTCGGCGGTGGCGTCACCGGAACCGGAGTGGCCCTGGACGCCGCCTCCCGGGGACTTTCCACGGTCCTCGTCGAACGCGAGGACCTCGCCTTCGGAACCAGCAGGTGGAGCTCCAAACTCGTCCACGGCGGACTGCGCTACCTCGCCAAGGGGCAGGTCGGCATCGCCTACGAGAGCGCCCGCGAACGCGACGTCCTCATGCGCGTCACCGCGCCCCACCTGGTCCGCCCCCTGCCGATGGTGATCCCCGTCCACCGGGAGACCGGCCTGGCCCGGGCCCTGGCCATGCGCGCCGGGATGGGCGGCGGAGACCTGCTGCGCATGCTGTCCGGCACCCCCTCCTCGGTCCTGCGCGGTCCACGGCTGCTCAACGCCCGCCAGACCCGCCGTCTGCTCCCGGCCGTCGACCCCGAAGGCCTGCTCTGCGGGATCGTCTCCTTCGATGGTCAACTCGTCGACGACGCCCGGTTGGTCGTCGCGATCGCGCGCACCGCCGCCGGCGAGGGCGCCCGTGTCATCACCCGATGCTCAGCCGAGAGCATCACCACCGACGGCGTCGTCCTGCGCGACGAGACCGACGGGCGGCTCATCCCGGTACGACCGCGCGCGGTCGTCAACGCCACCGGTGTGCACGCCGACGACCTCGATCCTCGGATCCGGCTGAGTCCCAGCCGCGGCACCCACCTGGTCCTGGACGGGGCGGTGATGGGCGGTCCCCGTGCCGCGCTGACCGTGCCGTTGCCGGGCAGCGTCAGTCGGTTCGTGTTCGCGCTGCCCCAGTCCGACGGCCGGATCTTCGCGGGGCTCACCGACGAACCCCTCGACGGCCCCGTCCCTCGGGTGCCCGAGGTGCCCGAGTCGGACGTCGACTTCCTCCTCGCCCAGTTCAACCGGGCCCTGTCCACCGAGCTGACCCGGGACGACGTCATCGGCTCGTTCGCAGGGCTGCGCCCGCTGCTGAACGGGGACGGCTCCACCGCCGAGCTGTCCCGCGAGCACCTGGTGTCGGTGGCGCCCAACGGTTCCGTCACCGTGGTCGGTGGCAAACTCACCACCTACCGGGCGATGGCGGAGGAGGCCGTGGACGCGGCCGTCGCCGAACACCGGCTCCGGGCGGGCCCCTGCCGGACCCGGGAACTACCGCTGGTGGGCGCGGCCTCCCACGAGGAGCTCGACGGCCTCGACGCCCCGCGCCACCTGGTCTGCCGGTACGGGACCGAGGCGCCGGCCGTGGTGGCCGAGGCGGAGGACGACCCCGGGCTGCTGGTGCCGGTGGCCTGTGGGGTCACCCCGGCCGAACTGCGGTTCGCGGTGCGTCACGAGGGCGCGATGGACGAGGCCGACCTGTTGGAGCGGCGCACCCGTATCGCATTGGTGGACGCCGACCGCGACCGTGCCGAGGCCGCGGCCAAGGAGGCCCTGGCGTCGGTGGGGTAGGGGAGCGGGGGAGAACCGGCCGAAGCCGGCGCGATGACCCTATGGGGTCGAGGAATTCGGGGACTCCCCACACCGGGGGCCTCTGGTCCGCGACGATGTGATCGCGTAAGGTCATACCGGTTCGAGCCCCTCCCCCCTCGAAGCCTCCCGTGGCCACCCCCGCTATGGTGCGCACGCCCGTTGAGCCGTTCCGCCCTAGGAGTCAGTCATGCCCACGCTCGTCGCCGTGCCGACCCTCACCACTGCCGAGGAAGACGTCCTCACGGGGGTCCCGGACGAGTACCGGCACTTCTTCAACGGTCGGGTGCCCGTGCCGTTCACCAAACGCCACTGGGAGTTCGCCGGCCAACCGGTGAGCGTGCCCCTGGTCAGGGCCTTCCTTCAGACCTGCGCCGCCGGCCGGGACTCCGACTACCGGTACGTGCTCACCCTGTTGGGCACGGAGCTGGCCACCAACGCGATCCGGCACAGTCGGTCCGGTGAGCCGGACCAGACCTTCGTGATCCGGGTGGATCGTGGCCCGAACGGGATGACCGTGACCTGCCGCGACAACGGAATGCCCACCAGCGCGGTGGAGGGCCGGGGAGGGCTCCTGTTCGCCGCGTCTCCGGAGGACCGGCTCGCAGCGGAGGACGGTCGCGGCCTGGCCCTGATCGACAGCTTCGCCACCGCCTGGGGCGACAACGGCCACCCGAGCATTCGCAAGGTGTGGTTCCACCTGGCCTATGACCTCACGGGAAGCTCCTGGCCCGCGGCCTGACCCCCTGGAGGCATCCCCTCCCGCCCCTGGCCCACCGCGGAGCCCGCACGGCCCTTGCCAGGCGACGTGACCCATGCCACTATCTCTACCTGCAGGTAACTTGTGGCGTGCGTCACGAAACGACGCTTCCCTGCGCCCCGACAGCTCGGCCGCGTCGTCGGCCCATCCCCCAAGGGGCCCTCATGGACTCAGCCCTCACCACGGTCGGCCTGCCGGTCGCACTCGGCGTCATCATGCTCGGCCTCGGCCTCAGCCTGACCGTCCGGGACTTCACCCGACTCCTCTCCATGCCCTGGACGATCCTTCTCGTCCTGGGTTGCCAGATCCTCCTGCTGCCGCTCTTCTGCTTCGGCCTGGTGCTGGTCTTCGTCGAGTACTTCGACCAGTCACCGCTTCTGGCGGTGGGCATGATGATGATGGCGGCCTCCCCGGGCGGCACCACAGCGAGCCTGTACAGCCACCTGTTCAAGGGCAACGTCGCGCTCAACATCTCGCTGACCGCGGTCAACTCGGTCACCGCCATCGTGACCCTCCCTCTCATCACCGGGTTCTCGCTCGGCTACTTCACCGATGGCGGTTCCATCGGTCTTCAGGCCGGGAAGATGATCCAGGTGTTCGCCGTCATCCTCGTCCCGGTCGCGATCGGCATGTTCGTCCGGGCGAAGATGACCGCCTTCGCCGAACGCATGGAGCGGCCGGTCAAGCTGGGTTCCAGCATCGTGCTGGTCGCGGTGATCATCGGCGCGATCGCCGCCGAATGGGAGAACCTGCCGCAGTACATCGTCTCGGTCGGCCTCATGGTGCTCATCTTCAACGTGGTGAGCCTGACCATCGGCTACTGGGCGCCGCGCGTCGTCGGCACCGAACGGCCCGAGGCCATCGCCTCCTGCATGGAGATCGGTCTGCACAACACCACGCTGTCGATGACCATCGCCATCACCGTCCTGAACAGCACCGAGATCGCCATCCCGTCCTCCGTCTACGGTGTGCTGATGTTCTTCACCGCCGCCGTCGCCGGCGCCCTGCTCACCCGTCGCGGCGCCCGGGAGGAGAAGGCCGAGGCCGCCGCGGGCGGAACCTGACCGACCGGGGCGCCGCCCCGCCCCACCGCGCGCCGTTCAGCGGCGTTCGAGGTAGGCCGGGACGGCGCACACCCGTCGGTGACCGCTGTCCGTGGGGGCCAACCCGAACTTGGCGAAGATGTTGCCGATGTGCTTGTGCACGGCGTTGGGGGTCACGAACAACAGTTCGGCGATCTCACCGTTGCCGCGTCCCTCCGCCATCAGCGCCAACACCTCCAGCTCCCGCGAGGTGAGCGACTCCAGGGGGTCCTCGGCGCGCCTGGTGAGCAGCTGACGGACCACCTCCGGGTCCATCACGGTCCCGCCCTCGGCCACCCGGTCCTTGAGCAGGTAGCCCACTCCGCCGCGACCGTCCGAGAGCGGTTCGCCGGCGTAGTCCTGCTCCACGTATTACGACAGCACCAGGACCGGCGGCCCCGGATGTTCGGACCGCGCGGCGATGGCGGCGTGGATGCCCTCGTCGCGAAAGCCCGGCGGCAGTCGTACGTCCACGATCGCGAGGTCGGGAGAGTGCTCCCGCACCGCGGCGGCGAAGCCCTCCGCGTCCACGACCACCGCGGCCACCTCATGGCCACGTGTGCCCAACAGCAGCTTCAGTCCTTCGGACAGCAGCACGTTGTCCTCGGCGATCACGATCCGCACGGCAGCTCCGCCCCGATCACCGTGGGGTCGCCCACCGGGCCGTCCACGGTCACCCGTCCGTCCAGCGCGGCGACCCTGCGCCGCAGCCCGCTCACTCCGCTGCCCGCGGCCGTCGTCGCGCACCTCCACCCGGAGCAGGTCGCCCTCCCCGGCCGGCCGGATCGAGATCGACGACGCGGTACCG
The DNA here is from genome assembly GCF_020741345.1 of Nocardiopsis listeri. Taxonomy (GTDB): domain Bacteria; phylum Actinomycetota; class Actinomycetes; order Streptosporangiales; family Streptosporangiaceae; genus Nocardiopsis; species Nocardiopsis listeri_A. The sequence continues at coordinate 21,844 of NZ_DYZD01000072.1, forward strand.
TGCCGGATCACCTCCCGCAACTCCGCCATCGCCTCCGTCTCGGAGGGGGCCGGCATCCGCAGGCACAGTCGGGTGTGCGCCCGGGCCGGTGGCGGGACCGCCCACCGGGCGAGAACCACGAACAGTGCCCCCTGCCCGGCCACCGTGGCCGACGCGACCGCCCACCCGTCGACGCGGTACCAGTACATGACCGGTTCCGCGCCGGCGGGGAACCCCCCACCACGTCAGGGCCTGCAGCGTGTTCAGCACCAGGCCGGGCAGGAGCAGGGCCACCACTCCCAGGACCAGGCTCACCAGGGTGTACACCGGGAGCCACGACAGCACCCGTCGTACGCGGGGGTCGCGCAGTATCTCCCGTAGCCCGGACGGCGCCGGAACCGACAGGGCGGGCGCCTCCTCGCCGAGCAGCGCGCAGCCGATGCAGGTCGGCCCGGCCCACCAGGAACCCCAGCCAGTGGGGGAGCAGGAGCAGCCCCACCCCGGCCACCGCGATCAGCGTCACCACCACCAGGCTCAGCGGCAGCAGGACCAGACCCGCAAGACCGGCCGCCCCGCTCACCAGCAGGTACCCGCAGGCCCGAAGCGGCCCCCGCCACACGTCCCTCATCCTCGGCTCCTCACCGGTCGACACCGCCGCTGACACCGACAGTCTGGCGGGCGACCGAGGAGCCGGTCACTACAGCCCGCCACCCGATCCGGAGGTCGGTGGCGGCCACCGGGCCGGGTGGCGATCAGTCGTCGTCGTTGGTCAGGGCGTCCACGGCCACCGCGACGCTGATCACCAGCGCCGGGTCCCCCGCGACGTCCCTGCGGTGGGTGTTGACGTCGATCGCGTACGTGTCCCGCACGCGGAACCACTTGCGGGAGACCACCGCGACGGTGCCCTCCTTGTCGCTGATGGAGTACTCCTTGTCCAGGAAGCTCCCCACGACCTCCCAGTCCGGGGCGCCCTCGACCTCGACGTTGAGCTTGTCGCGGATGGGGTTGAACAGGCGCTTGCGGACGGTCGCCACGGTCTTGCCGTCGTGTTCGACCCGCATCTGGTCCCGGACCTTGAAGAGCTTCTTGCGGATCACCATGAGCTCGTTGCCCTGGGGGTCCTTGAGCTCGAAGGTGGTGCGGATCTTCAGGGCCTTGCCGTCGACCCAGAAGACCTTGTTCCCCTGTTCGTCGGTCACCCAGAAATCATCGCCGATGTCGAAAACGCGTTCGCGTACCAGAAACTTCATGCGATGACGTTATTGCACCGTGCCCACACCCACCAGACACGCAGGTCGATGGCCCGACGGGTGACCGGAGCGGGCACATCGGCGGGATCGGCGTCACTTGTCACCGATGATCTGTAATGTCACTAGCGTGTTCGGAATCGGACGACCGGAACCGTGAGGAACCACGTGCACACCTCCTGGCATACACAGCCCATGGCCGCCTTCGACATCGAGAGCACCGGCCTGGACGTCGAGAACGAGCGGATCGTCACCGCCGCCCTGTGGCGGATCGACCCCGCGCGCGGCACCAAGGAGGTCACCGCCTGGCTGGCCGACCCGGGGATCGAGATCCCCGCGGAGGCCGCCGAGATCCACGGCATCACCACCGAACGGGCCCGAGCCGAGGGCCGCCCGACCGCCGAGGTCGTCACCGAGATCGCCGCCGCCATGGAGGCCGCCGTCGCCGACGGGCTGCCCCTGGTGGTCTACAACGCCCCCTACGACCTCACCCTGCTCGACCGCGAGGTCGCCCGTCACCGCCGGCCCCTGGCCCGACCGCCGATGGTGGTGGACCCACTGGTGCTGGACAAGCGGGTCGACACCTTCCGACGGGGCTCGCGCAAGCTCGTCGACGTGTGCGCCCACTACCAGGTGCCCCTCGCTCAGGAGGAGGCCCACGGGGCCGCCGCGGACGCCCTGGCCGCGGCCCGACTGGCCTGGCAGATCGCCGCCAGGTACCCGGAGATCGCGGAGCTTTCCATCGACGACCTGCACTCCAGCCAGATCAAGTGGAAGGCCGAGCAGGCCGCGAGTTTCCAGGAGTATCTGCGCCGCCGTAACCCCGACGCCGTCGTCGACGGGACCTGGCCCTTCACCCCCGCCCCCTGACCGTGCGGGCCGTCTACACGTCGCGCCGCTCGAACACCATCAAGGCCATCGTGACGAAGGCGGCGACCCACACGACGATCACCGCCAGGGCGGGGAGAGCGGGCAGGTAGCCCTCCGACCCCGGAACGGCCATCCCGGCCACGCTCTCCACCGCGGCCCCCGTCATGTAGCGGGGGACGTTCTCCCCCCACCACGTTCCGAGGAAGGGCGCCAGACCGACCGGAAGCCACCCCAGCAGCAGGATCGCGCCGAACGCACCCGGAGCGCTGCGCAGCACGACCGCCGCGCACGCGGTCATCAGGGACTGGACCACCGTGCCCAGCGGAACGAACAGCAGGACCGCCCGCAGCATGTCCGGGGCGTCCGGCCCCAGGTACTCCTCGCCCGCCGCGGCCAGGAAACCCTGGGTGATCAGGAAACCGGCCACCGACACGACCAGGCCCACGGTCCCGCCCACCAGGGAGATGACCACCAGCTTGGCGGTCAGGGGACGCCACCGGCGCGGGGTGGCGGTGAGCGTGTACGCCGCCATGCCCCGGTATTCGGAGGCCACGACGTGGGCGGCCAGAGCGGCGAAGGTCATCGTCGCGAAGTAGCTGCCGAAGAAGACCACCGAGTACTCGCCCTCGGCCTGTTCCCTGGCGAGCGTCTCGCTGTCACCGAGCACCACCATCAGGATGGTGACGCCCACGGTGAGCACGAGCGCCAGCAGGATCATCACCCGGTTGGCGGGCAGCGCGAGGAACTTGCGCCACTCCGACCCCAGGACCGCGCCGAACCCGGGAGGGCGACCGGAGCCGGCAGGGCGACCGTCACCGGCTCGTCCCCCTCGCCCCCCGTGTTCTGTGACCCGTGTCATCGTTCCCCCTCCGAAACCGTTCCCGCCGAGGCGAAGGTGTGCCCGGCGCTGTCCTCCGTGAGCCGCATGAACACGTCCTCCAGGCTGCCGCGCGCACGTTCCAGCCCGTGGAGGGCGATCCCGTGCCGGGCGGCGACCTCGCCCACCCCGGCCGGGTCCGCTCCGGTCACCGAGAGCTCCCCCTCGGTCCCCGTCGGGCTCCGTTCCACGGACCACCCCTGGGCACGCAGCGCGGTCGTCAGGGCCTCGGCGCGCGGGCTCGTGACCCGGACCCCGCCATGAGCGCCGCCCTCGATGAGTTCGGCCACGGTGGTGTCGGCGACCAGGCGTCCCGCGCCGATCACCACGACACGGTCGGCCGTCTCCGCGGTCTCACCCATCAGGTGACTGGAGAGCAGGATCGTCCGCCCTTCGGCGGCCAGCCCTCGTAGGAAGGTACGGATCCACCGGACCCCCTCGGGGTCCAGCCCGTTCACGGGCTCGTCCAGAAGGAGGACCCCCGGGTCGCCGAGCAGCGCGACGGCCAGACCCAGACGTTGGCGCATGCCGAGCGAGAACCCGCCCACGCGGCGGCCGGCCACGTCGGCCAGCCCGACCAGGCCGAGCACCTCGTCCACGCGACCGCGCGGCAGGTCGCCGGCGCGGGCCAACCAGCGCAGGTGGGCCGCCGCGGTGATGCCGGGCGGCGCCCCTCCCGAATCGAGCAGGGCCCCGACGGTGCGCATGGGCGCGGCGAGGTCCCGGTAACGGGAGCCGGCCACCAACGATCCTCCGGCCGTTGGCCGCTCCAGGCCCAGGACCATCCGCATCGTCGTGCTCTTGCCCGCCCCGTTGGGCCCCAGGAAACCGGTGACCCGACCGGACGGCGCGGTGAACGTCAGGCCGTCCACCGCCCGTTTTCTTCCGTAGTCCTTGGTAAGGCCCTCGACCTCGATCACGGCGTCCCCCTCGCTCGTCCCGGTCCACCGGCTTTTCGCCGACGAGTCCAGACAATCGGGGAGGGAGGGGGCGGCACGAGCGTCGGACGTGGACGATCGGATCCACGAACGTTGTCGATCCGCCCCGTCGTCTCGTCACCCGAGGCCCGGCGCTCTAGCGTGGTGCCATGCTCGAAGACGCACGCGGCCGGCCCACCCGCGGAACGGTGTGGTCCACCATCGCCTTGGCGGTGTTCGCCCTGGCCAACGGTGCGTTCTGTCAACTGGTGCTGCCCGGGTCCGATCCGGGGGCGGTCGTCGTGGGCAGCGGCCTGATGGCCCTCGCCTCCCTGGCGGCCCTGGCCGGGGAACGCCGCCCCACCACCGTCACCGTGGTCTTCGCCGCCGTGAGCGTCCTGCTGTACACGACCGACACCGTGTGGGCGACGCTGGCCACGGAGGGCGGTCTCTTCTGGCCGCTGTTCGCCGCCGCCTGGTCCACCGGCAACCTGGTCGCGCGTGCCCGGTCCGAACACCAGTACTTCGTGGGAGGGGCGGCGCTGCTCGCCTACGTCGTGGCGGCAACGGCCGTGCACCTACCGGGTGGGTCGCCGGTCCTGGAGGCGTTGAACGCGTCCGCGCCGGTGTTGGGCGGGTCGAGCCTCAGCCTCTACCTGAGGCTGACCGAGGCACGACGCCAACGGATCGCCCATGAGGCCCGCGAACGTGAGCTCCTGGCCGAACGCGCCCGGGCCGACGAACGGGCCAGGCTGGCCCGGGAGATGCACGACGTGGTCTCCCACCAGGTCAGCCTGATCGTCCTCCAGGCCGGAGCGCTCGCGGTCTCCTCCGAGGACCCGCGGGTCCGCGCTGCCGCGGACGGGATCAGGGCGGCCGGAAGCCGGGCGGTGGAGGAGCTGCGCGGTGTCATCGGAGTCCTCCAGGACCCCGCGTCGAACCGACCCGAGCCACCCGCCCCGCGAGCAGACTCGGGCACCACCGACCCCCTCGACCCCGTAGGCCCGGCCCGCGCAGCCGGACAGGAAGTCGAGGTGCGCACCGAGGGCGAGCCGCGGGACCTGCCACCGCACGTGGCCCGGGCCCTGCGCCGCGTGGTGCAGGAGAGCCTCACCAACGCCCGTAAGCACGCCTTCGGCACCACTGTTCGTCTGGCCCTGCGCAGGACACCGGACGGGGTCGTGTTCGAGGCGACCAACCCGATCACCTCCGGCGAGCCCCTGTTGCCGGGGTCCGGTGTCGGACTGGAGGGGCTCCGCACCCGGGTGGAGATGCTGGGCGGTGGCTTCGACGCCACGTCCACCGAGGACGGGACCTTCCGGGTGTCCGCCGTCATCCCCGTCGAGAACCCCGTCGCACATGAGGAGAACCCGTGATCACCGTGCTGGTCGTCGACGACGAACCCATGGTCCGCGACCACCTGCGCACCATCCTGGGCTCGGCGCAGGACATCACGGTGGTCGCCGAGGCCGCCGACGGGGCCGAGGCGGTGGAGGAGACACTGCGGCACCGCCCGCGCGTGGTCCTCATGGACCTGCGGATGCCCGGGGTCGACGGGATCGTCGCGACCGAGCGCATCGGGGCTCTGCCCGAGGCACCGGTGGTGGTCGCCCTGACCACCTTCGACGACGACACCCATGTGGTCCGGGCGCTGAACGCCGGGGCCGCCGGGTTCCTGGTCAAGTCGACCCCCGCGGAGGACCTGGTCAACCTGGTGCGGGTCGCGGCCGACGGCCATTCCGTCCTGTCCAGGGGCGCGGCCCGCGGACTCCTCGGGGCGTCCCTGCCCTCGGCGCAGGCGCGGGAACGGGTCGAGGGACTCGGCCCGCGCGATCGCGACATCCTCGGCTGCCTGGGGGAGGGCATGTCCAACGCCGACATCGCCGCCCGTCTCTTCTTCGCCGAGACCACGGTGCGCAGTTACGTGTCGCGCCTGCTCACCCGATTGGACCTGGAGAACCGGACACAGGCGGGGCTGCTGGCACGGGAGGCCGGCCTGAACGCGCCGGAGCCGCCCAGCTGAACCCGAAGCGCGGGACCCTACGGCCGCTCACGGTAGTCGGTCGGGGTGATTCCCCCATCACCGGCGACGTGGGTCTCGGCGCCGTCGACCCGGTCGGTGTTGTGCGCGGCCACCGCGCGCCAGCCATCGGCCTCGCGCCGAACGACGAAGGTGAAGACCCCGGACCGCCGTCCGGCGGTCGCGCCCTCCAGGTCCGTCTGACCGGTGATCGACCACCGGCAGTGCACCACGGCCGCGTCCTCGCCCAACCCGCGCACCCGTACACCGGACACGCGCAGGGTCGAACCGGGGAAGATCACCCGCAGGCCGTAGTCGTGGGCACGGTGGATGCTCTCGCGATCACGCCACCACAGACCGACCACGTTGACGAAGTCCGCGTCCGGTACGAACAGGTCCGCGATGCCCTCCGCGTCCCCTCGGTTCCACGCTCGGGCGAAACCCGCCGCAACGTCCTCGGGACGCTCAAGACCGACCGCCATCTCACTCCCTTCGCGCGGGACCCGACTCCCACGTCGCCGTCGGACTCTACCGGCGAGGCGACAGCGATCCCCGAGGCCTGTAGACGGACAACGCCGTCGCGGCGAGGAGCATCGTGGCCTGTGCCGCGGACACGGCGACCTGCGGCCACTGAAGCGCGTCCGGGTAGGGCGGCCCGTGCGCGGCCAGTACGTCAGGGGTGGCGAGGAACGTGCCGACCAGGACGACCCCGATCAACAGGAGCAGCTTGGCGAACACCCAGGTGTGCCGGAACAACCCCCACGGTCCGGCCAGCGCCAGGACCAGGCCCGTGACGAGCGAGAGCAGGCTCAGCGGGATGCCGCCGGTTAACACCAGCACCTCCATGAGCCGGTAGGCGGATCGGGCGAGGGCGCCGTCGTCGGTGGTCAGGGCGATGAGGTTGAGGACGATCAGGACCCAGCCCTGGCCCAGCAGGCCGACCGAGAAGACGACGTGCGCCGGGAGCAGGGGCCTGCGGACGACGGGACGCGGACGACGGGGCCGTTCCGGGGCCCGCCGGAGTGTGGTGGACATGCCTCCACGTTCCCGCCGAAACCCGGGAAACGTCGTCGCCCGACGGGCGGTACCTCGTGTACGTCGAGGCGCGTACTCGGCCGCTCGCCCCCACGCGGTGCCGGTGGGCGGGGCCCTGGAGCCGCGGTGTCCCCGGCGCGCGGCAACGAAAAAGGGAACACCGTCGCGGTGTTCCCTTCCGAACCGTGCCCCCTGCAGGATTCGAACCTGCGCAACCGGCTCCGGAGGCCGGTGCTCTATCCCCTGAGCTAAGGGGGCGCTGTTGCGAGGACAACTCTAGCAGGGGTTGAGGGAGGTTCGTCCATTCGTTTCGAGGCGTGGTCCGAATGCTCCGATCCGGTGGTGTGGCCGCGTTCGGCGGAGGTAGTGTCACGATCGTGAACGCCCTTCCCGTACGGGTTCTCGTCGTCGAGGACGACGAAGTGATCCGTGAACTCATCCGCCTCAACCTCGAACTGGAGGGGTTCGAGGTGTTCACCGCCATGGACGGACAGGACTGCCTGGACCAGGTCGGTCACGTCCGACCCGCCGTCATCACCATGGACGTGATGATGCCCCGTCTCGACGGCTGGAGCACCGTCGAACGCCTGCGATCCGACGGCTACGACCGGCGCATCGTCATGGTGACCGCCCGTGCCCAGGCCGACGACCGCAGGCGGGGCGAGCGGATCGGCGTCGACGACTACATCACCAAGCCCTTCGACCCCGACGAGCTCGTCGACCTCATCCGTGCCCTGCACGGTGACGGTGACGACGACATGGGGGGAGCCGCGTGACCCCACGCGCCCTGGAGGCCGTGGTGCGCCGTGCCGCGCGTCGCGCCTTCGATCTGGACGACGCCGACATCCCGTTCGTGTGGCCGCGCGCGGACCAGGCCGCGGGCGCGGCCGACGCCGCCGTGGCCCTGGCCCCGCGTCTGGTGGGCAGGGTTCGCGACCGGCTTCCCGAGGGAGGCGACGACACCCACCGCCTCACGGTGTCCGGACGCATCGTCGCCCAGGTCGACTCCCTGTCCCGGAGCGGTGACGCGGGGGCCGGATTCGCCGAGGTGCTCGGCGACAAACGCGGCTTCGTCAACATCACCTTCACCTGCCGTCAGCGCGAGAGCCTGTTGAGGGCGGCGGCCGACGGCCCGCGCTTTCTCACCGGACGACCCTGGACCGGGGCGGGGGAGTGGCCCCGTACCGAGCTGCACGAGGCCGGGCCTGTGGCGCAGGCGCGGCGCTTCGCCCGTGCCGACGCCCGTGCCCGCATCGCCATGGCCGTGGGCGCGGAGGACCCTCCCCCCGAACCGGCCGGAACGGTGTCCTGGCGCGACCACTACCTGGACACCGACCGCACCGACCTGTACACACCCGCCGGCCGCACCTTGGGGCGCATCGGCGAGGACAGCGCCCGAGTGGCGTTCTGCCGCTCGGTGCCCGACAGGCCGAGAGAGAACGAGTCCACCGGTCGAGACCTGCCGGTGCTGCCCTCGGCCGAGCACCCCGGGGCCTGGGCCCGCCTCACCGACGCCAATCCGGCCTTCCGGTTGCGCTACGCCCACGCGCACGCGCTGACCAGTCTGCGCTGGGCCCGTGACACCGGGCCGGAGGCGGCCGAATGCCTCCATGGCACCAACACCAGGGTGCGCGCGCTGCTCTTCGACGGCCCCGGTGTCCTGGACACCGCCGCGCGCCGAGAGGAACCCCATATCCTGGTCAGATACCTGGAAGCGTTGACCAGTGCCTACGATGAGTGGCGGACGGGTTCCACCGTCGGCGCCGGCGGGGACGAACCCACGCGGGCCGCCCTCGACCCGGCCCTACCCGCGGCCGTCGCCGGTGTGCTCCACACCGGACTCTTCCTGCTCGGGGTGTCGGCGCCCACAAGGCTGTAGACACTTCGTCCGCCGCGGATCCCCTGGGGAGATCCCAACCCCCGTGTTCCGATCTTCTTAGTGGACAATGGGCAGGGCCCCCTGAACAGCAATACGAAGGTCCAGCCGAAAGACCCGCCATGAGCCGCTACGCCCACCCCGCCGGATCCCGTCACGCGGAGATCCTGCCGGAGGACAACCCGCCGCTGCCGCCCGAGGACCTCAACTCCCTCGACGAACGCGTGTGGCCCGCCACATCGCGTCGTTCGGACGGCGAACTGACCATCGGCGGCATCGGCGTGCGCGCCCTCGCCGCCGAGTACGGGACGCCGCTCTTCGTCATGGACGAAGAGGACTTCCGTTCCCGTGCCCGCGACTACTCCACCGCCTTCATCGACGCCGACGTGTACTACGCCGGCAAGGCCCTGCTGACCAAGGCCGTCGCCCGTTGGGTGATCGAGGAGGGACTCAAGCTCGACGTGTGCTCCGGTGGTGAGCTTGCGGTGGCCCTGGCCGCCGGCGTTCCCACCGACCGCGTCGCCATGCACGGCAACAACAAGTCGGTGGCCGAGCTGCGCCGCGCCGTCGAGGTCGGAGTCGGCCGCGTCATCGTCGACTCCCTCGACGAGATCGACCGTCTGGCGGCCGTCGCCGCCGAGCTCGGCGCTCGCCCCAAGGTCCTGATCCGCGTCACCACCGGGGTGGAGGCGCACACCCACGAGTTCGTCGCCACCGCCCACGACGACCAGAAGTTCGGGTTCGCGCTCAGCACCGGCGCCGCCGCGGAGGCGGTCCGTCGGGTCCTGGCCACCGGCCACCTGGAACTGGTCGGGCTGCACTCGCACATCGGTTCGCAGATCTTCGACACCTCCGGGTTCGAGGTCGCGGCCCGCCGCGTCACCCGGTTCCTCACCCGGATCCACGAGGAACTCGACGTCACCCTCGCCGAACTCGACCTCGGCGGCGGGCTGGGCATCGCCTACACCTCCGACGACGACCCCCTCGATCCCAAGACCATCGCCGAGAGCCTCACCGCGATCGTGCGCCGCGAGTGCGCCGAGGCGGGGCTGCCCATGCCGCGCATCGCGGTCGAGCCCGGCCGCGCCATCGCCGGCCCCGCCGGGGTCACCCTCTACGAGGTCGGCACCATCAAGGACGTGGAGGGCATCCGCACCTACGTGAGCGTCGACGGCGGGATGAGCGACAACATCCGCACCGCCCTGTACGGATCGGAGTACACCGGCCGACTGGTCTCTCGCGAGAGCGACGCCGAGGCCATGCTCTCCCGTTTGGTCGGCAAGCACTGCGAGAGCGGTGACATCATCGTGCACGACCTGTACCTGCCCGCCGACCTGCGGCCGGGCGACCTGGTGGCGGTGGCCGCCACCGGTGCCTACTGCTACTCCATGGCGAGTAACTACAACCACCTGCCCCGCCCCGCCATGGTGGCGGTCCGGGACGCGAACGCACGGGTCATCGTGCGCAGGGAGAGCGAGGAGGACCTCCTCCGCCTCGACGTAGGCTGAAACGTTCGTCACACGGGCGTCGACCGACGTCCGGAAGGGTCGGACACGAGAGAAGTGGGAGTCACGCCCAAATGTCGATGAAGGTGGCGCTGCTCGGATGCGGCGTTGTGGGTTCGGAAGTCGTCCGCCTGGTCAACGAACAGTCCGAGGAACTGGCCGCGCGGATCGGCACGCCGATCGAGATCGGCGGGATCGCGGTACGCAGGCTCGACCGCGACCGCGGGGTCGACCCGGCGCTGCTGACCACCGACGCCACGGCGCTGGTCACCCGCCCGGACATCGACGTCGTGGTGGAGGTCATCGGCGGGATCGAGCCGGCCCGTTCGCTGATCCTCTCGGCGATCAAGTCCGGCAAGTCCGTGGTGACCGCCAACAAGGCGCTGCTGGCCGAGGACGGGCAGACCCTGCACGCCGCGGCCCGCGAGGCCGGGGTGGATCTGTACTACGAGGCGTCCGTGGCCGGGGCCATCCCGTTGCTGCGTCCGCTGCGCGACTCCCTGGCGGGTGACAAGGTCAACCGGGTCCTGGGGATCGTCAACGGCACCACGAACTACGTGCTGGATCGCATGGACTCCGCAGGGTCGTCCTTCACCGAGGCCCTGGAGGAGGCACAGACCCTGGGTTACGCCGAGGCGGACCCGACCGCCGACGTGGAGGGCTTCGACGCCGCCGCCAAGGCCGCGATCCTGGCCCGGCTGGCCTTCCACACCCAGCGGGTCACCGCCGCCGACGTGCACCGCGAGGGCATCACCGCGGTCTCCGCCGGCGACATCGCCAGTGCCCGGGACATGGGGTGCGTGGTCAAGCTCCTGGCGATCTGTCAGCGCTCCGAGGACGGTGAGTCCGTGGGCGTGCGCGTCCATCCGGTCATGCTGCCGTTGGAGCACCCGCTGGCGAGCGTCAAGGAGGCCTACAACGCGGTCTTCGTGGAGGCCGAGTCGGCCGGTCGGCTGATGTTCTACGGCGCCGGTGCGGGGGGCACCCCCACCGCCGGCGCGGTCCTGGGCGACATCGTGGGCGTGACCCGCAACCGGATGGCCCGCACGTCCGTGTCCGAGGGCGGGCACGACACCGGCCTGCCGGTGCACGACATGGGACGCACCATCACCAGCTACCACGTGGCGCTGGACGTGGCCGACCGCCCGGGTGTGCTCTCCCAGGTCGCCGAGGTCTTCGCCGACCACGGTGTCTCCATCAAGAACGTGCGTCAGGAGGGCAGCGGGGACGACGCCCAGCTCGTACTGGTCAGTCACCCCGCGCCCGACTCCGCGCTCAGCAGCACGGTCGAACGGCTCGACTCGCATCCGATGGTCCGAGAGGTGGCCAGCGTGATGCGCGTGGAGACCTTCCAGGACTGACCGAGGGCCGGGGGTCGCTCGGCGGAACGCGACCCCCGGTGTCCGAATATTGAGATCACAGTGCCGGGATGCAAGACATTGCAGGCCGGGTCGTACACTCGTGACCAGTGGGGACGCTCCGCTACGGCGAACCCCCGCATCCGATTTTCTCCGCGCGTCCGCCGAGGGCGCGCGTCAAGCGAACAGCAACCACCCGAAAGGGACACCGTCGTGAGCATGGCACGGGCGTGGCGAGGCCTCGTCGAGGAATACCGCGACCGCCTTCCCGTCAACGAGAACACCCCCGTCGTGACCCTCCAGGAGGGCAACACCCCGCTGCTGCCCGCCACGCGCGTGTCCGAGCTCACGGGCTGCGAGGTCTTCCTCAAGGTCGAGGGCCTCAACCCCACCGGCTCCTTCAAGGACCGTGGCATGACCATGGCGATCTCCAAGGCGGCCGAGGACGGCGCGAAGGCCGTCATCTGCGCCTCCACCGGCAACACCAGCGCCAGCGCCGCCGCCTACGCCATCCGCGCCGGCATGACCTGCGCCGTCCTGGTGCCCCAGGGCAAGATCGCCATGGGCAAGCTCGCCCAGGCCCTCGTGCACGGAGCCCGTCTGCTCCAGGTCGACGGCAACTTCGACGACTGCCTGGAACTCGCCCGCAAACTCAGCGTCGACTATCCGGTCGCCCTGGTGAACTCGGTCAACCCCTACCGCCTCCAGGGGCAGAAGACCGCCGCCTTCGAGATCGTCGACGCCCTCGGTGACGCCCCCGACATCCACTGCATCCCCGTCGGCAACGCCGGCAACATCACCGCCTACTGGATGGGCTACACCGAGTACGCCAAGGACGGGGTGTCCACCAGGTCCCCCCGCATGCTCGGTTTCCAGGCCAGCGGCGCCTCGCCCATCGTCGACGGCGCACCCGTGACCAGCCCCAGCACCATCGCCACCGCCATCCGCATCGGCAACCCGGCCTCCTGGAAGCTCGCCGAACAGGCGCGCGACGAGTCCGGCGGCGCCATCGACAAGGTCACCGACCGCCAGATCATGGCCGCCTACAAGCTCCTCGCCTCCCAGGAGGGCGTCTTCGTCGAACTCGCCTCGGCCGCGAGCGTCGCCGGCCTCCTTCAGGCCGTCGAGGCCGGTGAGGTCCCCAAGGGCAGCCGTGTGGTGTGCACCGTCACCGGCAACGGCCTCAAGGACCCCGACTGGGCACTGGCCGGAGCCTCCTCCGCCACCACCGTCCCCGTCGACGCCCAGGCCGCCGCCAAGGCCCTGGACCTGATCTGAGCCCGGCCCCGACCTAAGTAGCCACAGTGACCTCACCACCTCCGCGCCGGGTGTCCGTCGACGCTCCGGCCACCAGCGCCAACCTCGGGCCCGGATTCGACGCCCTCGGGTTGGCCGTACAGCTGTACAACCGCTTCGACGTCTCCCTGCGCGAGGACGACGAACTCCACGTCTTCGCCGGAGGAGAGGGCTGTCGAGAGGTACCGCTCGACCGGCGTCACCTCGTCGTGAAGGCCATGGCCGAGGCCTTCGACCGGGTCGGGGAGAAACTCCCCGGCCTGGACCTGCGCTGCGAGAACGACATCCCGCACGCGCGCGGACTCGGTTCCTCGTCCTCGGCGATCGTCGGCGGGGTCGCGGCGGCGGCGGCGCTGCTCGGCCGGACCGGCCCCGACGGCGGCCCGGACCGCGACTGGATCTACCAGGTCGCCGCGGACATGGAGGGTCACCCCGACAACGTGGCCCCGTGCGTCTTCGGTGGTTACACAGTGGCCTACCGTGACGACGACACCTGGGGCGTGGCCCGGCTCACCCCGGACGAACGGATCCTGCCGGTGCTGTGCGTACCGGGATGGAAACTGTCCACCGAACGCGCCCGCGGGCTGTTGCCGGAAACGGTCTCCCACACCGACGCCGCCTTCAACGCCGGACGCGCCGCGTTGATGACCGCGGCCGTATGTGGCCAACCCGAATCCCTGTACTCGGCCACCCGGGATCGACTACACGAGTCCTACCGCTCGCCCGCCATGCCGCGTACTCTCTCCCTCATCGAGGACCTGCGAGAACACGAGAAACTCGCAGCGGTGGTCTCCGGTGCGGGTCCCACGGCGTTGGTGCTGTGCACGGTAACCGAGGGGCGAGCCGAGGTGGATTCGCCGGAAATCGTCCGACAGGTTGATTCGATCGCTCGGTGGGCGGGTAATGATTGGGACATACGCCCCCTGCACGTTGAGCCGGCGGGGGTGCGGACCCCATCTCCCCATCCGTAGCATCTGTGTCGAGGAATAGCCGTGGCCTCAGGTGATGTTAGGCTTGGTGAAGCACCAGATGCCCCGTCACGGGGCGTGTGCTCATCCGCCACAGCGGCTTCCGCATCCCATACTCCGGCGGTCCGATCTCACGATCAGTCGGAAGCGGCGGCCAACGTGTCGAGTCAGCGGTCTCCCCGCGACTGTGCCCACGTCTTCGAAGTCCGCTCCTCCTCGGATGAGCGTGTCACGACGGCTGACGGGCATCACCTCCGAGCCAACCGCCCTGACGTCTGGCTGTACCCAGAGCCCGCCGCGATTGGGTAGGGGACCGACAACGCCGGTTTCCGACATCCACGTGGGGCACGCCCTACCCGGCCCCTGCCGGTTCGCACCATCGGGCCGGCCGATCAAGCACAACGCTGACGGCCGAAGCCCGCTCCTTGGGAAGGACCCTTAGTGAGCGACACCACCGAACTCCGAACGGACGCGGCGGTCGACAGCAAGAACGGCGCCGACGCCTCCTCGGAGGCCGGCGAAGCCGCACCATCGGGCGCGTCGAGGTCGCGTGCGGCCTCGCGCGGCACCGGTCTCGCCGCCCAGAAGCTCCCCGAGCTCCAAAAGCTCGCGTCGAGCATGGGCATCACCGGTACGGGGCGCATGCGCAAAAGCGACGTGATCGCTGCGATCGAAGCCAAGCAGGGCGGTCCCGTGGCCCCGGCCAAATCGAAGTCGGTAAAGAAGTCCGACGCCGCCCCTGAGGCCGGTAAGGTCGAAGGAACCGACGGCCGGACCGAACCCGCCTCGTCCACCTCGTCGGGTTCCGACGAGGTGGGGAACAAGGGTTCGGGCGATCGGTCATCGGACCAGGCCGTGACCGAGTCCCAGGGTGGGAAGGGTGACAAGCCCTCCCGCAACCGCCGCTCGTCCCGCAATCGCGGTGACGAATCCGGTGACCAGCCCCGTTCGGTGGACGGCACCGACTCCTCAACCTCCGCGAGCAGCGTGACCAAGACATCCAGCACCCCCCAGAAGAACGGCCCCGACTCCGAGGACCGTGACAACAGGTCCGGGCAGGGTCGCGAACGCCAGCGCAACCGTCGCAACCGCAACCGTGGCGGTGACGACCAGAACACCAACAACACCGACCGTCAGCAGGGCGGCGGCGACGGCCAGAACCAGGGTCGCAGCGGCAGCAACAGCAACAGCGGCAACGATGACGACTTCGGCGGCGGCCGCAGGCGTGGTCGACGTCGGGACCGGCGGGACCGTCGTGGTCGCGGCAGTGGTCCGGAGAGCGAACCGATCATCGGTGAGGACGACGTCCTGCTGCCGGTCGCGGGCATCCTGGACATCCTGGACAACTACGCCTTCGTTCGCACCACCGGTTACCTGCCCGGGCAGAGCGACGTGTACGTGTCCCTGGCCCAGGTCCGCAAGTACGGCCTGCGCAAGGGCGACCACATCATCGGTGCGGTCCGTCAGCCCCGCGATGGTGAGCGACGCGAGAAGTTCAACGCCCTGGTGCGTCTGGACTCGGTCAACAACATGTCCTCGGACCAGGCCAAGGGGCGTCAGGAGTTCTCCAAGCTCGTCCCGCTCTACCCGCAGGAGCGCCTGCGGCTGGAGACCGAGCCGAACATCCTGACCACGCGGATCATCGACCTGGTCGCCCCGATCGGCAAGGGCCAGCGTGGTCTGATCGTCTCCCCGCCCAAGGCCGGTAAGACGATGGTGATGCAGGCGATCGCCAACGCCATCACCGAGAACAACCCGGAGTGCTACCTGATGGTGATCCTCGTGGACGAACGTCCCGAGGAGGTCACCGACATGCAGCGCACGGTCAAGGGCGAGGTCATCCACTCGACCTTCGACCGTCCGGCCGAGGACCACACGGTCGTCGCGGACCTGGCGATCGAGCGCGCCAAGCGCCTCGTGGAGATGGGCATGGACGTGGTCGTCCTACTCGACTCCATCACCCGCCTGGGCCGTGCCTACAACCTGGCCGCCCCCGCCAGCGGACGCATCATGTCCGGTGGCGTGGACTCCACCGCCCTGTACCCGCCGAAGAAGTTCTTCGGTGCGGCCCGCAACATCGAGGGCGGCGGTTCGCTGACCATCCTGGCCACCGCGCTGGTCGAGACGGGTTCGCGCGCCGACGAGGTGATCTTCGAGGAGTTCAAGGGCACCGGCAACATGGAGCTCAAGCTCAACCGGTCCCTGGCGGACAAGCGGATCTTCCCGGCCGTGGACGTGGACGCCTCCAGCACCCGTAAGGAGGAGATCCTGATGTCGCCCGAGGAGCTGAACGTCGTGTGGAAGCTCCGCCGGGTGCTGCACGCCCTGGACACGCAACAGGCGATCGAGTTGCTCCTGGACAAGATGAAGGAGTCCAAGAGCAACGCCGAGTTCCTCATGCAGATCCAGAAGACCACGGTGGGGCCGGAGCGCTCGTAACCGAACGGCAGGCCCCCTTCCCGGGATCGGGGAGGGGGCCTTTCGTGTGCCGGAAGGCGGCCGATCGGTCTCGCTTTCAGGATGTGGAACCCTAATATCACTACTGTGTTGCAGATCACAAAGGGGGGATGGTAGGAGCGTTCCGACGGACTTAGTGTCGCGCCAGCCGAGTGCACACCCCGTATCAGGGAGCCGTCTGGAATGGACAACCTCGCCCTGCTCAGCCTCCTCGCGCTCACCCCGATCCTCGTGGTCGGCGTCCTGCTCGTCGGGTTCCGCCTCCCCGCCATGTACGCGATGCCCGCCGGGTACGTGGTCGTGGTCGGTATCGCGGTCCTGTTCTGGCAGACCGACTGGATGGCCGTCGCGGCCTCCACCCTCCAAGGCCTGATCCTCGCCGCGGGCCTGCTCTACATCATCTTCGGCGCGCTGCTCCTGCTCTCCACCCTCACCAAGAGCGGCGCCGTGGCCACCATCAGGGCCACCTTCACCGACATCAGCCCCGACCGACGAGTCCAAGCGTTGATCATCGGATGGCTCTTCGGCAGTTTCATCGAGGGAGCCTCCGGGTTCGGCACCCCCGCCGCCGTGGTCGCGCCCCTCATGCTCGCCCTCGGCTTCCCTGCCATGGCCGCCGTCATGGTGGGACTGGTCATCCAGAGCACACCGGTCAGCTTCGGCGCGGTCGGCACCCCGATCCTCGTCGGGGTCGCCGGCGGCCTGGACGGCTCGGAACAGGTCGCCGAACGCGCCACCGTCCTCGGGCTCACCCTGCCCGAGTTCATCAGCGGAATCGGCTTTCAGACCGTGCTCCTGCACGCCGTGGCCGGGACCCTCGTCCCCCTCTTCATCTGTTGCATGCTCTGCGGCTTCTACGGGGAGAACCGGCGCTTCTCCGACGGCTTCGGCGTCTGGAAGTTCGCCCTGTTCAGCGCCTTGGCCATGACGATCCCGTCGATCCTGTACAACCACTTCCTCGGGGTCGAGTTCACCAGCCTCCTGGGCGGCCTCACCGGCCTGGTCATCGTCGTCCTCGCCGCACGCAAGGGCTTCCTGATGCCGAAGAAGATCTGGGACTTCCCGCCACGGCAGGACTGGCTCGCCCGCTGGAGCGGCAAGATCGAGGCCGGAAACGGCGAGGAGGTCGTCGGTCGCCGCATGGGTCCGTTCCGGGCCTGGGTGCCCTACCTGTTGGTCGCCGCCATTCTGGTGGGCAGCCGCACGATCACCCCCCTCCAGGAGTGGGCGACCGGCATCACCCTCGGTTCCGACGACATCCTCGGCACCTCCATCGCCGAGGCGGTCGAACCCCTCTACTCGCCCGGGGCGACCTTCATCCTGGTCTGCCTGATCACCTACGGACTGCACCGCATGAAGCGCGCGGAGATCCTCGCCTCCTGGAAGATGGCGGGTTCCCAGCTGGCGGGAGCGGCCGTCGCCCTGCTGTTCGCCGTGCCTCTCGTCCGGGTCTTCATCAACACCGGAGCGGAGTTCGGGGGCACCGGCCTGGACAGCATGCCGCTGACGCTGGCGTCCGGCGCCGCGGAGCTCGGCGGAACCGCGTGGCCGCTCTACGCCCCGTGGATCGGTGCCCTCGGCGCCTTCGTCGCCGGCTCCAACACCGTCTCCAACCTGATGTTCTCCCTCTTCCAGTTCTCCACCGCCGAACACATCGGGGTCCCGCCGGAGACGGTCGTGGCCACCCAGGCCGTCGGTGGCGCGGCCGGGAACATGGTCACGGTGCACAACATCGTGGCCGCCTCCGCGGTGGTCGGTCTGGTCGGCCGTGAGGGCGACCTCATCCGCCAGACGATCATCCCGATGACCTACTACGTGATCCTGGCCGGATCGGTGAGCTACGTGTTCATCTACGGCCTCGGGGCGAACGCGGGCACGATCGTGCTGGCCCTGCTCCTGGCCGTTCTGGTCGGCCTGGTCGTGCTGTTGCGACGAGCCGACGCGGGCAAACCACCGCCCAGCACGATGCGCGACGCCGAGCCCTCGAAGGGGGGTCGGGAATAGGTACTGGTCCCGGCATGGTTGTCGGTCTGGCAAACTGGTGGTGAGGGTAGGTTCGTCCTCCTGTCGCCGGGAGAGCACGCCACCCGATCACCTGGATCGCCGCGGCACCGGTTCGCGCATGGTTTCGACACGGCCCCGCCCATGATGGCGGGCGCCGTGGTCATGCGTCCGGCGGTCGCGCACAAGCAAGGAGACACACATGCAGGCCGACATCCACCCGGAGTACATCACCACCGAGGTGACCTGTACCTGCGGCGCCCACTTCGTCACCCGTAGCACCCTCCCCGAGGGCAAGCTGCGCGCCGACGTGTGCTCCGAGTGCCACCCCTTCTACACCGGCAAGCAGAAGATCCTGGACACCGGTGGTCGGGTCGCCCGCTTCGAGAAGCGCTTCGGCAAGCGCAAGTAGCGCTGCCCTTCGGCCCGGTGGTACCGCCCTGTTCGCGGGGCGCGCCACCGGACCGGTCGCACCCCCTCACGCGAGGGGAACAGCCAGGGCGGACGAGAAGACGGGAATGGGATAGTGAAGCTGGACGACCTACTCGGGGAGTACTACGAGCTGGAACAACGGCTCGCCGACCCCGAGGTGCACGCGGACCCGGCCGAGGCGCGCAGGCTGGGCAAGCGCTACTCCCAGCTCACCCCGATCATCGAGACCTACCGTCAGCTCAAGGCGGTCGAGAACGACATCGAGGCCGCCCGCGAGCTGGCCGCGGAGGACGCCTCCTTCGCGGAGGAGGCCGACCGGCTGACCGAGGAGGCCGAGCAGCTCACCGAGCGCCTGAGCTTCCTCCTCATCCCGCGCGACCCCGCCGACGACAAGAACCTCATCATGGAGGTCAAGGCCGGTGAGGGCGGCGAGGAGTCCGCCTTGTTCGCCGGCGACCTGGTCCGCATGTACCTGCGCTACGCCGAGCGGCAGGGCTTCAAGACCGAGGTCATCGACGCCACCCACTCCGACCTGGGCGGCTACAAGGACATCACCATCGCCTTCAAGAACAAGGGCAACCCCGAGCCCGGCGCGGGCGTGTGGCCCATGCTCAAGTTCGAGGGCGGTGTCCACCGGGTGCAGCGCGTGCCCGTCACCGAGTCCCAGGGGCGGATCCACACCTCCGCAGCCGGTGTCCTGGTCGTCCCCGAGGCCGAGGAGATCGAGATCGAGATCCACGAGAAGGATCTTCGCGTCGACGTCTACCGTTCCTCCGGACCCGGCGGGCAGAGCGTCAACACCACCGACTCCGCGGTGCGCATCACCCACCTGCCGACCGGCATCGTCGCCTCCTGCCAGAACGAGAAGAGCCAGCTCCAGAACAAGGAGCAGGCCCTGCGCATCCTGCGCGCCCGCATCTACGCCGAGGCCCAGGCCAGCGCGGACGCCGAGGCCAGTGCCGAACGCAAGAGCCAGGTCCGTACCGTCGACCGCTCCGAGCGTGTGCGCACCTACAATTTCCCGGAGAACCGCATCTCCGACCACCGGGTCGGTTACAAGGCCTACAACCTCGACCAGGTCCTCGACGGGGAACTGGGCGGGGTCATCAAGGCCCTGGTGGACGCGGACACCAAGGAGAGGCTCGAAGCCGCGCAGTCATCATGAACTTCCTACTCGACGAGGTCGCCCGCGCCACGCTCCGACTGGCGGAGGCGGGCGTGGCCTCACCCCGCACCGACGCCGAGGAACTCGCGGCGTTCGTGCACGGTGTCCGTCGAGGGGAACTGCACTCGGTCGCCGACGCCGACTTCGACGCCCGTTACTGGGAGTGCGTCTCCCGCCGTGAGGCCCGCGAACCCCTCCAGCACATCACCGGACGCGCCTACTTCCGCTACCTCGAACTCCAGGTCGGGCCGGGGGTCTTCGTGCCCCGACCCGAGACCGAGATCATGGTGGACTGGGCGATCGAGACGCTGCGGTCCATGGACGTGGCCGACCCGTTGGTCGTGGATCTGGGTTCCGGTTCCGGGGCCATCGCCATCTCCATCGCCCAGGAGGTGCCGCGCTCGCGGGTGCACACGGTCGAGATCGACCCCGAGGCGCTGCGCTGGACCCGCCGCAACGTCGAGTCCAGCGGTCACGCCGATCGGGTGACCGCACACGAGGGCGACATGCGTACCTCCCTGCCCGAGCTCGACGGCAGGGTGGACCTGCTCATCAGCAACCCGCCCTATGTTCCGACCCGGGAGGCGCACGTCATCCCGCCGGAGGTACGCGACTACGATCCGGCCCCGGCGTTGTGGTCGGGCGAGGACGGTCTGGACATGATCCGCGACCTGGAGGCGGTCGGCCGTAGGCTGGTGCGTCCAGGAGGGGCCATGGCCATCGAACACCATGACGGCCAGGGCATCGACATCCCCCGGCTGTTCCCCGAGGACAAGGGCTGGCGTGACGTCCTCAACCGCAAGGACATGGCAAGACGCGATCGCTTCGTGGTCATGCGTCGAGCCGACGAGGACGATTAGCCGCCGTTGGCCCTCACCCCCCAACCCCACCGTCGAACCGACATCTGTCCGGTCGACCCGTTCGAGATCGAGGTGAACCCAGGGTGAGCCGCATCTACGACTGCGCGGACGAGACCGCCCGCAAGGACGGCATCGCCGACGCCGCGTCCGCGGTACGCCGAGGCGACCTGGTGGTACTGCCCACCGACACCGTGTACGGCATCGGCACCGACGCCTTCAGCCCGAAGGCGGTCGCTCGACTGCTGGAGACCAAGGGGCGTGGACGGGACATGCCGCCGCCCGTGCTGGTCGGCTCCATCCGTGCCGCCACCGCCCTGATCGACGACCTGGGCAACCACGGCCGGGATCTCATGGAGGAGTTCTGGCCCGGACCGCTCACCCTCGTGTGCACCGCCACCCCCAGCCTGTCCTGGGACCTGGGCGATACCAAGGGGACCGTGGCCGTGCGCATGCCGATGGACCCGGTGGCCCTGGAGCTGCTCAAGGAGACCGGACCCATGGCGGTCAGCAGCGCCAACAAGTCCGGGCGGCCGGCCGCCGTCAACGCGGGGGAGGCCATCGAGCAACTCGGTGACGAGGACGTGTCCGTCTACCTCGACGGTGGGGAGAGCGACAGCCCGGTGGCCTCCACCATCGTCGACCTGACCTACGCGGTGCCGCGGGTGCTGCGGTCGGGCGCCATCTCCATCGAGGAGCTGCGGGCCGTGTGCGGGACCGTCATCGGTGAGCTGCGCAAGGGCCGCACCAAGCCGAAGAAGGACGAAACCGCCGAGACCGACGGGGAGACCGCCGCGGAGACCGCCGCGGCAGAGGCTCCCGACGACGCCGACAACGATGGTGGGACCGACGGTTCCGGCGAGGCCGAGGACACCGCCCGGACATCGTCCAGCGGGACCGAGTCCGACACGTCCGGTAGCGACAAGAACTAGAGGGGCCGGCCGTGCGGGAGTACGCGCTCACCTTCGTCATCGCCGTCGCGGTGACCTACCTGCTCGTGCCGTTGGTACGCCGGGCGGCGATCGCCTTCGGCGCGGCGCCCCCCGTGCGCGACCGCGACGTGCACACCGAACCCATTCCACGGCTGGGCGGACTCGCCATCTACGGCGGGTTCGCCGCGGCGCTGCTCATCTCGGCGCAGCTACCGCACCTGCAGAACGTGTTCGTGGCCAAGACCTGGATCGGTCTGCTGTTGGCCGGCGGGCTCATCACCGTCATCGGAGTCATCGACGACCGGTGGGGGATGGACGCGCTGAGCAAGCTGGCGGGCCAGACCGCCGCGGCGGGCATCCTGGTCTGGCAGGGCGTGCAGTTGCTGTGGCTGCCGCTGCCCGGCACCCAGCTCTCCCTGGGCCCGTGGCTCGGGGCGATGGTGTCGATCCTGCTCATCGTGGCGACCATCAACGCGATCAACTTCGCCGACGGCCTGGACGGCCTGGCCGCCGGTATCGTCGCGATCTCCTCGCTGGCGTTCTTCGCGTACTACTACGTGGTCGCGGTGGACCAGGGGTTCGAGCGCCAGTCCTACCCGGCGATGATCGCGATCATCCTGGCGGGCACGTGCCTGGGGTTCCTGTGCCACAACTTCCATCCGGCGAGGGTGTTCATGGGTGACACCGGGTCGATGCTGTTGGGTCTGCTGCTCACCTCGATCACCATCACCGTGACGGGGCAGTTCGACGCCAACACCGCCAGGGAGGAGTTCAACTCCTCCGGCCTGGTCGTCTTCCTGCCCATCCTGCTGCCGCTGTTGGTGATCGCGCTGCCCCTCGCCGACATGGTGTTGGCGATCGTGCGTCGCACACTGGCCGGTAAGTCGCCGTTCGCCCCGGACCGGGGCCACCTGCACCACCGTCTGCTGGACATGGGGCACACCCACACCCGCGCGGTGCTGTTGATGTACCTGTGGGCGGGCATCGTCGCGTTCGCCGCGGTGTCGCTGTCGATCTTCGACTCCGCGTTCATCGTCCTCTCGGTCACGGTGTTGGTGGCCATCTGTGCGGTCGGTCTCATCGCCCTTCCGCGTCTACACCGTCGCGGACTGTTGCACTGGGGTGGCCGGAAGGGTTCTCGAGCGCGAACAGATCACCATTCGTCAACCGATGGATAAAAGGCCGATCACGTTCGGGACGGAGGTCCCGTCGGGTGGTCCGAATGTGCGTGCTTGTGAAGGTCGAGACGAGTGTGTTCAAGGTGACACAAGACCCGAAGAGGGCCCAGAACGGGCCTTTCGTGAGGCGTTAAGGGTGCGTTAAGGCGCCCCTGGATTTCGTACCGAAAACCTTGTGATAGCTTTCACGAGCAGGTAACCACTGAACCCCACGGAGCTTCGTCATGCAGGGACACGACGCCCGGATCCTCCGCGGCGCCGCGCTTCCGAGCGCCGCGTGCGGAGCCCTGGCCATTGCGATCTCGGCCCTGCTCGCAGGTACCGCGGGAGCTCTCGGTTCGGCCCTGGCGGTGGCCATCGTCATCGCCTGTTTCGGGCTGGGGCAGTGGGCGGTCATCCTGGTCACCCGGCGTAACAAGGACCTGTTCCTTGCCGCGAACCTCATCGGATTCGTGGTCAAGATGGCGCTGCTGGGCATCCTGTTGGTGACCCTCGGAGGAAGCCCCCTCATCGCCGACCTCAGCACCAACGCCTTCGTCTATAGCGCGCTGGTCGTGGTGCTGGCATGGCTTGGCGGGCAGACCTGGGCCACCTCCCGGGCGAAGATCCTCCACGTGGACCCCAGTGAGAGTTCGGAGAGCTCGTGATGGGGTGCCCCGCCGCGTTCCGTGGGAGCGGGCGTTATAACCTGTTCCACGGCAGGCGGAAGGCCACCTTCCAGCCGCGCCCCACATGCTATATTCCGGAGCGAGATGAGCAGCGAGCCAGCCGAGAAGAAGGGTCCCGAAGCGCTACCCGCGCCACGCGAGGCCGATGGTTGGGCGCTCTTCTCGACTCTGCTTTCGGGTGTTCTCGTGTGGAGCGCGATCGGCTGGGGTGCGGACAGGCTTCTGGGTTTCCAGGCTCTCTTCCTGCCCATCGGGGCGGTTCTCGGTATGGCCGGTGCGATCTATCTGATCGTCGCCAAGACGCGTCACATCTGAGCACCCCGCAGTCCCGCGTCGCCCGTTCCGCGACGACGCTAGCAGTAACAACCATCAACGAGGCTTTCTTGCGTCACGACGAAAGGATTCGCCGTGAGTGCTGACGTGCGCATTCTCGCGGCCGAACCGGGTTGCCACCTCTTCGGTGACAACGGGTGCGGGTTCGAGGCCCCCACCATCGGGATGTTCTTCCCCGAACCGTGGTTCGCCAATATCCCCGGCAGCACGGGCATCGACCTGTACCTGGTTCTGTTGCTCGTCGCGGTCGGTGCCGTCCTGCTTCTGTGGTCGTGGTTCAGCAGGAAGCTGAGCCTCGTCCCCGGCCGCAGGCAGAGCGTCGGGGAGATGCTGGTCCTGTTCATCAGGGACAACATCACCCGTCCCACCATGGGTGCCAAGGGCGACAGCTTCATCCCGTTCATGACGGGCATCTTCACCCTCATCCTGGCCATGAACTTCACCGGGCTGATCCCCGGCATGCTGCCGGTCAACAGCAACCTCGCCTTCACCGCGATGTTCGCACTGGTCATCTACGTGATGACCATCGTGATCGGTATCAAACACCAGGGCGGCTGGGGTTACTTCCGTAACCAGATCTTCCCGCCCGGGATGCCGAAGTGGATCTACGTCCTGGTCACCCCGATCGAGATCCTCTCGGTCTTCCTCATCCGCCCGGTCACGCACGCCCTGCGTCTGTTCGCGACCATGTTCGCGGGCAGTCTGCTGCTGGGTGTGTTCGCCTACGGCGGCTGGTACATGCTGAACCTTTCGGCCGAGCCGGTCCTCGCCGCGGTCTCCGTGGTCTACTCCGGCGCCGCGCTGCTCGGTTACATCGCCTTCTTCGTCTTCGAGATCGCGATCATGCTGATCCAGGCCTTCGTGTTCACTCTGCTCGCGAGCCTGTACCTCAACCAGTCGCTCGAAGCGGCTCACTAAGACCCCCTCCGAGTTCCCCCGGTCCCGTGATCGGAAAGCAGGGACGAGGAGTGCTTAAGACCCGTCCAAACCGGCGAACTGACCTATTGCGTACCGCAACGCCGGACGTCGAGTAAAGGGAAACACAATGGACATCGCTGCGATCACCGGCAACATCAACACCATCGGCTACGGCATCAGCGTCATCGGCGCCGGTATCGGTGTCGGTATCGTGTTCGGTCTCGGTATGCAGGCCATCGCCCGCCAGCCCGAGGCCCGCGGCCCGCTGCAGACCAACATCTACCTCGGCTTCGCGCTGGTCGAGGCCCTCGCCATCCTGGGCTTCGTTCTCGCCTTCGCCGCCCCCGGCGCCTAAGGCGTTTTGCCAACCGTTTTCTGATGGCAACTGACGCGAAGGAGGGCTGACCATGTTGGTGGAGTTGGCAGCCGATTACAACATTCTGCGGATCGACTGGGTGAAGTTCACCTTCGGTGCGATCGCGCTCGCCGTGGTCTACTTCTTTGTGGCCCGCAAGGCGGTCCCCAAGGTCATGAAGGTCCTCGACGAGCGTCACGACGCCATCGAGGGGGGCATCGAGCGGGCCAAGCGCGCCGAGGCCGAGGCCGAGGAGATCCGCCAGCAGTACCGCGAGAAGCTCGAAGAGTCGCACCGCGAGTACGCGCAGGAACTCGAGAAGGCCAAGGAGCAGCGCACGGCGATCATCGCCGAGGCTCGCGAGGAGGCCCAGGTCGAGGCCCAGCGCATCATCGAGACCGCCAAGGCCCAGATCGAGGCCGACCGGCAGCAGGCCATGGCCCAGCTCCGCGGCGAGATCGGTGCCCTGTCCACTGAGCTCGCGACCCGCATCGTCGGGGAGTCGCTCAGTGACGGCGCGGCCCAGACCCGTGTGGTGGACCGGTTCCTGGAGGAACTGGAGCAGCAGGACGAGAGCGCGAAGCAAGCCGAGGTGCGCTGATGCGTGGTATCAGCCGTAACTCCCTGGCTGAGGCGACCCGACGCCTGGACGAGAACGTCCTGGCGTCGGCGGACGCCGCCCAGCACGCGGTCTCGCTCGGTGGCGAGCTCTTCGAGGTCGTCGCCCTGCTCGGCAACGAGCACTCCCTGCGCCGCTGGCTCGCGGACCAGGCCAACCCGGTGGAGAAGAAGACCGGTCTGATCGGTCAGATCCTCGAGGGCAAGGTGTCGCCGTCCACGGTCATCGTGGTCAACGACGTCGTGTCCCAGCCGTGGGCCGGCCCCCGCGACATGGTGGACGCGCTGGAGCGCCTGGCGGTCTACGCGACCGTCGCCTCCGTGGAGGGCACCCGTCTGGACGAGCTCGAGGACGAGCTGTTCCGGTTCGAGCGGATCGTCGTCGCCGAGCCGGAGCTGCGCGCGGCCCTCACCCGTGAGGGCGTGGCCGTCTCGCACCTGCACACCCTGGTCGAGAACCTGCTCTCGGGCAAGGTGAACTCCGCGACGCTGGCTCTGGTCAGCGAAGCGGTCACCCGCCCGCGGACACGTACTCTGGAACAGGCGCTCGACAACTTCGGGCAGCTGGTCGCCGAGCGCGCCCAGCGCTACATCGCGGTGGTGCGCAGCGCGGTCCCGCTGAGCGAAGCTCACCAGGACCGTCTCCGGACGATTCTGCAGCGCAAGTACGGCCGTGAGATCCACCTGAACACCGAGGTCGCCCCCGAGATCGTGGGTGGGCTTTCCATCCAGGTCGGCGACGAGGTCATCGACGGCACCATCGCCGGGCGCATCGCTGAGGTTCAGCGCCGTCTGGCCGGCTGACACACGCGAATAAACGCAAGGCAAGCACGCACGGCGCCGGCCCGGCGCCATTTGAGAGCAAGGACAACGTAGAGATGGCGGAGCTGACGATCCGGCCGGATGAGATCCGGGACGCGCTACAGCGCTTCGTCCAGTCGTACGAGCCTGACACCACCCGCGCGGAAGAGGTCGGAACCGTCACCTACTCCGGTGACGGCATCGCCCGCGTCGGTGGCCTTCCCTCGGCGATGGCGAACGAGCTGCTGGAGTTCGAGGACGGCACCCTGGGCATGGCCCAGAACCTTGAGATCGGTGAGATCGGTGTCGTCGTGCTGGGCGACTTCACCGGTATCGAAGAGGGGCAGAAGGTGCGTCGCACCGGCAAGCTCCTCTCGGTGCCGGTGGGTGACAACTTCCTCGGCCGCGTGGTGGACCCCCTGGGCAACCCCATCGACGGCAAGGGCGAGATCGAGACGACTCAGAGCCGTGAGCTCGAGCTCCAGGCCGCGACGGTCATGGAGCGCCAGCCGGTGGGCGAGCCCCTCCAGACCGGTATCAAGTCGATCGACACCATGACCCCGGTCGGCCGTGGCCAGCGCCAGCTGGTCATCGGTGACCGACAGACCGGTAAGACCGCGATCGGTATCGACGCGATCATCAACCAGAAGGCGAACTGGGAGACCGGCGACCCCTCCAAGCAGGTGCGCTGCATCTACGTCGCGGTCGGCCAGAAGGGTTCGACCATCGCCAGCGTGCGAGGCGCCCTCGAAGAGGCCGGCGCGATGGAGTACACCACCATCGTCGCCTCCCCGGCCTCCGACCCGGCCGGCTTCAAGTACCTCTCCCCGTACACCGGTTCGGCCCTGGGCCAGCACTGGATGTACGAGGGCAAGCACGTCCTCATCGTCTTCGACGACCTGACCAAGCAGGCCGAGGCCTACCGTGCGGTCTCCCTCCTGCTGCGCCGCCCGCCGGGCCGTGAGGCCTACCCGGGTGACGTCTTCTACCTCCACTCCCGGCTGCTGGAGCGCTGCGCGAAGCTCTCCGACGAGCTGGGCGCCGGTTCGATGACGGCCCTGCCGATCATCGAGACCAAGGCGGGCGACGTCTCGGCGTACATTCCCACCAACGTCATCTCCATCACCGACGGTCAGGTCTTCCTGAACTCGGACCTGTTCAACCAGGGCCAGCGTCCGGCGATCGACGTCGGTGTCTCCGTCTCCCGTGTCGGTGGCGCCGCGCAGACCAAGGCGACCAAGAAGGTCTCCGGTACCCTGCGTCTGAGCCTGGCCCAGTACCGCGAGCTGGAGGCGTTCTCCGCCTTCGGTTCGGACCTGGACGCCGTCTCCAAGCAGCAGCTGGAGCGCGGTGCCCGGATGATGGAGCTCCTCAAGCAGGGCCAGTACTCGCCCTTCTCCATGGAGAAGACGGTCGTCTCGATCTGGATGGGCAACACCGGCCTGATCGACGAGGTTCCGGTCGAGGACGTCCGCCGCTTCGAGGACGACTTCCTCTCCTACCTGGACCGCGAGCACAAGGCCGTTCTCGACACCATTCGGGAGACCGGCAAGTTCGAGGACGACAGCCAAAAGACCCTCCAGGCCGCCATCGAGAAGTTCAAGCAGGGCTTCCAGACCTCTGCGGGCAGCCTCCTGGGCACCGAGGCCGAGGCCGAGGCGCTCTCCGAGGAGAAGGTCGGCCAGGAGACCATCAAGGTCGCCAAGGGCGGGAAGTAACCCATGGGTGCACAGCTTCGCGTCTATCGCCGGAGGATCCGTGCGACGAAGGCGACGGCGAAGATCACCCGTGCGATGGAGCTGATCGCCGCCACGCGCATCACCAAGGCGCAGCGCGCGGCCGAGGCTGCAGGCCCCTACGCACGGGAGATCACGCGGGCGGTGTCCTCCCTCGCCAGCCGGGTGACCGATCACCCGCTGCTGACCGAGGCCGAGAACCCCACCCGTGCGGCCGTCCTGGTCATCACCAGCGACAAGGGTCTGGCCGGCGCCTTCTCGACCAACGTCATCAAGGAGGCCGAGTCCCTCACCCAGCTTCTTCGGGAGCAGGGCAAGGAGGTCCTCACCTACATGGTGGGTCGCAAGGGTGCGGCCTTCTACAAGTTCCGCGACCGTGAGGTCGAGCAGGCTTGGGAAGGCATCACCGAGCGTCCGACCTACGCGCACGCCCAGGAGATCGGCTCCGCTCTCATGGAGAGGTTCTCCCTGGACACCGCCGAGGGTGGTGTCGACGAGATCCACGTGGTCTCCACGGAGTTCGTGTCGATGCTGACCCAGCGGGCCGGGGCGGTTCGCGCTCTTCCGCTGGAGGTGGAAGAGGTCGAGGCCGAGGAACTCGAGGAGAGCCACGGTGGCGAGGCGCTGCCGCTCTACGAGTTCGAGCCCTCGGCGGAGGAGGTCCTGGACCAGCTGCTGCCGCAGTACGTGGTCAACCGGATCTACGCTTCCCTCCTCGAGTCGGCCGCCTCCCAGCAGGCGTCCCGTCGCGCGGCCATGAAGGCCGCGACCGACAACGCGGAAGAACTCGTCAAGAACCTGACCAGCCTGGCCAACCAGGCCCGTCAGGCCGAGATCACCAATGAGATCAGTGAGATTGTCGGCGGTGCCGATGCACTCTCTGGGTCCAGCGCGGGAAGTGAGTAAGAGAAGTGTCAACGACAGTTGAAGAGACGACCGGCGCCGGCACCGCCACCGGTCGGATCGCCCGGGTCACCGGCCCGGTCGTCGACGTGGAGTTCCCCGTCGGCTCCCTGCCCGGCATCTACAACGCCCTGCACACCGATGTGAGCATCGGCGGCAAGGACAAGGTCGTCACCCTGGAGGTCGCCCAGCACCTGGGTGACAACCTGGTGCGCGCCATCTCCCTCGCCCCGCAGGACGGCATGGTCCGTGGCGCCGAGGTCCGCGACACCGGCGCGCCCATCAGCGTGCCCGTCGGCGACATCGTCAAGGGCCACGTGTTCAACACCCTGGGCGAGTCCATGGACGTGCCCACGGCCGAGCTCGGCGTGACCGAGCGCTGGCCGATCCACCGCAAGGCCCCCTCCTTCGACCAGCTCGAGTCCAAGACCGAGATGATGGTCACGGGCATCAAGGTGATCGACCTCCTCACCCCGTACGTGCGCGGTGGGAAGATCGGCCTCTTCGGTGGCGCGGGTGTGGGCAAGACGGTGCTCATCCAGGAGATGATCACCCGTATCGCCCGTAACTTCGGTGGTGTGTCCGTGTTCGCCGGTGTCGGTGAGCGCACCCGTGAGGGTACGGACCTCTTCCTGGAGATGGACGAGATGGGCGTCCTCCCGGACACCGCGCTCGTCTTCGGCCAGATGGACGAGCCCCCGGGCACCCGTCTGCGCGTGGCGCTCTCGGCTCTGACGATGGCGGAGTACTTCCGTGACGTCCAGGGCCAGG
>NZ_DYZD01000073.1 GCF_020741345.1 Nocardiopsis listeri
GGGGATCGGCGGGGGTGCCGTCGTGCGACGGCGGGGCGGAGTTCGTTCACCATAAAGGGGACGGGGCGCGCCGGCATGGACGTCGGGGTCACGATTTGCAGAATCTCCTGTGCTTCCGGAGGTTTTCGACATCGCGGGGTCGCCCTGGGTCACCATGGGCGGTCTTCGGTCACCGCGGGTGACGCGTTCCGTCCCGGTGGTCGTGTACCGCGACCTTGCTCGTGGCCCCGGGGGCGCGGCCCCTCTACCATGGAGGGGAAAGTCGATCCCGATCACTTCCCTCGGAGGGCGTCCGTGTTTTCCTCTGGCCAGGACCCGTACGACCCGAAGCAGGGCGGGGTCCCGCCGCAGCACGGGATGCCGGACTTCAACGCCCACTTCGAGGCGCTGCGTCCCGACGCCCCCATGCCGAGGAAAGTGGTCACCACCCGAACGCTGATGTTCATCGGTGGTGTGTCCGGCCTGCTGCTGGCCCTGCTCTTCCTCATGGGGCTGGGAGCCCCGGAGGAGACGATGAACGAGGCCCTCGACCAGCAGTCCGCGTACTTCGCCGCCGAGGGCATCGAGATGAACATCGACGCGGCCATGATGCGTTCGATGATGGTCGTGATGGCGCTGATCACCGGGCTCTACGGCGCGCTCTCGTTGCTGTTGGCCACCCGTCTGCGCCACCGCACAGTCGGGGCCTACTGGGGCACCGTCCTCTTCCAGGGACTGGCCGGGCTCACCCTGGGCTGGGGCCTGCTCCACGGCGAGTTCCTCATGCTGGTGCCGCTGGGCTTCACCGTCTGGATGCTGGCCAACATGTTCTCCAAGGAGGGTCGCGCCTACTTCGGTCTGCTCTGAAGTCGGCCGCCGCACGGAGGTTCGGACGGCCTGGTGGTAGGAATGCGGTGACGACCAGGCCGTGAGGATCCCCCCACCTTGAAGCTCGTGCTCTCCGACCACTCCACCATCGAAGTGACCCCCGCGATGGTCCGTTCGCTTTGCCGGGCCACGCTCGTCCCGGGTACCACGGACTCCTGGCGCCCCAGCACCGAGGCCGACCTCATCCGGTGGGGCCTCCTCGCCAATGACTCCCGGGGCACACCCGTCCTCACCGCGCGCGCCATGGAGGTTCGGGAACGGGTGTCGGACGAGTCGCCCGGAACGGAAGGCTCCGGCGGCCGGGCCTCGATCGACCCCGAGCCGGGGATGGAGGGCGTGGGCCGTCCGGCCTCGGCCCTGAACGGCGTTCCGTCCCGACGGTGACGCGGACCCCGATCCCTCGGATCGAAGCCCCCACCGCCCGCTGCTGCTGGTGCTGTACGCGCTGGGCTGGTGCGCGCTCCTGAGGATCGCGCCGCCCGGCATGTCCACTCTGCTCTCCGTCCTGGTCTGTGTCTTCGCGGTCCTGTCGGTGGGCGGCTCAGCCCTGTACACGCAACGACGCGAACAGGAGGCGTCGGCGAAGGACCCGCGACGGATCGTCGCCGCGGCCCAGGGCGGGTACGTCGTCCCCGAGATGCTCGACGAAGCGGCGGTCGCGCTCTTGGTGCGCACCCAACGGGCGGTGGACACCGTGCTCGGTTCCCGTCTGCGCGACGAGGTGTTGCGAGACCCGATCCGGGATCGCGTGGTGCTCGGCGAGACCGAGTGGGCCCTGGCCACGGCCCTTCATCGCCAGTCGGAGCTGCGAGGGCGCATGGACGTGGCACCCGCCGTCGGTGGGCGTGGACGGGAGGCCGCCGAACGCGCCGCGGACGCGCTCACCCGGGACGTCGCCCGGGCCGAGGATCGGATCCGACTGCTGGAGCGCTACGCCGACCTGATCCGCGCCGCGGAGGCCGAGGAACGCGACCGTCGCGCGGCCAGGGAACTGGACGGCATCGCGGTGGAGGCGGTCGGCGCGCAGGCGAGGGATCCCGAACTCGAAGCACTGGTGCGTGCCCAGGAGATGGCCATGCGAGTGGCCGAGCTCCCCGACCTCGACCGCGACTGATCCCGGGCGTCGATGGGTCCTGGAACGGCGCCGGTCGGCCGCAGTTTCCGGAACGGCGCCCCCGACCGTCATCGGCTTCTGGCAGGCTCGAAGATGATGAGACGACGAAAGGGAAGGCGCGCATGACACCGGAGCAGTTCATCGACGCGGCCCTGTGGTTCCCGGAGACCGACGAGAGCGAACCCTTCGGCCCGGGCCCCCTCGTCTACAAGATCTCCCGGCAGAAGATGTTCGCGCTGCTCAGGCCATCGGACCCGGCGGTGGTCAACCTCAAGTGCGACCCGGAGCTCGCCCTGGAGTTGCGTGCCGAGTTCCCGGCGGTCACCCCCGGTCGGCACATGAGCAAGCGGCACTGGAACTCGGTGCGGCTGGACGGCACCGTTCCCCACGACGAACTCCTGGAGATGCTCGAACACTCCTACCGCCTGGTCGCCCGCGGCCTGCACCGGTCCGACCGCGATCGGGTGCTCGCCGTCCTGGGCGGGGAGTCGCCGACCATCGGTGCCCGGAACTGAAGAAGGAGGAGTGCCCGGTGTCCGAACCATCCCGGTCCACCTCTGGAGGACAGGCGGTGGTCCAGGGGGTCCTGGAACGCCTCACCTACGCCAACGAGGAGAACGGCTACACCGTCGCCAAGATCGACACCGGTCGGGGCGCCAACGACCTGCTGACCGTGGTCGGTTCCCTGCTCGGGGTCCAGCCGGGTGAAGCGCTGCGGCTACGCGGCCGTTGGGGCTCCCACCCCCAGTACGGCCGCCAGTTCCACGTCGACGACTACACCACCGTGCTGCCCGCCACGGTTCAGGGCATCCGCCGCTACCTGGGTTCGGGGCTGATCAAGGGCATCGGACCGAAGATGGCCGAACGCATCGTCGAGCACTTCGGCACCGACGCCCTCGACGTCATCGAGGAGGAACCGAAACGGCTCATCGAGGTGCCCGGCCTGGGCCCCAAACGCACCAGGCTCATCGCCGACGCCTGGGAGGAGCAGAAGGCCATCAAGGAGGTCATGGTCTTCCTGCAGGGCGTGAACGTCACCACCTCGCTGGCGGTGCGCATCTACAAGAAGTACGGGGACGCCTCCATCGAGGTGGTGCAGAAGGAGCCCTACCGGCTGGCCTCCGACGTGTGGGGTATCGGTTTCAAGACCGCCGACACCATCGCCCAGGCCGTCGGCATCCCGCACGACAGCCCGGAGCGGGTCATGGCCGGCATCCAGTTCACCCTGTCGGAGTCGAGCAACGACGGGCACTGTTTCCTGCCGGAGGAGCGGCTCATCTCCGCCGCGGTGAAGATCCTCCAGGTGGAGGCAGGCCTGGTCATCGAGTGCGTGGCACGACTGGTCGCCGACGAGGGGGTGACCCGCGAGACCGTGCCCGGACCCGAGGGCGAGCCCGTCCGTGCGGTCTACCTGCTGCCCTTCCACCGTGCCGAGATGGGCCTGGCCGCCGGGCTGCGCACGCTGTTGGAGGGCCCTGAGGAGCGTATGCCGGCCTTCACCGACGTTGACTGGCCGGTGGCCTTGGACTGGCTCGACCGGCGTACCGGTGTCTCCCTCGCCGAGGCCCAGCGCGAAGCGGTCAAGGAGGCGCTCTCCCGGAAGGTGTGCGTGCTCACCGGAGGTCCGGGCTGCGGAAAGTCCTTCACCGTCTCCTCCATCGTCACCATGGCGATGGCCAAGAACGCCAAGGTCATCCTGGCCGCCCCCACCGGGCGCGCCGCCAAGCGCCTCACCGAACTCACCGGTCACGAGGCCGCCACCGTGCACCGTCTGTTGGAGTTGCGTCCCGGCGGCGAGGCGGCGCACGACCGCGACAACCCCCTCGACTGCGACATGCTCGTGGTGGACGAGGCCTCGATGCTGGACCTGATCCTGGCGAACAAGCTGGTCAAGGCGGTCCCGCCCGGGGCGCACCTGTTGTTCGTCGGCGACGTCGACCAGCTGCCCTCGGTCGGTGCCGGCCAGGTTCTGCGGGACCTGCTGGAGGAGGGTTCGCCGATTCCCAACGTGCGCCTGACCCACGTGTTCCGCCAGGCCCAGCGGTCCGGAGTGGTCACCAACGCGCACCGCGTCAACCAGGGCGAACCACCGCACTTCCAGGGGGTGGACGACTTCTTCCTCTTCCCCTGCGAGGACGCCGATTCCGCCGCCGAGATGACCGTCGACGTGGTGGCGCGTCGTATCCCCCGCCGGTTCGGGCTCGACCCGCTCCGCGACGTGCAGGTCCTCGCCCCCATGAAGGGCGGGCCGGCCGGCGCCACCAACCTCAACACCGCCCTGCAACAGGCGCTGACCCCCTCCGGGGACCGCGTGCCGGAACGTCGCTTCGGCGGCCGTATCTTCCGGGTCGGTGACAAGGTCACCCAGGTCCGCAACAACTACGAGAAGGGACGCAACGGTGTCTTCAACGGCACCCTGGGCGTGGTCACGGGGTTGGACTCCATCGCCCAGGAGATGACGGTGCGCACCGACGAGGACGAGGAGATCACCTACGACTTCGCCGAACTCGACGAGCTCTCGCACGCCTACGCCATCACCGTGCACCGCTCCCAGGGCAGCGAGTACCCGGCGGTGGTCGTACCCGTCACCACCAGTGCGTGGATGATGCTGCAGCGCAACCTGCTCTACACCGGGATCACCCGTGCCAAGAAGCTGGTGGTGCTGGTGGGCTCTCGCCGGGCCCTGGCCCAAGCGGTCCGCAACGCCTCCTCCGGCCGTCGGCACACAGCGCTCGCCCATCGGCTGCGTCGCGGTGGCGACATCGAATCGGTTTTCTGAACAGTCCATTCCGTGTCGAAAGTCCGGTTCGGGACGTGAAAAGGGCCAGAACATTCGCCGAAACCGCCCCATGGCGTGCTTCGGATGCATAGGCTCTCGCACGGTCGTCCCCGTCGAAGGGAATCCGGTCACGGGGAAGGCCGTTGGACCATCGTCCAGGACGACGCTCTGTCACTCCCCCCGGAGAGCGTCGCCGAACCGGGTGCCGGCCCCTGGGCGGGCCGGCGCCCGGCCCGACGTCCACCGCCCTCAACGGACGGCTCCCGGTCGCCTTCCTGCCTCGTCACCGTCACCGGGGACGGGCCGGCGCGCGTGCCTGCTTCCCGTAGGCTGGGTCGATGTGCGAAACGAACTGATCGTGGTGGGCGCCGCCGTCATCCGTGACGGCCATGTCCTGGCCGCCCAACGGGCCGCACCCGCCGCCACCCGTGGTCGCTGGGAGTTCCCCGGTGGCAAGACCGAACCGGGGGAGACCCCCGCCGAGGCCGTCGTTCGGGAGTGCCGGGAGGAACTTGACGTCACGATCCGGGCCGGCGACCAGATCGGCTCCGACGTCCCCCTCCAGGCGATCTCCGAACGCCTGGGCCGTCCCACGGCGCTGCGGCTGCTCAGGGCCGAACTCCTGGTCGGTGAACCCCGCCCCCTGGAACACCTCGCCCTGAAGTGGGTCGATCCGTCGCGGCTACGCGAACTCGACTGGCTGCCCGCCGACCTTCCCTTCCTGGAGCCCCTCGGGAGGATCCTGGAAGCGGACGCACAACCCGCCTGACCTCCGTGCAGGGGGCACACGGATCGTCCCCGGCAGACCTGGAAGCCCGTTCGGAAGGGTCTTTGCGACCCTTTGAAGGGGCCTTCGGCGGTGACGAAGATAACCGGTGCGACCTGTACGTTTCCCGCTCAGCCCACTATGACCACATAAACTGGCGACGGGCCGTGGCACCCTGCGGTCTCTACCCAGTACAGGAAAAAGAGTCTCAAGCATGTCCAGTGCCACGCCCTTGGAGGGCTCCGCCCGCCGTACCGACCTGCGCAACGTGGCCATCGTGGCCCACGTCGACCACGGGAAGACGACCCTCGTCGACTCGATGCTCTGGCAAGCGGGTGTCTTCCGTGAGAACCAGGATGTCGACACTCGGGTCATGGACTCCGACGACCTGGAGCGCGAGAAGGGCATCACCATTCTCGCGAAGAACACCGCGGTGCACTACACCACGCCCGAAGGCGAGGACGTGGTCATCAACATCATCGACACCCCTGGTCACGCCGACTTCGGTGGTGAGGTCGAGCGCGGCCTGTCGATGGTCGACGGTGTCGTCCTGCTCGTCGACGCCAGCGAGGGCCCCCTCCCACAGACCCGCTTCGTGCTCCGCAAGGCCCTCCAGGCCAAGCTCCCCGTCATCCTCGTGATCAACAAGGTCGACCGGCCCGACAGCCGGATCGCCGAGGTCGTGGACGACACCTACGAGCTGTTCATGGACCTGGACGCCGACGAGTCGCAGATCGAGTTCCCGATCGTCTACACCTGCGCGCGTGATGGAAAGGCCTCCCTGGAGCGCCCGGCCAACGGCGGGATGCCCGACAACGACAGCATGGTCCCGCTGTTCAGCACCATCCTGGAGACCATTCCGGCCCCGGAGTACGTCCCGGGCGCGCCGTTGCAGGCCCACGTCACCAACCTGGACGCCTCCCCGTTCCTGGGCCGCCTCGCCCTGGTCCGTGTCCAGCAGGGAGAGCTCCGCAAGGGCCAGCAGGTCGCGTGGATCCGCACCGACGACAGCGTCAAGCAGGTGAAGATCACCGAACTGCTCATGACCGAGGGGTTGGAGCGCAAGCCCGCGGAGAAGGCGGGTCCCGGTGACATCGCCGCCATCGCCGGTATCGAAGAGATCATGATCGGCGAGACCCTCGCCGACCCGGAGAACCCGGTCGCGCTGCCGCTGATCAAGGTGGACGAGCCCGCCATCTCCATGACCATCGGCACCAACACCTCGCCGCTGGTCGGCAAGGTCAAGGGCGCCAAGGTCACCGCCCGCCTGGTCAAGGACCGTCTGGACAAGGAGCTCGTCGGCAACGTCTCCCTGCGTATTCTGCCCACCGAGCGTCCCGACGCCTGGGAGGTGCAGGGCCGTGGTGAGCTCGCGCTGGCCATTCTGGTCGAGCAGATGCGTCGCGAGGGCTACGAGCTCACCGTCGGCAAGCCGCAGGTGGTCACCAAGACCATCGACGGCAAGCTGCACGAGCCCGTCGAGCGGCTGACCGTGGACGCGCCCGAGGACTACATGGGCGCGATCACCCAGTTGCTCAGCGTCCGCAAGGGACGCATGGAGAACATGGTCAACCACGGCACCGGTTGGGTGCGCATGGACTGGCTGGTGCCCTCCCGCGGCCTCATCGGTTTCCGTACCGAGTTCCTCACCGAGACCCGCGGCACCGGCATCGCCCACCACGTGTTCGAGAAGTTCGAGCCGTGGTTCGGTGACCTGCGGACCCGGGCCAACGGCTCCCTGGTCGCCGATCGGGCCGGTGCGGCCGTCGCCTTCGCGATGTTCAACCTGCAGGAGCGCGGTGTCCTGTTCGTCGAGCCGACCACCGAGGTGTACGAGGGCATGATCGTCGGCGAGAACTCGCGCGCCGACGACATGGACGTCAACATCACCAAGGAGAAGAAGCTCACCAACATGCGCTCGGCCACCGGTGACGAGCTGGTCAAGCTGGTGCCGCCGCGCAAGCTCTCCCTGGAGCAGGCGCTGGAGTTCTGCCGTGAGGACGAGTGCGTCGAGGTGACCCCCGAGCACGTGCGCATCCGCAAGGTGATCCTGGACCAGAAGGAGCGTGGCCGCATCACCGCCAACAAGAAGCGCCGCGACGGCTAGCGGTGTTCGGTTCGCGCCGCCGCCGGCGCTTCGGCCCACCACCCTCGACGGGGGGCCCGGCGGCCGACCGTGACCGCCGTGGTTCACGAGGCGGGACCAGGAATTCCGGGTCCGAACATGGCTTCGGAACCTGAACCTCCACCGGGCGGGCGGGACTCCGGTGTCCCGCCCGCCTCGCGTTTTCCACGTGTCCCACTCGGGTAGATGACCAGAACATGAAACCCGAGCCCTCGTGTCCACGGTGCGGGCGCGGTGTGCAACCCCCGGGGTTGTGGACCAGCGCCTGGCAATGTGACGCCCACGGTCCGGTGGCGCCGCTCCAGGGGGTGCGTGCCCCGAGCCTCGCCACGCTCGAGGCCGTCCTCCCACAGGCCCAGGTTCCCGTGTGGCTCCCGTGGCCGTTGCCCGGAGGTTGGGTGGTCACCGGTTTCGCCGACGTCGGGGACGAACGCACGGGTGCGCTCGCCACCGCCGTTGCCATGTCCGGGCCGAACCCGCTCGGCGGCGTCGGTGAGCTCGTCATCGTCGCGGAGGACCCCGGTATCGGGCTGGGCGCCCGCCTGGCCGGCCTGGAGGGTTCCGACCCGGGTGTCGGCTTCGACAAGGGCCCGCCCGACGCCAAGGTGCGCTTCGACGGCCACGAGATGGCGCTGTGGAACCTGGACGTGGGCTGCGATCGCGCCGCCTACGCCGGTGAGGCGCTCGCCCACTGGTTGTGGATGGTGTTCGCCTCCGCCGACACCGGGATGCTCATGGGGGAGATCAACGCCCTGCGCGACCTCCGGGACCTGCGGGACGGCGGTATCACCTTCGAACCTCCGTTCGGAGCGCCGAGTCCGTTCCTGGAGCGCATGCTCTCTCAGGGGGACACATCGGCCTGATCGGGAACGCATCGGCCCGGCCGAAGCGCGCGACAGGCACGGCGACCGCGTGATTTACGTACAATCGCCCGGTGACACGTATCGACCTGCATTCACACAGCTCGGTGTCCGACGGCACCGATACCCCCGCCGAGGTCATCGCGTACGCGGTCGACGCCGGCCTGGACGTCCTCGCCCTGACCGACCACGACACGGTCGGTGGGATGGAGGAGGCCGCACGGCATCTGCCCCCCGGATTCACCCTGGTTCCCGGGATGGAGCTGTCCTGCGCCTACCAGGGGTCCAGCGTCCATCTGGTCTGTTACCTGTTCGACCCCCTTTCTCCGGGTCTGGCGGAGGAACTCCGCCGGGTGCGGCACGACCGGGCTACCCGGGCCGAGGAGATGGTGGAAAAACTCCGGCAGAACGGTGTGGACGTGACCTGGGACCGGGTGTTGGAGATCGCCGGCGCCGGGCATCCCGAACACGCCGACGCCAACACGATCGGCCGCCCGCACCTGGCCCGCGCGGTGGTGGAGGCGGGCGCGGCCAAGAACGTGCAGGACGCCTTCGACCGGTGGATCGGCTCCGGCGGCCCCGCCTACGTCTCCCGGTACGCGATCGATCCGGTCCGCGCGGTGCGACTGGTCCGCGAGGCGGGCGGGGTGTGTTCCCTGGCCCACCCGGCCCGGGCGGAGGGCGCCACGAACGGGTCGGTCCCGGTCGAACTGGCCGAACGCATGGCGGCAGCCGGACTCGGTGGCATCGAGGCCGACCACCCCTCGCACAACCGGGCGCAGACCAAGCAGTGGCGGGGGATCGCCGCGGATCTGGGCACCGTGGTGACCGGCTCCAGCGACGATCACGGTGCCCTGACCGGTCACCGGCTCGGTGCCAGGACCACGGCACCGGAGGCGTTCGAGGAGCTCATCGCGCCGGCGACCGGGGCACGGCTCCTGAAGGGCTGAGGAAGCAACGGGCGGAACGGTCACCGCACGCGCTGAGTTCGGTACGGTACGGACCACTGCGTGAGAGCGCGACAATGGTCACAGCGTTGAATCAGTACATATCTGGACGAAGGGTCTGACACCGTGTTCTGGAAGCGGAAGTCGAAGAAGCAGGAAGGCCAGGAGGCCACCGATTCCGCTGCGGAGGTCGCGGAGGACACCAAGGAGGAGACCGACGACGCGGTCGAGTCCGAGGGCAAGGGCGCGGAGAGCGAGGCCGCGGCCGAGGAGTCCGACTCCGAGAAGACGGAGAAGACCGAGGCGGCCGAGGACGAGGCTTCGGAGGACACCGACACCGGGTCCGAAGCGGACGATGCGGACGACACCGAGAAGGACGACGCCGAAGCGGACGGTTCCGACTCCGACAAGGCCGACGACGCCGGGGAGACCGACGTCTTCGCGGGCGAAGAGGACGAGGAGCAGCAGGTCGGGGTCACCGGTCCCGACCCGGAGGGCATCACCCGCGTGCGCACCGCCGGCGTCTTCGAGTTCGGCGACGAAAAGTTCGACGTCGTCAACAACACCTGGATCGTCGAGGCCGACAAGGACGGTGTCATCGTCATCGACCCCGCCCACGACGCGGAGGCGATCCTGAAGGCCATCGGTGACCGTGAGGTCTACCTCGTGGCCTGCACCAACGGCTACAGCCCGCACATCGGCGCGGCCCTGGCCATCGCGGAGGAGACCGAGGCGGACATCGCTCTGCACCCCCGCGAGATGCGCGCCTGGCGCCGTGTCCACGGCGCGGAGCACCGCCCGGAGATCGAGGTGGAGGGCGGCGGCGCCCTGGACGTCGCGGACCTGCACATCGACGTCCTGCCCCTGCCCGGCACCTCGCCCGGCTCCATCGGCTTCTACATCAGCGGGCTCGGTGTCGTGTTCGGTGGTGACACGCTTCGCGAGGGCGGCCCCGGCACCGTCGGCGACACCCACCTGGACTACACCACGCAGCTCGCCTCCATCGGCGAGAACCTGCTGACGCTGCCGCCGGACACCCGTGTCCTCCCGGACCGCGGGCCCGCCACCACCGTGGAGCGGGAGAACAAGAACTTCGACTCCTGGGTCTGATCTCGACCCTCGAACCGACACGTGCCGTCGCCCGAGTGGGCGGCGGCACGTCGTGTTCATGGGCCCGGTCCCCGACAGTGGGAAGCAGGACGGACGGGGGTCAGCGTCGGCCGACCGACTCGGTCTCGTTCCAAAAGGCGGTCAGCGCACTCGACGTGGTCTCGGGGGCCTCGACGTTGGGGGAGTGGCCCGCGCCCGGGACCACGATGCGGCGGGCGTCGAGCCGTTCGGCCATGTCGTTCTGCTCGGAGGTGGACCAGGCGTCGTCGTTCTCGCCGTAGACGACGAGTTTGGGCACGTCCACCTCGGCGAGTTCGGCCACGCGGTCGGGGGCGCTCAACAGGTCCTCGGCCATGCGCATGAGTCCCAGCGCACTGCTGGACAAAAGACGGTCACGGAGGAAGTCGACCACCTCGGGCTTGGAAGAACGCGCACGCGCCTCGGCCTCGAACAACTCGTCCCACAGTTCGCGCAGGCGGCCGCTCGTGGGGTCCATCGACACCGCGGCGATGAGGTTGCGGGCTCGGACGGCGGCGGCACCGCTCAGGGCACCGGGGCCGGAGCACATCAGGGTGAGGGAGGACGTGGGGGAACCCTCGATCAGGGCCGTCTCACGGGACACCAGGCCGCCGAAGGAGTGCCCCACCAGATGTACGGGGCCACCGTCGCCGACCTGGTCCATGACCTCGGCGACCACCTCTCCCAAAGAGGAGAGGCGGTAGTCGGGAAGTCTCACCCCGGGCGGCGCGGTGAGGGTCTCCGGGCCCGGCGACCGGTAGGTGCCGGGCAGATCGATCGCGACCACCTCCCGCCCGGCCTGCGCCAAGCTTTGGAGGAGGGCGATGAAATCCTCTTTGCTGCCGGTGAAACCGTGCACCAGGACAGCGGGGGCCAGTTCTGTGCCGCCGGAGGTGGGCAGAGCCCGGAGCGCGGCCAGCGGACCGTACGTCAGTCGTAGGTCCGTGCGCCGCACACCCGGCGGCAGATCAAGGAACTCAGGTGTACTCACGTCGGGTCACCCTAGACGATGCCGACACCGTCACGGGCGAACCCGACACACATCAGGTGTTCTCGGGGTCCCGACGAGCGGCACCACCGCGGGTACGGCGACGGCGACGGATCCGACGGGCGCCGTCTCCCTCACCGGAGTGCTCGGAGGCGCCGGAGGGGCGTTCGGCGGCCGCCGCGACGGCCGGCTTCTGCTCCGAAACCGAACCGGAGACGGCCTCCCCGTTGCGGGTGCGCTTGCGGTTGCGGTTGCGTCCGGCACGTCGTCCGCCCTGCTCTCCGCCGCCGGCCTCGGTACGAGAGGCATCGCCGCGACCGGCATCGCCACGACCGCGGCCACGGGCACGGGCCTGGCGACCACCGCGGTCGGCACCGCGCGGCTGCCCGGTGTCGCCGATGTCCTCGACCTCTTCGGCTTCCAGACCGGCGTGTTCACCGCGCTTGTCGGCGGCCAGCCTGCCCTTGGTCCCCTTGGGGATCTTCAGGGCCTCGAAGAAGTGGGCGGAGGTGGAGTAGGTCTCCTCCGGCTCGTGGAAGTCCAGGTCGAGCGCACCGTTGATGAGCTTCCAGCGCGGCATCTCCTGCCAGTCCACGAACGTGACGGCGGTCCCCGTACGCCCGGCACGGCCTGTGCGGCCGATGCGGTGCGTGTAGGTCTTCTCGTCGTCGGGCGTCTCGTAGTTGACCACGTGGGTCACGTCGTCGACGTCCAGGCCGCGAGCGGCCACGTCGGTGGCGACCAGGATGTTGATCTTGCCGTTGCGGAAGGCGCGCAGGGCGCGTTCGCGCTGACTCTGACCGAGGTCGCCGTGGACGGCCGCCGCCGCGAAACCGCGCGACTTGAGGTCGCTCGCGACCCGGTCGCAGGCCCGCTTGGTCTGGCAGAACACCATGCTCTGCCCGTGGTCCTCGGCCTGCAGCAGACGCGCGAGCATCTCCGGCTTGTCCATCTGGTGGGTGCGGAACGCGTGCTGGGAGATCAGCTTGGTGATGGCGGAACCATCGATCTCGTTGTCGTCGCCGGCGCGCACGTGCGTGGGTTGACGCAGGTAGTTGCGGGAGAGGGTGACGATCTCACTCGGCATGGTGGCCGAGAAGAGCATGATCTGGCGCTCGTCCGGGATCTTGGTGAGGATGCGCTCGATGTCGGGGAGGAAACCCAGGTCGAGCATCTTGTCGGCCTCGTCCAGGACCACCGCGGCGACGGCGTCCAGCCGCAGGTGCTTCTGATTCTCCAGGTCCAGCAGGCGACCGGGGGTGCCGACGACCACGTCGACGCCCTCCTTGAGGCCGTTGATCTGCGGCTCGTAGGAACGACCGCCGTAGACGGTGAGGATGCGACCGCCGCTGCGCTTGCTCGCGGTGGTCAGGTCCGCGGCGACCTGGATGGCCAACTCGCGGGTGGGGACCACCACCAGGGCACGGGGCCGCTTGCTGGTGCCCGGGTTCTCCTGGGCCTTCTGCAGGAGGGGAAGGCCGAAGGCGAGCGTCTTGCCGGTACCGGTGCGCGCCTGCCCGATGATGTCGCTGCCGTTCAGCGCGATGGGCAGGG
The DNA here is from genome assembly GCF_020741345.1 of Nocardiopsis listeri. Taxonomy (GTDB): domain Bacteria; phylum Actinomycetota; class Actinomycetes; order Streptosporangiales; family Streptosporangiaceae; genus Nocardiopsis; species Nocardiopsis listeri_A. The sequence goes on from NZ_DYZD01000073.1 coordinate 13,129, forward strand.
CCAGTTCCTGGATCGGAAAGGGCTCGATGATGCCCTCGGCTTCGAGGGCGTCTGCGATCTCTGTGCTCACGCCGAGGTCGCGGAATGTCATCGCGACCGTCGCGGGTGTTACGGGTGTCGTTGTCTCGTCTGTGCTGCTCAGGGCTCTGGCCTCCATCTAGGCGGGCCGCAGCGTTGTTCGTGGCCGCGGCGGGGTGCGGTCGCGGGCGGTTTCCTGCCGCCGCGGAGGGCGCGGCTCATCGGGTTCCCACATCGCTGAGGGAGCCGCGTTGGCGCTGCCGACTGGACCCGCGCGGCCCGGGACGTGCCCTGACCGCGATATCCATCCGCTGGGTTGTCGTGTGCGGTGCGTCGCTGGGCGCTTGGCCATCGCTCCCTCACGCCGCACTGGTCGTGAGGACACGTCGTGTGTGTCCGGCGCCCGCGCTCGGGGCGCCCGCCTCCGCGGCGCCGGAGAGGTACCCGCGGGAAGGCCCGCGTTCGGGGGCGCGGTAGGCGGCGCGAAGATCACGCGCGCTGGTCATCACACAGAGTCTAGCTGTTGGCTCGCCCGGTGGACATAGCAGTTCACCGTGGCCGTGGACGGCCGAGACCGTACCCGCTCCTGGCGAGTGCAACCGTGTTCCGGCCGCGTTTAGTCCCCGGTTGGGGCTCCGAGCGCCTGCCGATACCCTGACGACCATGACCAAAGGCCCTTCCGCCGACCCCGGCGTGATCGATCTCCTCGGACTTCTCGCCTACGCCGAGCTCGGTTCCTTCTTCCGTCTGGCAGCCGACGCGGGCCTGGCCCCGTCGCTGCGGACCAAGGGCGATCTCGCCGGCCTGGCCGCCGACGAACAGCGGCACCACCGGCTCCTGCGGGATCGTTTGGAGGAACTGGGGGTCGACCCCGAGGAGGCCATGGCCCCGTTCGTGAGGCCGCTGGACGCCTGGCACGAGCGCACCGAACCGCAGAGCTGGTTGGAGAGCCTGGTCAAGGCGTACGTGGGCGATGGGATCGCCGGTGACTTCTATCTCAAGGTCGCCGAGCTCGCCGACCCCGCGACGCGGGAGCTGGTCGAGGACGTGCTCGCCGAGACAGGCCGGGCCGAGTTCATCGCAGAACAGGTCCGTGCCGCCCTGGAGCTG
>NZ_DYZD01000074.1 GCF_020741345.1 Nocardiopsis listeri
GGCGGCGGCATGTGGGCGACCGCCGACGACCCCGACCTGCCCGGTGGCGACGACACCCACACGGCCGCCCCCACGTGTGCCGCGGTCCCCGAGGACACGCTCGCCGAAGTGCTGCCCGGAGCCGTCCTGGAGACCGACGACCAAGGTCCCCTGAACGGCGGGGAGAACACCGTGTGCGTGTGGAGCACCGCCGGGGCGACCGACGGTGACGGGACGATCCTGCGCGTGGACCTGTCCGCCCGCTTCACCGACGCCTCCGCCGAACCCGCCGTCAGCGGCGACGAGGCGGCGGCCATGGCCCACCAGGCCATGGCCCCGGCCCGGGGCGAGGCCGTCGAACTCCCCGGCGCCGCCGGTGCAGAGGTCTGGCGTGGACAGCTCCCCGGCACCGCCGAACTCGCCTTCCACACCACCAACCTGTTCGTGCGGGTCACCTACACCGGAGAGTCCGACGGCGACCCCATCTCCTTCGAGGACGCCCGAGACACCGCGGTGGACGTGGCGACCCGTATCGGTGAGGCGCTGTGAGCGGTACCTACGAGACCGACCCCGGAGCGCCTCCGCCGCAGAGCCGGGCCCTCGCGGTCGTCCTCCTCGTCGTGCTCGTGCTGGTGGCGGTCGCGGTCACCGGATGGCTGATCTGGTACCTGCTCCGGAGTGGGGCCGAGCACGGCGCCTACGAGGCCGCCCCCGAATGCGCCATCGGCGAGACCGAGGTCCTGACCGAACTCGTGCCCGACCATGAACTCGAGATCGAGGAGACCGTCGGCAGCGCCCAGGACACCTTCGGCACCGGATGGCAGTGTCGTTGGGCCACCCCCGAGGACGGCGGAACCGCCGTTCCGGCCGCGGCCACGCTCATGCTGGTCGCCGCCCCGGTCGAGGGCGGCGACGAGACCGCCGCCGACACCCTGGAAGCCACCGCGGCGGGTAACGACCCGAGACCGATCGACGATCTCGGTGACGAGGCCCTGACCTGGGTGGAGATCGGCGCGTTCGAGGTCGGCTGCACCGGAGTGCGCGTCTCCAACCTCTACCTCGAGTCCTGTTACACCGCCTCCACCGACTACGACGCCGTCGGGTCGGTCGCAGGGGAGGACGCCGCGGCCGAATCCGAGCGGTTGGTCAGGTCGATCGTGGCGGAACTACCCGAGGGCATCGAAGTGAACGAGACCGACTGAGCGGTCTCACCACAGACCCTCGACGAACTCCGTCACCGCCGGGGCCACCCCGGGCGAGAACGGTCGGTCGGCGTCCAACACCGCGGCTCCGGGGAAGTCGTCGTATTCGCGCAGCACGTGGTCGACCCCGGCCAGGTCCACCCGCTCGGCGCCCTCCAGACCTTCCATCAGCCGGTCGACCTCATCTCGGGTGATCTGGGAGTCCTCATCACCCCAAAGGACCAGGACGGGGGTCCGTTCGGGCAACCCGGCGGCGAGCTCGGGCGGGTCGAAGGCGTCGATCCAGGCGAGGAAGTCCTGGTTCTCCGGGGCGAACAGACCCGTGGTGTCCCCCTCGGGCAAATCTCGGCCGTTCCGCATCGCGGCGCGCGCCGTCCGGGTGTGGGACAGCATCCGCACGGCCTCGGCCTCACTGAGGGAACCCTGCGCCTCGGCGGTCCGCACCTGCTCGGAGAGCTGACGGTCGATGACGTCGAGCATGCGCGTTCCCGGAGGGGCGGCCAGTACCAGGGCGGGTTCGGCGCCGTCGAGCACCTCGTGCGCGCGTAGCGCGTACAGCGCGCCCTCGCTGTGACCCACGACGATCGTGCGCTCGGGGTCCACCTCGGGCTGTTCGATCAGCTCCGCGTACGCGGCGGCCATCTGGGCGTCGAAGACCCCGGGGTCCACCGGTTCCTCCAGGGCGTCCTTCACCTCGTCGTCGAAGGTGGCGGGGTCGCCGCTGCCCAGCTTGTCGTAGCGAAGGGAGGCCACCCCGGCCTCGCTCAGCACCCGGGACAGGTTGAGGTTGGTATCGGCCTCGGGGCGTCCGGCGCTGTTGCCGTCCCGGTCGGTGGGGCCGCTACCGGAGATGATGAGCGCGCCCGGAACCGCGTTCTCGGAGCCGCTCTCCCCAGGTGAGGTGAACGTGCCGTCGACGGTGAATCCGCCGCCCTCGAAGCTGAGCTCGCGCTCGGTGCCACTCACCCCCGGAGGTTCGGGGCCCTCCTCCTCGGTGGGGCCACAGGCCGAGACGAGCAGGGTGAGGGCGGCGACCACGGCGGTCGAGCGGCCACGGCGTCGCGGGCGGCCGGAGACGACGGGGGTGCGGGCAGGAATGGACACGCCCCTCAGCGTATCGGCCGTGCCCTTGCGCGCCGCCCCGGCCTTGCCCTGGTGGGCGTGGCCGGGGCGGGACGGCCGTCGTCGCCCGAGGGGGTCAGACGCGGCGCATGACCGTGACGACCTTGCCGAGGATGGTCGCGTCGTCACCGTTGATGGGCTCGTAGGCGTCGTTGCGGGGCATCAGCCACACGTGGCCGTCGTCCCCACGACGCAGCACCTTGACGGTGGCCTCGTCGTCCAGCATGGCCGCGACGATGTCGCCGTTCTCGGCGGTGGGCTGTTGGCGGACCACCACGAGGTCGCCGTCGGTGATGGCGGCGTCGGTCATGGAGTCGCCGACCACGGTCAGCATGAACAGTCGACCCTCGCCGACCAGCTGACGCGGTAGCGCCAGGACGTCCTCGACCGACTCCTCGGCCAGGATCGGACCACCGGCGGCGATCCGTCCGATCAGCGGTACCGAGGCGGCCCGGGTGGCGTCTGCGGTGAGCTCCTCGGGCGTGATGCTCTGTCCGGTGTCCCGGCCGGGGGCGCGCAGTTCGACCGCGCGCGGCCGGTTCTGGTCCCGGTGCAGGTAGCCCTTGCGCTGGAGCACCTTGAGTTGGTGCGCGACGCTGGAGGGACTGGAAAGACCGACGGCGTCGCCGATCTCCCGGATGGACGGCGGAAAACCGCGCTCGCGCACATAACGCTGGATGCAGTTGAGAACGCTTTGTTGGCGCGCGGTCAGTTTGGGGGCTTCGGGCACGGCACCGCCCGTGTCACCTACGGGCGAAAGAACGGTGGTGTTTCCGGGGTCGACGACCTCGGTGTTGTCCTCCGGCACGGCCGGGCCTCCTCGGCGTTCGGTTCGGTCAGGGCCTGTTCGGGTGGCCGGTACCGGGTCCGTCGTCCCGAGGGTGGGCGAGACGGCGAAACCGGCGGGAAATCAAGGCCAAGATTAGTCGTTGCACACGGTGATATCAAACAAGCGTTCGATCGGCCGAGGTCGGCGACTCCGCCTTTTCGGCGGGCTTTTCCGATGACCCTCGGTTAAGTGTGTACACGTGTTCCCGCGCCGGTGTCCGTCGAATGCGGAAAACGGCTTTCCCGGTGGTTCGCCCCAGGTGGCTCCGGGTCGTTTCCTCGTAGGTCGTGGCGGGTGCCGGAACGCCCGCCGGGCAAGGGATTCCTCACGTGTGGAACGCGCGCCGAAGGGGGTCTCGCCGGGTGCGCTCCCCTTATCCTTGGAGGCGACCCCCGCCGTTTCGAGCCCTCCTCCCCGGTCGAGGCGGGTCCTGAGCCCCCACTTGAGGAACACGCCCATGGGCGTGTTGCGACCCGTGCCCCTGGGGTCTAGGTTCGACCACAACATCTGGTGTTGCCAATGAGGCATATACCTAGAAGTTGTGGTTAGGTAGACTCAAGGGTTGTGGTTCGGGTACAGGGAAGCAGGTGAACCAGGATGCATTGTCCGTTCTGTCGTCATCCGGACACCAGGGTGATCGACAGCAGGTCCACCGACGACGGTTCCGCGATCAGGCGGCGCCGCTCCTGCCCGGTCTGTGAGCGACGCTTCACCACACAGGAGACCGTCCTGCTCATGGTCGCCAAGCGCTCCGGGGTCACCGAGCCCTTCAGCCGCACCAAGATCATCGCCGGGGTGCGCCGGGCCTGCCAGGGGCGGCCCGTCTCCGAGGACGCCCTCGCCAAACTCGGCCAACAGGTCGAGGAGGAGATCCGAGGCCGTGGTGTGGCGGAGGTGCCCGCCAACGAGATCGGGCTGGCCATCCTCGGCCCGATGCGCGACCTCGATGAAGTCGCCTACCTGCACTTCGCCAGCGTCTACCGGGGATTCGAGAGCCTGGCGGACTTCGAAGCGGAGATCGCCAGCCTGCGGACCGACCGCGAGGGCGGGTCCGAGGAGGGCTCGGGAGAGGACTCCGACCCGGCCATGCCCACAGCCGACACCGCCTCATAGCGGCCCGGGCGTTCACCGAAACCGCCCGAGACCGCAGCGACGGCAAGAACCCGCGCGGTCACAGCCGGCCCGCGCACAGCAGACACTTCGGGGAGCGTCATGACGGAGACCACCAGCGGTTCAACGAGTCGTAAGGGGAAGAAGGGTCCCAAGGGGCTGAAGATCAAGCGCGTCTTCACCACCGAGGGAGTCCACCCCTACGACACCCTCGAGTGGGAACGCCGCGACGTCGTCATGACCAACTGGCGTGACGGCAGCGTCAACTTCGAGCAGCGCGGCGTGGAGTTCCCCACCACCTGGTCGATGAACGCCACTCAGATCGTGGCGAGCAAGTACTTCCGCGGCGCGCTCGGCGCCCCCGACCGCGAGTGGAGTCTCAAGCAGCTCATCGACCGCGTCGTCGGCGTCTACACCGAGACCGGCCTCCAGAGCGGCTACTTCGCCTCGGACGAGGACGCCGAGATCTTCGACCACGAGCTCAAGTACGCGCTCGCCAACCAGTACTTCAGCTTCAACTCCCCGGTGTGGTTCAACGTCGGGACCACCTCCGCCCAGCAGGTGTCGGCCTGTTTCATCCTGTCGGTCGACGACACGATGGAGTCGATCCTCGACTGGTACAAGGAGGAGGGGATCATCTTCAAGGGCGGCTCCGGCGCGGGTGTGAACCTGTCCCGTATCCGCTCCAGCAAGGAGCTGCTCTCCTCCGGCGGGACCGCCTCCGGGCCGGTCTCCTTCATGCGCGGCGCCGACGCCTCGGCCGGAACCATCAAGTCCGGCGGCGCGACCCGCCGGGCAGCCAAGATGGTAGTGCTGGACGTCGACCACCCCGACATCGAGGAGTTCGTCGACACCAAGGCCCGCGAGGAGCACAAGATCCGTGCCCTGCGCGACGCCGGGTTCGACGTGGACCTGGGCGGCGACGACATGTTCAGCGTCCAGTACCAGAACGCCAACAACTCCGTACGGGTCTCCGACGCCTTCATGCGCGCCGTGGAGTCCGGTTCCGAGTTCGGGCTGACCTCCCGCACCACCGGTGAGGTCGTCGCCACGGTCGACGCCAAGGACCTGTTCCACCGCATGGCCCGCGCGGCCTGGGAGTGCGCCGACCCCGGCATCCAGTACGACGGCGCCATCCAGGACTGGCACACCAACCCCGAGACCGGGCGGATCAGCGCGAGCAACCCGTGCTCGGAGTACCTGTCCCTGGACGACTCCTCGTGCAACCTGGCGTCGATCAACCTGCTGAAGTTCCTGCGCGAGGACGACTCCTTCGACGTGGAGAACTTCACCCGGCTCACCGAGCTGATCATCACGGCGATGGACATCTCCATCACCTTCGCCGACTTCCCCACGGAGAAGATCGGTGAGACCACCCGCGCCTACCGTCAGTTGGGCATCGGCTACGCCAACCTGGGCGCGCTGCTCATGGCGACCGGGCACGCCTACGACTCCGACGGCGGCCGCGCGGTGGCCGCGGCGATCTCCTCGCTGATGACCGGCACCGCCTACCGCCGCAGCGCCGAGATGGCCGGCGTGGTGGGCACCTACGACGGCTACAAGCGCAACGAGCAGGCCCACAAGCGGGTCATGCGCAAGCACGCCGCGGCCAACGACGACCTGCGCACCGTGGGCACCCTGGAGAAGCCCATCCACGCGGCGGCCACCGCCGAGTGGGCCGACTGCCTCAAGGTCGGCGAGCGCAACGGTTGGCGCAACGCCCAGGCCTCGCTGCTCGCGCCCACCGGGACCATCGGCTTCATGATGGACTGCGACACCACGGGCATCGAGCCGGACTTCTCACTGGTCAAGTACAAGAAGCTGGTCGGTGGCGGCTCCATGAGGATCGTCAACCAGGCGATCCCGCGGGCGCTGAAGAACCTGGGCTACCAGGAGGAGCAGAGCGAGGCGATCGTCGAGTTCGTCGCGGAGAACGGCCACGTCGTGGACGCGCCCTCGCTGCGGCCCGAACACTACGAGGTGTTCGACTGCGCCATGGGTCATCGCTACATCGAGCCCATGGGCCACGTGCGCATGATGGCCGCGGTGCAGCCGTTCCTGTCCGGTGCGATCTCCAAGACGGTGAACGTGCCCGAGGGGGCCACGGTCGCCGACTTCGAGCACATCTACTACGAGGGTTGGCGCTCGGGCCTCAAGGCCCTCGCGGTGTACCGCGACAACTGCAAGGTCGGCCAGCCGCTGTCCACCGGCAAGAGCGAGGAGAAGGCCGCGCCGGAGAGGGTCGAGGTGGCCGAGACGCCCCGACCGGTGCGCCGTCGACTGCCCAAGAAGCGGCCCAGCGAGACCACTTCGTTCTCCGTG
>NZ_DYZD01000075.1 GCF_020741345.1 Nocardiopsis listeri
GGCTGGAGCTGGGTGTGGCCCGGGTGCGGGGGCGAACGGTCTACCACCAAAGAGCGCTCTTCCATCCCCGAGGGCTGGCGGGGCACCTGTACTGGCAGGCGGTGAGGCCGTTCCACGGGGTGGTGTTCGGATCGATGGCCGCCAACATCGCGGCCCGGGCCGAACGCGACACCGTGAAGTAGGGAGGCGTCCACGGCGCCCTCGACCGTCGTCGGAGTCGCGGTGAAGAACACCGGTCAGGGTGCGGTAGCGTAATGCCAGAATTAGCTAGAAATACAAGAGGCTCTGTTTTCTAGTCGAGCTTTCCTCGAACGTGGAAGGACACCCGACGGTGAGCACTGGACCGGAACGGTCGCCTCGGCGGTCACGTTGGTGGGTGGGTACGGCCCTCCTGGTCGCCCTGGTGTGGATCCTCGGCGCGGGGCCGCTGGGAGCGTTCCTCGGCGAACTCGGCGAGGTCCAGACCAACGACCCCGCCGCCTTCCTGCCGGCCGGCGCCGAGTCCACCGAGGCCGACCGGCTGGCCGAGGACTTCGACCGGTCCGAGACCGTCCCGGCCATGGTCGTCCTCTCAGGTGAGGACGACCTCGACGCCGCCGACCTCGCCGACGCCACGGCCCTGGCCGAACGGATCGGTGAGGAGCCCTGGGTCTCCGGCCAGGTCATCGGCCCCCTCCCCGGGACAGAGGACGCCTCCGTCGCCCAACTCGTCGTCCTCATCGACAACACCTACGACACCCGCGACACGGTGGACGAGCTGCGCGCGCTGATCGCCGACGAACCCGTCGACGGCCTCACCGTCCAGGTCACCGGGCCTGCCGGATACGCCGCCGACCTCGTCGCGGCCTTCGGCGGCATCGACTCCACCCTGCTGCTGGTCGCGGTCGCCGCCGTACTGGTCATCCTCATCGCGGTCTACCGTTCGCCGCTGTTGCCGATCCTGGTCATCGTCGCCTCCCTGCTCGCCCTCGGGCTGTCCGGCGCACTGGTCTATCTGGCCGCGGACATCGGACTGGTCACCCTCAACGGCCAGAGCCAGGGCATCCTGTTCATCCTCGTGGTGGGCGCCTGTACCGACTACGCGCTGTTGCTCGTGGCCCGCTACCGGGAGGAACTCGCCACCACCGAGCGGGTCCCCACGGCCGTGCTCGCCGCCATTCGCGGCGTCACCGGCCCCGTCCTGGCCTCCGGCGGCACCGTCATCCTCGGCCTGCTCTGCCTGCTGGCCGCCGACCTCAACTCCACCAGCAGCCTCGGACCCGTGGTCGCCATCGGCATCGTCGCCGCGATGCTCTCCGCGATGACCTTCCTCCCCGCCACCTTGGCGCTGTGCGGACGTGCCGCCTTCTGGCCCACCGCCCCGCACCGTGTGGACAAGGAGGGACAGAGCATCGACCGGGTCCTGGAGCAGCACCCGTTCTGGGGGAGGATCGCCCGAGGCGTCGCCGGCCGTCCGCGCGCCTTCTGGCTCGCCACCACCGGTCTGCTGCTCGCCGCCGCGGTGTTCGCGCCCCAGTTCACCGCCGAGGGAACCGGCCAGGCCGACGTGTTCCGCACCGAGGTCGAGGCGGTCGAAGGACAGCACACCCTCGACCGTGGCTTCGGCCCCGACTTCAGCGCCGCGCCCACCACGGTGATCGCCGACGCCGACCACCTGGAGGAGGTCGTGGCCGCCGCCGAGGGGACCCCGGGGGTGGAGGGCGCCGCGGCGGTGACCGAACCGGGCCCGCCCGGGGTGGAGGCCCCCGTCCTGGTGGAGAACGGGCGGGTGCTGATCGAGGTCGACCTGGCCGTGGCCTCCGAGACCACCGCCGCGCTCGACATCGTCGGTGAACTGCGTGAGAACGTGCGCGAGGTGTCGGACGCCGAGGCCCTGGTCGGTGGTGTGGACGCCACCGACCTCGACACCCGAGAGACCGCACAGCGCGACTTCGTGGTCGTGGTCCCCCTGGTGCTGGTCGTGGTGTTCCTGGTGCTGATCCCGCTGCTGCGTTCCCTGGTGGCCCCGCTCCTGCTCATGGCGGTCAACGTACTCTCGTTCGCCACCGCCCTCGGCGTGGGAACCCTGGTGTTCGACCACGTCCTGAAGCTGCCCGGGGCCGACCCGGTGGTGCCGCTGTTCGCGTTCGTGTTCCTGGTCGCGCTCGGCATCGACTACAGCATCTTCCTGATGTCCCGGGCCCGGGAGGAGACGCTCCGGCACGGACACCGGGAGGGCGTCCTGCGGGCGCTCACCGTCACCGGCGGGGTGATCACCTCCGCCGGTGTGGTGCTGGCGGCGACCTTCGCGGCGCTCGCGGTCATCCCGTTGCTGTTCCTGCTGCAGCTGGCGTTCCTGGTCGCCTTCGGTGTACTGATCGACGCCCTGCTCGTGCGCTCCGTGCTCATCCCGGCGCTCTCCCTGGACGTGGGGCCGCGCCTGTGGTGGCCCGGTCGCGCCGGGCGCGGGCCCGCCACCGAGGCCGCCCAGAACACAGAGGACACGGAGAACGTCGGCTAGAGCGGGTCACCGGCCAGTTCCCGGTAGGCGTGGGCGAGCCTGCCCAGCACCTGGGGGCGGGGCAGGTGCACACCGTCCAACACCGCAACGGGGCGCACCCCCGTCGTGGCGTTGGTGACGAACGCACCCGCCATCCGGGTGGCGGCGACCGCCGCCAGCGGGCGGGTGGAGACCGGGACGCCCAGCTTCTGGGCGGCCCGACTCACCAACTCCATGGTCACCCCGGGCAGGCATGGGGCCTGCGGCCACACCAGCCCCGACCCGTCCAGAAATCCGATGTTCCAGGTCGGCCCCTCCGAGATCCGACCGTCGACCCCGACGAAGAGCGCGTCGTCGAACCCCTCCAACTGTGCCGCGCGGCGCTGCCGGATCGACCCGAACAGCGAGGTGCTCTTCACCGTCGGGCTGTCCCGGGAGAACGACCGGACGCCCAGGCTCACCGGTTCGGGCTCGCAGGTCGGCGCGGGCCGGGTGGAGACGAGGATCTGGGGCAGTGAACGGCCCGCCGGCCGGGCCAGGTCCAGGGACGGATCGAACACGGTGACCCGCACGATGGAGGGGGAGGGGCGGGCACGGGCCGCGCGCCGGGCGAGCTCGCGCACGCGTGCGATGTCGAGGTCGGTGCCGAAGAGGGTCTTGCAGTCACGGCTCAACCGTTCGGTGTGCAGCCGCAGACCGCGCACACGCAGATCCGTGACCAGCATGGTCGTGAAGTGTCCGTAGCCCTGGAGGGCCAGGCCGGAGAGTTCTCCCGTGCTGACGGGACGTCCGTTCAGTTCCATTACGCGGCCCATTCTGACACTTGGGGACCTTCCGGGAGGGGAGCCGGCCGGCTCAGTCCCGGGCGGCCCGTTCCATCTCGGCGAAGGCCGTGGTCAGCTGCTCCTCCGAGGTGGCCAGATACTCCGCCAACTCCTCGGCCGCGGCCTCCGTGTCCCCGGCCGCCAACGCCAGGTGGATCCGCCGGTTCCAGGGCAGGTAGGGGTCGTGGAACTCCCGGGGCGCGGCCATCACGTGGAAGACCAGCCGGGTCTCGGCCAGGACCTGGCGCATGAACTCGTCGACCCGGGCGCTCTGGGCCAGTGCCCCCAGCGCCTCGTGGAAGTGCATGTTGGCGCTGCCCATGCGCCACCAGTCCGACTCGTCGCGCGCCTGCTCGCCCTCTTCGACGGCCGCGCCGACCGCCCTGATCAGGGGTTCCGGTGCTTGTGCGGCCCCGCGCACGGCGGGCAGCTCCAGGGCACGACGGGCGTTGAAAAGATCCCGCACGTCCTCGCCGGTGGGGTGGGCGACGAACACGCCCCGGTGCATGCGGTGCACCAGCAGACGCTCCCGGCTCAGCAACCGGAACGCCTCGCGCAACGTGTTCCGGGAGACCTGGTACTTGCGGCTGAGCTTCTCCTCGGACAGGCGCACACCGGGTGCCAGCTCACCGTCGATGACGAAGGCGCGGAGCATGTCGGCGACGCGTTCGGCCTGGCTGGTGGCGTGCACCATCGCGGGTGCGGGCAGCCGGTCGATGTGGTCGTCGGTCGCCGTCACAGGTTGCTCCCTGTTGTTCGTCCACGCCCGGTGGGGCGCGGTGGTGCCACCAATGTTACGTAGCGGAGTCGAGGAGTTTTTACCGGAGTGCCCCTTATCGGCGGGTCGGTGATTGCAGTATTGTTCAACAATCCAACGATGAGGTTGGCCACATCCCAGCTCCCTCAGCCACACTCGGAGAGTCACCCATGAGCGACCAGCCCTCGACGCCACCACCCGCTCCGGTGCGTCCCCGCTTCGGTCGCGTGGCGCTGAGCACCAGTCTGCTCGGCGCCATGTTCCTGATGGCCACCAGCGCCATCGGTCCCGGGTTCATCACCCAGACGACCACCTTCACCGCGCAGCTCGGCGCAGCGTTCGCCTTCGCGATCCTGGTGTCGATCCTCGTGGACATCGCCGTCCAGCTGAACGTCTGGCGGGTCATCGGCGTCTCGAACATGCGGGCCCAGGACCTGGCCAACAAGGTCCTCCCGGGCGCCGGTCACCTGCTCGCCGTCCTCATCGTCTTCGGCGGTCTGGTCTTCAACGTCGGGAACATCGCCGGCACCGGGCTCGGCCTCGACGCCATGATCGGACTCGACCCCCGCATCGGCGCGGTCGTCTCCGCGGCGATCGGCGTCGTCATCCTGGCCAGCAACAAGCTCGGTCTGGCCCTGGATCGCGTCCTGGTGGTCCTCGGTGTGCTGATGATCGGCCTCACCCTGTACGTGGCCGTCATCTCCGGCCCACCGGTCGGCGAGGCCCTGCGCCAGTCCGTCATGCCGGAGGCGGCCAGCGGCGACCTCTTCCTCGCCACCATCACCATCATCGGTGGCACCGTAGGCGGCTACATCACCTACGCGGGCGCGCACCGCCTCATCGAGCGGGGCAAGGGCGGACGCGAGAACATCTCCGCCATCACCCAGACCTCCGTCACCGGCATCATCATCACCGGTGTCATGCGCGTCGTCCTGTTCCTGGCGATCCTGGGCGTCGTCGCCGGTGGGGCCGACATCATGCAGGCCGCCAACCCCTCCGCGGAGGCCTTCTACCAGGCGGCCGGCGAAGTGGGCATGCGCCTGTTCGGCATGATCATGTGGGCGGCCGCGGTCAGCTCCGTCATCGGCGCCTCCTACACCTCCATCTCCTTCATCACGACGTTCTCGCCGTGGCTGGAGCGCCACAAGGGCAAGCTGGTGACCGCCTTCATCGGCATCTCCCTGGTGATCTTCCTGGTCTCCGGGCAGGCCCCGAACACGCTGCTGGTCCTCGCCGGCGCTCTCAACGGCGTCATCCTGCCGGTAGGCCTCGGCCTGTTGCTGTGGGTGGCCTGGCGCCGTTCGGCGACCCTGCTCGACGGCTACCGCTACCCGCGTTGGCTGCTGATCGTCGGCGTGCTCGCCTGGGCCCTCACCGTGTACATGGCCGTGAACTCCCTGGGCGGCATCGCCGCGCTCTGGCAGTAGGGCCTGCCGACAGGACACCCGAACCGCGGTGGGCGCGGCGCCGACCAAGCCGCCCCGCCCACCGCCACCACACGACCCCGCAAGGGGAAGCGAGCGACAGGAAAAGAGGAGCACCGCCTTGCGCATCGACCTCAACTCCGACCTCGGCGAGAGCTTCGGCCGCTGGGAACTCGGTGATGACAAGACCCTGCTGTCCGTCGTCACCAGTGCCAACGTGGCCTGTGGTTTCCACGCCGGAGACCCCTCCACCCTGCGTCGCACCACCGCGGAGGCGGCGGCCCGCGGGGTGGCCATCGGCGGCCACGTCGCCTACCGCGACCTCGCCGGCTTCGGCCGCCGCTTCATGGAGGTTCCGCCCGCCGAACTCACCGACGAGGTGCTCTACCAGCTCGGCGCCCTGTCGGTCTTCGCCCGCCTGAACGGGCAGGGCCTGCGGTACGTCAAGCCGCACGGCGCCCTGTACAACGCGATCGTCCACCACGAGGAACAGGCCACCGCCGTGGTCGAGGCCGTCCGCGCCTTCGACCCCGCACTGCCCGTGCTGGGCCTGCCCGGCTCCCGCTTCCTGGAGAAGGCCGAGGAGGCGGGCCTGCCCACCTACCGGGAGGCCTTCGCCGACCGCGCCTACACCCCCGAGGGCACCCTCGTCTCGCGCCGGGAGGCCGGCTCCGTGCTGCACGAACCCGACGCCATCGCCACCCGCTGCCTGCGCATCGCCCGAGGTGAACCCATCACCGCCATCGACGGCACCGAGATCCTGGTCGAGGCCGACTCCCTGTGCGTGCACGGGGACGGCCCCGGTGCCGTGGACATCGCCCGAGCCGTCGCCGAACGGCTACGCGCCGAGGGGATCACCGTGGCCCCCTTCACCGCCGCCTGAACCGAACCACCATCAACCGGGGGCCGTGTGCACCCGCCCCGACAGGTCAGATTTGGAGCAGCCCTTGCGCGTCCTGAACTGCGCGGACACCGGGGTCCTGGTCGAGGTCGCCGACCTCGCCCAGGTCATCGCCCTGGGCGCCGCCCTGGAAGCGGCCCCGCTTCCAGGCGTCACCGACGTCGTCCCCGCCGCCCGCACGGTCCTGCTGCGGTTGTCACCCGGCACCGACCCGGCCGAGGTCGCCGCCGCCGTCACCCGGATCCCCCTGGCCGTCGACGTCGCCCAGGGGACGGGGGAGACCATCACCGTCCCGGTGCACTACGACGGTGAGGACCTCGCCGACATCGCCGAACTCATCGGGTTGAGCCCGCGCGAGGTCGTGCGCGCGCACACCGCGGCCACCTGGACCGTCGCCTTCTGCGGGTTCGCGCCCGGCTTCGGCTACATGGTCGGCGACGACCCGCGGTTCCGGGTACCCCGGCGCGACGAGGCGCGCACCCGGGTGCCCAAGGGATCGGTGGCGCTGGCCGGCGAGTTCACCGGCCTGTACCCGCGCAGTTCGCCCGGGGGTTGGCAGCTTCTGGGCCACACCGACGTCGTCTCCTGGGACCTGGACCGTGACCCACCGGGGCTGCTGCGACCGGGGGTGCGCGTGCGCTTCGAGGAGGCCGCGTGAGCTTCCTGGAGATCCTGGCCACCGGGCCCATGGCCACCGTGCAGGACACCGGGCGTTTCGGCCACGCAGCCCTCGGAGTGGGCCGCTCGGGTGCCGCCGACGCGCGCTCCCACGCCCTGGCCAACCGCATCCTCGCCAACCCGTCGGAGGCGGCCACCCTGGAGGTCACCCTCGGCGGTCTGCGGGTGCGAGCCCGCGGCCCGGTCACCGTCACCGTGACCGGCGCCGAGACACCGGTGCGGGTCGACGGCCGGGGCGCCGCCGTCAACGAGGTCCTGCACCTGCCGGACGGGGCCGAACTCTCCCTCGGCGTCCCCGCCCGTGGCCTGCGTTCCTACCTGGCCGTGCGCGGGGGCATCCACGTGAGGCCCGTGCTGGGTTCGCGCAGCACCGACGTGCTGGCCGGCCTCGGCCCCGCCCTGCCCGAGCCGGGCGACCTGCTGCCGGTCGGACCGGCCCCCCGGGCGCAGCCGGTCCTGGGTCACGCGCCCACCGGCCCGGTCGGCGCCGACGAGGTGCGACTGAGGGTGTGCCTCGGCCCGCGCGAGGACTGGTTCACCGAACGGGCCCACCGCACGCTGTTCGACGACGTCTTCGAAGTGACCCCGCGCAGCGACCGGGTCGGTGCCCGCCTGGCCGGCCCCGCCCTGGAACGCTCCCGCGAGGGCGAACTGCCCAGCGAGGGCATGGTGCCCGGCTCCCTGCAGGTGCCGACCAGCGGCGAACCCGTCCTGTTCCTGGCCGACCACCCCGTCACCGGCGGCTACCCGGTCATCGCCGTGGTGTGCGCGGCGGACCTGCCCGTGGCCGCCCAGGCCCGCCCCGGTACCCGCATCCGCTTCGTCCACTGGAGGTGGAACCCATGAGCCCCGAGACCGTCTCACCGGCCTCCTCGTACCCTCCGGCGGACCTGCCGCCCGCCCGGGCCCGGGAGTTGTTCCGCGGCGGGACGCGCGTGCCCACCTCCGGTTACAGCAACGGCTACGCCCAGGCCAACCTGCTGTGCCTGCCGCGCGACCTGGCCTTCGACTTCCTGCTGTTCGCCCAGCGCAACCCCAGGTCCTGCCCGGTCCTGGACGTCACCGAACCCGGTGAGGTGTCCGCCTCGGTGTTCGACGGAGACCTGCGGACCGACCTGCCCGCCTACCGGGTGTACCGCGACGGGGAGTACGTCGAGGAGCGCTCCGAGGTCACCGACCTGTGGCGTGAGGACCTGGTCTCCTTCCTCATCGGGTGCAGCTTCACGTTCGAGACCCCGCTGCTGGAGGCCGGTGTGCCGGTTCGCCACATCGAGACGGGCGGCAACGTCGCCATGTACGAGACGAACCGACCATGCCGCCCCGCCGGCCGGTTCCGCGGCCCGCTCGTGGTCTCCATGCGCCCGATCCCCGCCCACCAGGTCGCCGACGCGGTGCGGATCACCTCCCGCTACCCGGCCGTGCACGGCGCCCCCGTGCACGTGGGCGACCCCTCGGCCCTGGGCATCGAGGACCTGACCAGACCGGACTACGGCGATCCGGTCGAGGTCCGCGAGGGCGAGATCCCGGTCTTTTGGGCCTGCGGGGTCACTCCGCAGGCCGCGGTGATGGCCTCGGCCCCCGAGTTCGCCATCGGCCACGCCCCGGGCCACATGGCCATCACCGACGTCCGCGACTCCACCTACCAGGTCCCCTGACCGACCGACCATCACCGAGTGGACGGCCCCCGAGCGTTCCGGCCGGCGATTTCAGGGGCACACGAAGTTGTTGTTCGACCAGACCGACAACAGGATCAACAGCACGAGTATGACGACATCGGCAAGCCGGTCGGACACTGTGCCTCCTCACGGGCCGGGGCCGACAAGGGCCTGTTCTACCGCTCCCTTGCCGGCCCCGGAGGGCTTTGGCCGTCACCGGCCAACCGGGCGAACCCACCACGGTCATGGCCTCGGACCGGCATGATGCCCGGCCTCCCCCGATCAGCGTTCCTCGCCGGCGGGAGCGTCCGGGAAGGACTCCCCGGAACGGTCACGCCCACCGAACAACCGAGACCGACCCTCCTCCAGCCGGCCGCCGTCCCGCCCCTGTGGTCCACGACCGCGCGTCCCACCGGCGCTGCTCGCGTAGAAGGTCTTCGCCGCCCGCCGCGCGTCGTCGTCCTCCGCCTGCCGGGCCATCACCTCCATCGCCCGGGCCTGGGCGGCCATCTCCTCGCCGATCCCGGGGAACGGCTGCGCCACCCGCGCCTCCCGGATCCGCTCACCGCTCTCCCGCAGATAGCGGGCGGCCTCGTCCCGCGAGCCTCGGCGCATGGCCTCCGAAGCACGACGCTTGGCCGACTGCGCCTCCTGGAACAGCTCCTCGGCGCGCACCCGTTCGTCCGCCTCACGCCGGTCCACCCGCCAGGCGGTCCGCACCCGCACCTCCATGGTGTCGATGTGGGTCGCCAACGTCGCCGGGTCCACGTGGGTGAGTTCCACCTGCGCCAAAACCACATCCTCGCCGTCGTTGCGCTTCTTCGCCTCCGCGAGCACCGCCGTGGACACCCTCAGCAGTGATCGGCGGCCCTCCCCGGAGAAGAAGTCGCCCAGATCCACCATGAGCGCGCCGTCGTCCAACCGGCTCGCCGGTGACTCGCCCACCACCGACACCCGCTCCACGAACTCGCCGCCCCGGACCGTCACCGACGTCGCCTGTGCGGTCTTGGCCAGCAGGTACTCCGTCTCCTGCGCGATCAGTCCGCCGGCCGTGTCGGGGTCCTCCGCGAACAGCGCGCTGCCCGCGCCTCCCTCTGAGATCGCCCCCAACAGCTCCTCGTCGTACCCGAGCCCGTAACCCAGGGTGGTCACGGTGATCCCGTGTTCGTAGGCGTCGCGTGCCACCTCCCGCAACAGGTCGTGGTCGGTGGTGCCCTGGTTGGCGTGCCCGTCGGAGATCAACAGCAGGGTGGCGCCCCGGCCCTCGCTCGCCCGCCGCGCCTCCCGGACCCCGCGGAGCAACCCGCCCGACAGGTCCGTGCCACCGTGGGCACGCACCTGGGACAGCCGTTGACGCAGGGAGTCCTTGTCGGTGAGCGGCCCGGCCGGCACCTCCACCTTCGCCCGGGTGTTGAAGGAGACCAGCCCGAAG
>NZ_DYZD01000076.1 GCF_020741345.1 Nocardiopsis listeri
GGTGGTCCGGCGTCTCCCGTATCGCGCGGAAGGACGGGCTCTACGGTAACGGATCTCGGATCACTCTCGGGTGGCGGGTCGGTGTATCGATAGACACGAAGTCGCCCGTGCCACGGGCGATCCCGCCGAAGGTCAATCCTCCTTGCCGCCCGCCGCGTTGACGGTGGTGTTGCGTCCCTGGTTGATCACCTCGGGGTCGCCCTCGGCGAAGGTGATCTCGTTGTCCACACCCACCAGGACGATCTTCTCGGCGCTGCCGACCTCGATCACCGAGCCCCGGCCGGTGGCGCGCACCACCCCGCAGTCTCCGGCGAGGACGACGGTGGCGCGGTCGGCGGAGACCACGACCTCCCGTTCTTCGCAGTCCTCTCGCACGTGGGCCTCGTCGTCGACCACGAGGATCACCTCATCGTCGATGACGTTGCCCCGGGGTTCGGTCATGGTCTCCCGCCCCTGACCGGCCTCCGGCGAGGGGGCACTCTCCTCGGGGGCCGCCCGACCCATGTCGCATCCGGCCAGCAGGGAGCCGAGCAGCACTACGCCCCCCATACCTTTGAGCACCCGACCGAGCATGGAACTCCCCACCAGAAAACGGCAATCACGACATACCTCTTGGGCAAAACCCAAGACTATGTCACGCGAAGGTAACTATGCGACCTAAGCGTTCTGCGATCGTTTCCGATTCGATACATCCCGGTCGGGATCCCAGGGCACCCGGGGTCCTCACTTCACCCCGGCGGCGTCCATACCGCGAAGCTCACGCTTCAACTCACCGATCTCGTCGCGCAACCTCGCCGCCAACTCGAACTGAAGGTCCGTGGCCGCCTGGTGCATCTGCTCACCGAGTTGCTCGATGAGAGCGGCCAACTCGGCCCGCGGCATGTTCGCCACGTCCGCCTTCTCGCCCAACGCCGGCACCGGAGCCTTCACGGACTTGCCGCCCTGCCGGTAGCCGGTCGCCATGAGCTCCTCGGTGTCCACGTCCTCGCGGTTGAGGGTGTCGAGGATGTCGGCGATCTGCTTGCGCAGCGGGGTCGGGTCGATGCCGTGCTCGGCGTTGTAGGCCAGCTGCTTGTCCCGGCGCCGGTTGGTCTCGTCGATGGCGGCTCGCATGGAGTCGGTCACGTTGTCGGCGTACATGTGCACCTGACCGGCCACGTTACGGGCCGCGCGACCGATGGTCTGGATCAACGAGGTCTCCGAACGCAGGAAGCCCTCCTTGTCCGCGTCCAGGATGGCCACCAGCGACACCTCGGGCAGGTCGAGCCCCTCACGCAGCAGGTTGATGCCGACCAGCACGTCGAACTCGCCCACGCGCAGCTCGCGCAGCAGTTCCACGCGCCGCAGCGTGTCCACCTCGCTGTGCAGGTACCGGACCCGGATGCCCAGTTCCGCGAAGTAGTCGGTGAGGTCCTCGGCCATCTTCTTGGTCAGCGTGGTCACCAGCACCCGCTCGGAGCGCTCGGCCCGCTCCCGGATCTCGTGCACCAGGTCGTCGATCTGACCCTCGGTCTGCTTGACCAACACCTCGGGGTCCACCAGACCGGTCGGGCGGATCACCTGCTCGACCACCTCGCCACCGCCCTGGCGGAGCTCGTACCTGCCCGGCGTGGCCGACAGGTACACCGACTGGTCGATCCGCTCGGTGAACTCCTCCCACTTCAACGGCCGGTTGTCCATCGCCGAGGGCAACCGGAACCCGTGGTCCACCAGGGTGCGCTTGCGCGCCGCGTCACCCTCGTACATCGCGCCGATCTGCGGCACCGTCACGTGCGACTCGTCCAGGACCAGCAGGAAGTCCTCGGGGAAGTAGTCCAGCAACGTGTTGGGGGCGCTGCCCGGCGCACGGTCGTCGAAGTGCCGCGAGTAGTTCTCGATCCCCGAGCAGGTACCCAGCTGACGCATCATCTCCAGGTCGTGGGTGGTACGCATGCGCAGCCGCTGTGCCTCCAGCAGCTTGCCCTGCCCCTCCAGCTCGGTGAGCCGCTCCCCCAGCTCCGCCTCGATCGTGGCGATGGCGCGCTCGGTGCGCTCCTCACCGGCCACGTAGTGCGACGCGGGGAAGATGAACATCTCCTCGCTCTCCCCCAACACCTCACCGGTGAGCGGGTGCAGCGTCATCAGCCGTTCGATCTCGTCACCGAACATCTCGATGCGGATCGCCAGCTCCTCGTAGACCGGGATGATCTCGATGGTGTCCCCGCGCACCCGGAACGTGCCCCGGGTGAAGGCGGTGTCGTTGCGCGAGTACTGCATCTCCACCAACCGGCGCAGCAGCTCGTCCCGGTCGACCTCCATGCCGACGGCCAACTGCGCCATCCGGTCCACGTACTCCTGCGGCGTGCCCAGACCGTAGATGCACGAGACCGACGCCACCACGATGGTGTCGCGCCGGGTGAGCAGCGAGTTGGTCGCCGAGTGCCGCAGACGCTCCACCTCGTCGTTGATCGACGAGTCCTTCTCGATGTAGGTGTCGCTCTGCGGGACGTAGGCCTCGGGTTGGTAGTAGTCGTAGTAGGAGACGAAGTACTCGATCGCGTTGCCCGGCATCATCTGCCGCAACTCGTTGGCGAACTGCGCGGCCAGCGTCTTGTTCGGCTGCATCACCAGTGTGGGTCGCTGCAGCCGTTCCACCGTCCACGCGACCGTGGCCGTCTTGCCTGTACCGGTCGCGCCCAACAGCACCGTGTGCTCGCGCCCGTCCCGCACCCGTTCACTGATCTCCTCGATCGCGCGCGGCTGATCGCCCGCGGGGGTCATCTCCGAGACGACCTCGAACGGGGCCTCACTGCGTTTGATGTCGCTGACCGGTCTCACTAGCCCTCAAATCTCCCGTCGAACCATCCCCTCATCCCAACGCTACAGACCGCCTCTGACATCCCTGGCCGAACGAACCCTCCGAGTTACCATCGAAGGGAGCGAAGAGTGCCCCGAAAAGTGAGGTACGCGCTGTGTCCCATCCCTCCAGGCCCACCTTCGACCCGGCACTTCCCGACAGGACCATCGAACGGCTGCGCGCCCACACCGACCGGCTCGTCCCCGCCGCCAAGGGCCCACCACGCCGCCCCACCTGGCGCGAGAGCGCCCTGGCCCTGCTCCTGGGAAGCACCTCCGCCGCCGCCCTCGCCCTCCTCGTCGACCCCCTCGTCGTTCCACTGACCCTCCTGTTGTGTCTGGGAGGGACCGTCCTCCTGCTCGGGCTGGTCTCCCGTCGAGGCGACGTCGCC
The DNA here is from genome assembly GCF_020741345.1 of Nocardiopsis listeri. Taxonomy (GTDB): domain Bacteria; phylum Actinomycetota; class Actinomycetes; order Streptosporangiales; family Streptosporangiaceae; genus Nocardiopsis; species Nocardiopsis listeri_A. The sequence goes on from NZ_DYZD01000076.1 coordinate 3,228, forward strand.
GACGACTGGCCCGACCTGATCATGCACGCGTTCTGGGCGCTGCCCACCTCGCTCGCCGGGGTCCTCGGCGCGCACTGGATCGCCTCCGAGGTCCTGGGCACCGCCCTGCCGGGAGACCCGGCCCTGGCCGCGCTCTACCTCACCGCCGGCGCGGCCGGAAGCGCCGCCATCATGCGCCCGGGTATGCCCGCCCGCCTGGCCGCCGAACACCACGACCGGTACGTGCTGCCCGAGGACTTCGGCCGCCCCTCCTCCTTCGCCACCCGCCGCGAGGAACCCGAGGCGCACCTGTTCGCCCGTCTGCAACAGACCACCGACCGGGTCGAGGAGGGCCGACGTGTCCTCGGCCACTCCTTCGACGCCTCCCCGACCCTGCCCCTGTTACGCCAGGAGGAATGGCGTCTGTCCCAGGAACTGTTACGGCTGCGCTCCTTACGTCGCGAACTGGTCCAACGTCGCAAGGACGCCGTCTCCGATCAGGTCACCCGAGCTCTGGCCCCACAGGCCGAAGCCGTCTCCCGCGCCCACCGTTCCCTCTCCCACCGCGTCGACGAAGTCGCCGCCTACGGTGAACGCGTCCACGCCGCCGTCCTCGCCCACCACGAGTGGGAACAGTGTCAGGAGATCGCCGACCGGGCCGCCGACTACGCCGACCTGGCCCTCACCTCCGGCCAGGACCCCGCCCCCACCGAGGAACTCGACTCCAGTCTGTTGAGCGTGCGAGCCGCGCACAGCGTGCGGGAGGAACTGGTCCGCGAGGCCGTGGAGGCCGGCACCTCCCTCTCCGACGCCCTCGACAAGGACACCGACCCCTGATCCACCCTCCGCGCGGGGTCGTCAGGGGCGCGACCCGGGAGGCGGCGAGGCGGGGGGCGTGGGTCTGTGGTCCGCGCGGTCCAGGAGTTCACGCCACAGTTCGGCGGCGCGTTCGGCCAGGTCCTCGCGGGTGCCGGAGTTGTCCACCACGATGTCGGCGGCGGCCGCCCGCGTCTCGCGGTCGGCCTGGGCGGCGATACGTGCCCATACCTGTTCGCGCGGCATGCCACGGTCGTGGGACACGCGATCCACCCGTACCTCGTCGGGTGTGTCGACCACGACCACCACGTCGTAGAGGGACTCCAGACCGTTCTCCACCAGCAACGGGACGTCGTAGACCACGACCTTGGCACCGCTGTCCAACGCCTCCTCCATCAACCGGCCGCTGCGCTCGCCCACCTTGGGGTGGACGATGGCGTTGAGCCTGGCCAGCCGGGACTCGTCGGCGAACACCAGCTCGCCCAATCCGGGCCGGTCCAAACGGCCGTCGGGGGTGAGCACCCCCTCACCGAACTCGGCGACGACTTCGGCCAGACCCGGGGTCCCGGGCTCCAGCACCTCGCGGGCGATGGCGTCGGCGTCGATGACCACCGCCCCGTAGGAGGCCAACGCGGCCGAGACCGCGCTCTTGCCCGAACCGATCCCGCCGGTGAGTCCCACTTTCAGCATGCGCCAAACCCTAGAGGTCGGGGCTCGCGGACGTCACGTCGACCCCGCCGTCACGCGCTCCAGTTCCTTGCGCATGTGCACCATCACCAGGTGGTCGGCGACGCGCTCCCGGTGTGTCTCGGCGTATCCCAGCCCACGGTAGAGGCGTTGTTCGGTGGTGTTCTGCGCCCCCGCGAACAGGGTCAACGCCGCCAGCTCCGGACGGCGGCGCCGCAGGTCCTCCTCCAGCCGCTCCATCAACGCCCGGGCGATCCCGTGCCCGCGCACATCGGGGGCCACGGCCAGTCGGCCCACCACCCCGGTGGTGTGAGTGGTCGCCGCGCGCACGGTGCCCACCATCCGGTGACCCACCACCGCCTTGAGCACCAGTGTCTCCCCCGCGGCCAACAGTCCCTCGATCCGGGACAGGCCCTCGGTGAGCGGCAGGATGAACGGGTCCCCGTAGGTCTGCGCCTCGTCGACGTAGGCGGCGCGCTGGAGGGTGAACAGCTCCCCCGCGTCCGCAACGGTGGCCGGGTGGATCTCGAACACGTCGCCTCCTGGTGCGCTCCCCTTGCGGGTTCACCCTAGAGCCTGACACACGGCGAGGGGCCGCCCCCACCGAAGTGGGAACGGCCCCTCGAACGACCAGAGGCTTAAGCCTCGCCGCCCGCGAGCTTCTCGCGCAGAGCGGCCAGGGCCTCGTCGGAGGCCAGGGCGCCACTGCCGGAGTCGGAGGTGCCGGTGGAACCGGTGCTCGGGGCACCGCCGCCGGTGTACTCCTCCTCTTCCTCCGGAGCAGGAGCGTTGGCGGCGTCGGCCTCGGCCGCGCGCGCCTCCTCGACCTGCTTGCGGTGAGCCTCGAAGCGGGCCTGCGCCTCGGCGTAGCTGCGCTCCCACTCGTCCCGCTGAGCCTCGAAGCCCTCGAGCCACTCGCCGGACTCGGGGTCGAAGCCCTCGGGGTACTTGTAGTTGCCCTGCTCGTCGTAGTCCGCGGCCATGCCGTACAGGGTCGGGTCGAAGTCCACCTGGTCGGGGGAGACGGCCTCGTTGGCCTGCTTCAGCGAGAGGCTGATGCGGCGACGGTCGAGGTCGATGTCGATGATCTTGACGAAGATCTCGGTGCCGACCTGGACGACCTGCTCGGGCACCTCGACGTGGCGCTCGGCCAGCTCGGAGATGTGGACCAGGCCCTCGATGCCCTCTTCGACGCGCACGAACGCACCGAACGGAACCAGCTTGGTGACCTTGCCGGGAACGACCTGGCCGATCTGGTGGGTCCGGGCGAACTGCTGCCACGGGTCTTCCTGGGTCGCCTTGAGCGACAGGGAGACACGCTCGCGCTCCATGTCCACGTCGAGAACCTCGACGGTGACCTCCTGGCCGACCTCGACGACCTCGCTCGGGTGGTCGATGTGCTTCCAGGACAGCTCCGAGACGTGCACCAGACCGTCGACGCCGCCCAGGTCCACGAAGGCACCGAAGTTGACGATCGAGGAGACGACG
>NZ_DYZD01000077.1 GCF_020741345.1 Nocardiopsis listeri
GGTGCCGAAACCGGTGTCCGGACACAAAGGCGCACGTTGCCCGGGCTTGGGGCGACCAAAACCAGAAAAAGAAGGGCCGGATCCGCGTGATACGGATCCGACCCTTCTTGTCGGTGGGCGATACTGGACTCGAACCAGTGACCTCATCGGTGTGAACGATGCGCTCTAGCCAACTGAGCTAATCGCCCCTGTCGGGCCTGTGCCCCGTCCGGCCTCGTCGGCCTGACAAGAAAAACTTTAGCGCATGTTCGGGAGTACTCGGCACACCCTGGGCCGCCCGACGGACCCACGGGCGTGTGACGGAGGTCACATAACGCCGTTCGGGTTCCCTCGAAAGGGGTCGCCCACGGCCGCGATCCCCGCAATGAGTAGGAGTTCCCGGCTTCGTGGACCCGCCCAGGACCAGCGCGAGTTGACCTTCGCGTGACGCGGGACACTCGACATGGGGAAATCTTTGGTTTCTCCTGGTCATTACAGTGACGAAGGATCGTGGTGCCGCCCCGCGGCGCGCTGGACCCGCTGGGCGGGCAGCGAGACCTCCGGTCCCATCGACCAGAAAAAAGTCTCCGTACTCACGTCATGATCCGCGGCCAGCCGCGTCGAACCAAGTGAGACGGCAACCGGCCGGCGCCCCAGGAACGTCTGGGCCGGACGAGAAAAGGTTTGGCGAACATGAACAGTAGCGACACGACTGCCACCGCCGAGCTGGGCCTGCGACTCGTGGTCCCGGAGCGCACCGCGGTTCCGCTGGTCGCGCGACTCGACTACAGCTCCGACGACCCGTACGCGATTCGCGTGGCCTTCCACACCGGCGAGGACACCCCCGTCGAGTGGATCTTCGCTCGAGAACTCCTCACCGTGGGCATCGTGCGCCCCGTCGGTGAGGGCGACGTGCGGGTGTGGCCCTCCAAGGACGAGGAGGGCGAGCGTTCGGTGAGCATCGCTCTCTCCTCACCCTTCGGCCAGGCGGAGTTCGACACCCAGGTGTCCCCCCTCGCCGAGTTCCTGCACCGCACCTACGAGATCGTCCCCGCCGGGCAGGAGGGCACCTTCGTCGACCTCGACGAGGAGATCCAGCAGCACCTCCACTCCTGATCTCCTGAGCGACCGGTCGGTGTGCGGCACCCTCCGCGGGGCGGCGCGAGCTTCGGACACCACCGACACCACGGGGAACAGAGTGAACAAGCAGAGGAGGGGACGGCGCCTGGGCTCCGTCCCCTCCTCTCGTTCCTTCAACCGTGGATCACGGGTCCACGTCCGCCGCCGAACGCTCGGCGAACACCGCCATCGCTTTGAGCGTGATCGGACCGGGTTCGGCCGACACCTCCTGGTCGTCGATGTGGAGAACCGGCTGCACGTCACGCCCGGTCGAGGTCAAGAACGCCTCGGTGATCTCGGGCAGGCGCTCCATCGGCACGTCCTCCTCCTCGCCGCCGTGCCACTCCAGGACGAGCTCGCGGGTGATCCCGGCCAGCGGTCCGGCCGACAGCGGCGGTGTGACGAGTCGTCCGTCCAGCACGACGAAGACGTTGCTCCCGGTGCCCTCGCACAGGTTCCCCGAGATGTTGCGGAAGATCGCCTCGGTGGCGCCGCGCTCCCGGGCGTAGGCCAGGGCGCGCACGTTGTCGGCGTAGGAGGTGGTCTTCAGTCCGGCGAGGGCGCCGAACTCGTTGCGCGGCCACGGGGCCAGCGCCACCTTCGTGTGCGGAGGGATCCCGGGGAAGGGGCCCAGGGCCACGATGGCGGTCTGTTCTCCCTTTCCGCGGTCCGAACCCAGCGGTCCGGCCCCATCGGTCACGGTGATGCGCACCCGCGCGTCGGTCATCTCGGGGTTGGCCGCCACCGCCCGGGCGACGCCGTCCGCGATCAGTTCCAGGTCGGGCTCGTCCATACCCAGCCCCGTGGCGGAACGGGCCAGGCGCTTCAGGTGCCGGGTGAGCGCGAACGGCCGACCGTTCTGGGCCCGCACCGTTTCGAACACTCCGTCGCCGACGGTGATGCCGTGGTCTACCACGGGAATCCGGGCGTCCTTCTCCTCCAGTACGGCGCCGCGGCCGTAGCCGGCTCCGGCGATCCACACCCTCATCTCAACCCCCAACTCTCAAGAGCCCTGCTCGGGCCGGTGTTCGCCATGAATTCTCCCACCCTCACGCCCGCCGCTACCCTCCGGCGGTGCACCTTGGCAAGTGCATTGACCGGCACCGGCCGCCGACCGGTGCTTCGGGGACTTTTTTCCCGACGTCGTCACTGGTCAGGGCGGTATGCGAGGTGGTCGGACCACCTTGTGCCCGAGGCAGTGGCCGGACAGATAAGTTACGAATGACTATCATCTGGGCAACGCTTATGCGGGACCGGAGGACAGCGCCCCCGACACCCCTTCCGCCCCGCACGGCGCCCCCGCAGAGCGCGTGCTCCACGCACTACCGACGACTGACACAGCGAAGAGAGATATGACCCCACCGAGCACCGCCCGCGGCGAACTCAGCTGGCTGCTGGACGACCTCCTGACTCGCGCCTCGGGCACACAGCACGCCATCGTCCTGTCCACCGACGGACTCCTCATGGCCACCTCCAGCGGCCTCGACCGGCCCGCCGCCGAACACCTCTCGGCGATCGCCTCCGGACTGCACAGCCTCGCGGGAGGGGCCAGTAAGCAGTTCTCGGCCGGCGACATCCGACAGAGCATCATCGAGATGGACCGGGCCTTCCTCTTCGTCGCCGCGGCCGGCGACGGGGCCTGTATGGCACTGATGGCGGACGCCGACAGTGACGTGGGCCTGATCGCCTACGAGATGAACAAGGTGATCGAACGGGTCGGCCAGTACCTGTCCGCGCCTCCGCGTCCGGACATGCCCTCCACCCCCGCGCACGTGGAGAAGTAGCTCCTGCCGCCGCGGCGGGCCGCGACGGCCTGCCTCGGCAGGGCGCGCAACCCCCTCCGAGAAGCCGATTTCGCACTTGCCCGAACATCCGCTAGAGTTCTTAACGCAGCGAGGGACGCGGTCGAGACCGCGACAAGCACTCGCCGCGCGGACGTGGCTCAGCTGGTAGAGCATCACCTTGCCAAGGTGAGGGTCGCGGGTTCGAATCCCGTCGTCCGCTCGGATGATCCGAAGCACTCACCCACCGGTGATAATCTCGGGTCGGGCCTGGAACCCTGCGTTCCGGACCACACGCGGACGTGGCTCAG
>NZ_DYZD01000078.1 GCF_020741345.1 Nocardiopsis listeri
GTTCTCACCAATGGCGCGGAGGTCAGCGCACGTCCTTCGGACTCCATCGCCCTGGCACTGCGTACCGGAGCCCCGATCTACGCGCACGAAGACGTGATCGACGAGGCGGGGATGCCGATCCCCGACGAGCAGGAGGACCAGGTCGAGGCGTTCCGGGAGTTCCTGGACAACATCTCGCCCGAGGACTTCGGTCGACGCAGTACCTGAAGGGAACGAAGGGGCGGGGCCCGCGCACGGCGTGGGCCCCTCTTCCTTGCCCGAGCCCGACCGTCGGCCCGAGGGGTCGAGGACACGGCTGTGACCTGCGGCTTCGTTGCCGGAGTCAGTGGTAGATTGGGATGAGGGAATGGACGCGGCGACCACAACCGAAAAGGCCCGGTCCCCTCGGGGCGCCGGCCGTGTCGGTGGGTCGGAGCCGTCACCGCGCGTACTTGGCGACGCGCCGGGCGGCCTCGTTGACGCTGCCTTGGCGCCGCCCTACCGTCAGTGCTGTGGAACCCGCGGCGCGCCCATTCCCTGAGTGGACCTTCCCCTGTCGATGCCGCCGTGGGACGAGAAGCCGGAGGTCGGCGTGGCGGTAGCGAGCGGCAAGCGGGATCCCCATGACAGGCGGTCCGCGCTGCGGCTAGCGGGGCAGCAGGGCCTACTGCGCGAAGAGGACGTGATGGCGCTGCCTATGGACGTCGGGTATCGGGGCCCAGCGGCGTGTACGGCCGCCGGGATCACCTATCGACAGCTCGACTACTGGGCCAGAACCGGCCTGGTGGAGCCGAGCGTGCGCACAGGAGCCGAAAACGCCCCTCTGTACAGTCTTCCGGACATCCTGATGCTGAAGGTGGCCAAGCGCCTTCTGGACACCGGGATCTCCCTGCAACAGATCCGCACGGCCGTCGATCACCTGCGTGGTCGCCCCGCCGGAGAGTTGGCCCGCATCACCCTGATGAGCGACGGCGTGAGCGTCTACGAGTGCACCTCCCCCGACGAGGTCGTCGACCTCATGCAGCGAGGCCAGGGCATGTTCGGGTTGGCGTTGGCCAACGTCGCCCGTGAGCTGGAGGAGGCCCTGGGGGTCGTCCCGGCCGAGGCCCGTTCCGACCTTCCCACCCCCGAGCCCCAGCCCGTCGACGAGCTGGCCCGCCGGCGACGCGAACGCCGCACCGGTTGAGACCGGTTCGAAGGCGTGCCCTGGCTCTCTGTTCCGGGGCCCGATCGAGTACCGTCGTAACCACAACAGGGGGCGAAAGCCGACATTCTTCCCTGCTTGGATACATGTACAGAGCGTCAGCAGGCTTTTGATATCGCGCGGGAGAGACCCCGACGTTACGGGGCGCCGACGGGGCAATACTCCCCAGTAACCTCTCAGGCACCATGGACCGCGCGAAGGAGGCCGCTCTGAAGCCGGCACCGTCGTGCCCGGTGACAGAGGGGGAGACCGTGAGGAACACCGCCGATCGAATCGGCCCTGTCACCAGGAGGTCTCCGTGACTGACCCGTCGAACGCCTCGACCACGGGAGCACCCGCCCGGGTCTTCGCCGACCGTCACATCGGCCCCACGCCCACCGAGACGGCGGAGATGCTCAAGACCGTGGGCTACGGCTCCACGACCGAGCTCATGAGCGCCGCCGTGCCCGAGTCCATCCTCACCGGCCCCGGGGCCAGCGCCCCGCTCGCCCTGCCCGAGGCCGCCGGTGAGGCCGAGGCCCTGGCCGAGCTGCGGGAGCTGGCCGGCCGCAACCGCCCCCACACCACACTCATCGGACTGGGCTACTACGACACGCTCACCCCGCCGGTCATCCTGCGCAACATCATGGAGAACCCGGCCTGGTACACCGCCTACACGCCCTACCAGCCGGAGATCTCCCAGGGCCGGTTGGAGGCCCTCCTCAACTTCCAGACCGCGGTCTCGGACCTGACCGGTCTTCCCATCACCGGCGCCTCACTCCTGGACGAGGCGACCGCCGCGGCCGAGGCCATGACCCTGGCCCGACGCGCCTCCAAGGTCAAGGGCGACGTCTTCGTCGTGGACGCCGACGTCTTCCCACAGACCCTGCAGGTGCTGCGCACCCGCGCCGAACCCCTGGGCATCGAGGTCGTCGTCGCCGACCTGAGCAAGGGCCTGCCCGAGGGCGAGACGTTCGGCGTTCTGGTGCAGTACCCGGCCTCCAGCGGTGTGGTCCGCGACCCGAGCACGGTCATCGAGCAGGCGCACGAGCGCGGCGCGCTGGCCGTGGTCGCCGCCGACGTCCTCGCCCTGACCCTGCTGCGCAGCCCCGGTGAACTGGGCGCGGACATCGCGGTGGGTTCCACCCAGCGCTTCGGTGTGCCGCTCGGTTTCGGTGGTCCGCACGCCGGTTACATGTCCGTGGGCGAGAAGCTGCGCCGCCAGCTGCCCGGTCGTCTGGTCGGGGTGTCCGTCGACAACGTCGGCAGACCCGCCTACCGTCTGGCTTTGCAGACCCGCGAGCAGCACATCCGACGGGAGAAGGCCACCAGCAACATCTGCACCGCCCAGGTGCTGTTGGCGATCATGGCCGGCATGTACGCCGTCTACCACGGCCCCGACGGGCTGCGGGCCATCGCCCGTCAGGTGCACACCCGTACCGCGTCCCTGGCCGACGCGCTCACCAAGCGCGGTTTCGAGGTCGTCCACGGCGCGTACTTCGACACCCTGCGCGTGCGCGTGCCCAGTGCCGACCGCGTCGTGGAGCGGGCCTTGGAGTCCGGGATCAACCTGCTCGCCGCCGACCAGCACACGGTCGGTCTGAGCGTGGACGAGACCACCACCGTGGACACCCTCGGCAAGGTCCTGGCCGCCTTCGGGGAGGCCGACCGCGGTGCCGAGCGCGGCCCGGTGACGGTGGAGGAGGCCGCCGACCGGCTGCCCGCCGACCTGAGGCGCGGCGTCGACTACCTCACCCACGAGGTCTTCAACACCCATCGCAGCGAGACCTCGTTGCTGCGCTACATGCGCCGTCTGGCCGACCGGGACCTGGCGCTGGACCGCACGATGATCCCGCTGGGCTCGTGCACCATGAAGCTCAACGCCACCGCCGAGATGGAGCCCATCACCTGGCCCGAGTTCGCGGGGTTGCACCCGTTCGCCCCGATGGACCAGGCGGCCGGCAGCGTGGCGCTCATCCGCGACCTGGAGGCCTGGCTGGCCGAGGTCACCGGCTACGACGCGGTGTCCCTGCAGCCCAACGCCGGTTCCCAGGGTGAGCTCGCCGGTCTGCTCGCCATCCGCGGCCACCACCGCTCGCGGGGGCAGGCCCACCGCGACGTGTGCCTGATCCCCAGCTCGGCGCACGGCACCAACGCCGCCAGCGCCGTCATGGCCGGCATGCGGGTGGCCGTGGTGGCCTGTGACGACGACGGCAACGTCGACCTGGACGACCTGCGCGCCAAGACCGAGAAGCACGGTGAGGACCTGGCGGCCATCATGGTCACCTACCCCTCCACCGCGGGCGTGTACGAGGACACCATCACCGAAGTGTGCCGCCTGGTGCACGAGGCCGGGGGCCAGGTCTACGTCGACGGGGCCAACCTGAACGCCCTGGTGGGCTGGGCCAAGCCGGGCGAGTTCGGTGCCGACGTCAGCCACCTGAACCTGCACAAGACCTTCTGCATCCCGCACGGCGGAGGTGGCCCGGGCGTGGGTCCGGTCGCTGTCCGCTCGCACCTGGCGGGCTTCCTGCCCAACCACCCGGGCCAGCCGGAGGCCGGTCCGCACACCGGGGTCGGCCCCGTCTCGGCGGCGCCGTTCGGTTCGGCGGGCATCCTGCCGATCTCCTGGGCGTACGTGCGCATGATGGGGGAGAAGGGCCTTCGTTCGGCCACGGAGACCGCCGTGTTGTCGGCGAACTACATCGCCAAGCGCCTGGAGCCCTACTACCCGGTCCTGTACACCGGTGCGGGTGGTCTGGTGGCGCACGAGTGCATCATCGACATCCGACCGTTGCAGAAGGCCTGTGGCATCAGCAACGAGGACGTCGCCAAGCGGCTGATGGACTACGGCTTCCACGCGCCGACCATGTCCTTCCCGGTCAACGGCACGCTCATGGTGGAGCCGACCGAGAGCGAGAACCTCGCCGAGCTGGAGCGGTTCATCCAGGCGATGATCGCCATCCGCGGTGAGATCGACAAGGTCGCCAAGGGGGAGTGGGACGCCGAGGACAACCCGCTGCGGGGCGCTCCGCACACCGCGGAGGCGCTGACCGCCGACGAGTGGGATCGCGGCTACACGCGCTCCGAGGCCGCCTACCCGCTGCCGTCGCTGCGTCAGGACAAGTACTGGCCGCCGGTCGGCCGGATCGACCAGGCCTACGGTGACCGCAACCTGGTCTGCTCCTGCCCACCGCCGGAGGCCTTCGAGCTCTGAGTGCGTTGAGCGGGGTGTCGGCTTCGGTCGGCGCCCCGCTCCTTTCGGACAATAGAGAATCTACGCCGTAAAGGCGCTACTTCGGATGAAGCGACACGCGACATCCGCCACCAGGACGCCGCTCTCGCCATCGACCGGCACGTTAGAGTTACGGCGAGCCGAACACTCGCGCCGCCCACCGCGCGACCCTCGCCCCCACGGAAAGCCGCACACCATGACCACGACGTCCGGATCTTCCGCACGCCCTGGACCCTCCGACCAGCCGCCCCAGGCCATCGACCCCGAGGACGTCGAGGACACCGGAACCGGTGGCGGGGACGCCGCCGACCTGTGCGACCAGGCCCGGGACCTCGCCGAGAACGGTCACCTGAAGCGCGCCGCCAAGCTCTACCGACAGGCGGTCGCCGCCGACCCGCACCCCAGGGTGCGGGCGCGGGCACTGTTGGGGCTGGCCGTGGTCCAGGACCAGCGTGGCGACCTGGTCGCCGCCCGGGAGGCCGCTCGTCGGGCACTGTCCACCGAGGACGCCCGTTACGCGCCCCGCGCCGCCTACCACCTGGCGTTGTCCCTGGAACAGGAGGACGCGCACGGAGAGGCCGCTCGGGTGTGGGAACGACTGTTGGGGCTGGGCGGGGCGGCCTACAGCGCGGTGGCCCGTTACGGGTTGGCGCGAGAGGCCGAACTACGGGGCGAGCACACCGAGGCGGAGGAGCACTGGGAGGCCGCGCTGGAACTGCCGCCCGAAGGCGAACCGATGAGCCGTCTGCACGCCACCACGGTCCAGGACGCCGCCAAAGACCTGGCGGGACGCCTGCTGGAGCGGGGACGGCCCGAGGCCGCCTCCGTGGCGGTCGAGCGAGGTCTGGCGGTGGGAGACGACCCGGGGCTGCGTCTGTTGCGCGCCGCCACCCATCTGGAGCGGGCCATCGCCGACGTCGCCGCGGTCGCCGATCCGGGCACCGACGACGAGCACGCCCGCCCCGAGGCACACACCTCGGGCGCCGCGGTGGAGCTCCTGGCCGGCCTGTTGGCCCTGCGGGGCGAACCGGACGAGGCGGCCCGGGCCTGGCGCGCCGGACTGGAGAGCCGTGACACGCGGACCTCCGAAGAAGTGCGGTGGCGGCTGCGCCGATCCTTCGCCCGGCCCGGGGGCGAGGACGGCGAGGAGGAGGTGCCCGAACCCTGGTGGGAGGGGTACCTGGAGGAGGCGGTGGCGACCTCCAGCGCGCCCGTGCTAGCCGGGGAGCTCTTCGCGACCGTGACCCGGATGCACGCTCTGTTGGCGGTGCCGGTGGTTGAGGGCGAGGCCCGCCCGGCCGCGCTGCGCGCCGCCATGGAGCAGGCCCTGCGCACCCCGAGCGAACTGGTGTGGGGCGAGGACGTTCACGTGGACTTCCGGCGACGGCTGGCCGAGGCGATGGGGCAGGACGTGCTCCCCGAGGGTTGGCCGGACGGCTCCTGAGGTCGGCCGGAGGGTCCTGGAAACGGCGGGGTGGTTCGCGGCCGGTTCGCGCACACGTCACCGCCCGGGATTTCGCGGTTCCCGGGCGGGAGAGGTCGAGAGACCAAAGGATCGGATATTCGGTAGGGGCCACGCGAGTCGGTGGAAATCGTGGCCGGGTACCGGCCGAGGGCCGGTGGGCGGCCGCTTCAGGCCGCGGCGCGAGGACGGTGCGGGGCCACGACCGCCCCGTCGGGGAGGAGCTCACCGGTGTCCTCGAAGAGGACGACGCCGTTGCAGAGCAGACTCCATCCCTGTTCGGGGTGGCTGGAGACGACCCGGGCCGCTTCGCGGTCGGTGTCCTCGGCGGTGGGACAGGAAGGCTTGTGGCTGCACATGGATGGACCCTTTCGGTCGTGTGCCGGTCGAGGCCAACAGTAGTGGCTGACATCACATGATGTTGTCGTTTCAGGTCGACGACAAAGGCGCCGCTCCGCTCTTGTTCGCTCTCAACAGGTGAGACTCCCGCCCCGGCCTGCCGGTTCTCCCCGAAATACCGAGGGCGTGTCCGAACCCGGACACGCCCATGGGGAATCAGTAACCGCCACGTGTGCGTCGGGCGGCGGGACGACTGCGCATCCCCGCGCCCGCCAGGCCACCGCGCTGGAAGGCCCGGACCAGTTCGCCACCGAGGTTGACCCCGGCACCCAGCGCGAGCGCCACCGTGATCGCCTCGGCGAGGCTGAGCATCCCCGCCACGGCCGTGCCCTGGGTGACCTCGATCAGGCCTCGGTAGAGGATGCTGCCCGGCAACAGGGGGGCGATCGAGGGGATCAGGTACGGCAGGACCGGCCGTCGGGTGCGACGGGCCAACCAGTGCCCGACCACGCCCACGGCCACCGCGCCCACCACGGTGCCCACCACCGGGGGGACGTCCACCAGGGAACGCAGCCCCGCGTAGGTCACCCAGATCATGACGCCCATGACGCCGATGCTGGGAAGCATCCGGGGCGGTACCGCCAGTGAGATGGCGAAGGCCATGGCGATGCCGGCGGAGCCCACCAGTACGGCGACGTCCAGGGCGGTGCCGGCCGACGGCAGGTTCTCCAGGTCCATGTTCACGCCCAGGCGTACCGCCGTGTAGGCCACCGCGCCCACACCCGAGACGATCGCGCCCAGCGTGAAGAAGGTCTCCAACAGGCGTGCCGCGGCGGAGACGTAACTACCGCTGATGCCGTCCTGGAGGCTGGAGACCAGGGGACGACCGGGCAACAGCGCCATGATGTTACCGGTGATGATGGCGCCCGCCTGGAGGCCGAGGTCGAGTGAGGTGCTCACCCACAACAGGGCCACGCCGATGGAGGCGGCCACGGTGGCGGCGGCGACCATCTGGTAGAACTCCGCCACACCGCGGTTGGCGAGGAACACCGAGGTACGGTCGCCCAACACGGTGGCGAGGAAGGCCACCGTGGCCACGATCAGACCACCGCCCACCATGAGACTGGCGCTGGAGGCGATGAGCCCGAAGCCCACCGCGATCAACCAGTTCGGGTAGGGCATGGGGGCGCGCCGGATCTGTTCCAGTCGGCCCGCGGCGTCCTCCAGTTCCAACAGCCCGAGGGCGGCCTGCTGGACCAGGGTGTGCAGTTCGTTGACGCGGAAGTAGTCGAGGGTGCGCCGACGCACCACGCGTTCACCCGTCACCGGCGGACTGTCGCCGCCCGGGTGGGTGGACAGGGAGATGGTGGTGAAGGTGACCGACACCTCCGAACGGGGCAGGTCGAAGGCGATCGACAGGCTCAGCATGGCCTCGCTGACCGCTTCGGTGCTCTCCCCGCTGGCCAGCATCAGTTCGCCCACGCGCAGGACCAGGTTGATGGCCCGCGCGTCGGGAAGGTTGGTGTCCTCGTCGTCGTCGAGGTTGTCCGGGGTCAACTCACGCTCGTGCTCGGCGCGCCAGTCGCGCATCCGGCTGAGCATGATCTCCTCGCTCGGCGGCCCCGACCGCCCCCGCTTGCTCGGCATGACTGTGTTCCGTCTCCCCCTCTTCGTCCGCGCCCCGTGGTGGCGTTCCGCTTTCGATGGTCACCAAGGGGACGTCGTACCCAACGGCGGGGTTCGCCCTTCCGGTCCGGATGGCGCCGGTGAGTTCGATCACCCAGGCCATCCTGTCAACGCCCGCGGTCGTGCTCTACCGTCGACGCGCCGTCACCCGGCGGCCGGAGGTGCGTCCTCGCCCGGGGTGACCAGGCCTTTCTCGTAGGCGTACACGACGGCCTGGACCCGGTCGCGCAGGTGGAGTTTGGTGAGGATGCTGCCCACGTGAGACTTGACGGTGGTCTCTCCGAGGAAGAGGTGGTCGGCGATCTCGGAGTTGGAACGGCCGCGGGCGACCAGCGCCAACACCTCGTGTTCGCGATTGGTGAGGGGGTCGGCTTCGGGTTCGCTCTCGGCCTCGGGGGTGGGTATCAGGGGGACGAAACGGTCCAGGAGGCGGCGCAGGACGGTGGGGGAGACCACGGAGGACCCGTCGACGACCAGGTCGATGGCGGCGATCAGTTCGGTGGGCGGCACGTCCTTGAGCAGGAAGCCGGAGGCGCCGGCGCGCAGAGCCTCGACGGCGTATTCGTCCAGGTCGAAGGTGGTCAGGGCCAGGACGCGTATCCCGTGACCGAGGCCCTTGGCCCACTCGACGATCTCGCGGGTGGCCTGGATTCCGTCGACGCCGGGCATGCGGATGTCCATGAGGACGATGTCGGGGAGCAGGCTTCGGACGGCTCGTGCGGCCTCGCGGCCGTCGGATGCCTCGCCCACCACGGACAGGTGGGGTACGGATTCGAGGATCATGCGGAAGCCGGCACGGACGAGGGGTTGGTCGTCGACCAACAGGACTGAGACGGGCACGGGGCCGATTCTGCCGTATGGGGCGGAGTGCCGTGGCCGGCTCAGGCGGTGGGAAGCGGGGGCGGGGTGCCACCGAACTCGGGGCACAGGGCCTGGTGTTCGCACCACCCGCAGAGCTTGCTGCGTTTGGGTTCCCAGTGTCCGGCGCGTCCGGCGGCCTCGATACGCGCCCAGATGTCACCGATCTCGGCCTCGGCCGCGGCGAGTTCCTCCCGGGTGGGGTCGTACCAGCGCACGGAGCCGTCGCCCAGGTACATGAGTTGGAGTCGGGCGGGGACCACGCCGAGGTCGCGCCAGATCATGACGGCGTAGAAGAAGATCTGGAACTTGGCCTTGTCCTCGAAGCGGGGGTGGGGGGACTTGCCGGTCTTGTAGTCGACGACACGGATCTGACCCCCGGGCGCGACGTCGAGGCGGTCGACGTAGCCGCGTAGGCGTAGACCGGTGGGCAGGGACACCTCCAGCCGCATCTCACGTTCGCGCGGTTCGAGGTTGGCGGGGTTCTCCAGGTCGAAGTAGCGCTGGACGAGGTCGCGGGAGGACTGGAGCCAGTCCTCGAGGCCCTCGCCGTCGGGGAAGAGGTGGTCGGCGACGTCGGGCTTCTTCTCGCGGATCTTCTTCCACTGGGGGTCGACGAGGCCGAGCGCGGTGCGCGTGGTGCGGGTGTCGGCGGGAAGTTCGTACAGGCGTTCAAGACAGGCGTGGACCAGGGTGCCGCGCAGCGCGGCGGCGCTGGGTGCCTCGGGGAGGCGGTCGATGGTGCGGAAGCGGAACAGCAGCGGGCACTGGAGGAAATCGGAGGCCCGGGAGGGCGACAGGGCGCTCGGCAGTGGCGGCACGGTGGTCATGCCTGTCAGCCTATGAGAGCCGGGGTCCGGTGGGGGCGGGTGTGGTGGGTCCCGTCGCCGGTGGGGCCATAGTGTGGGGCCTGTGAGCAATGGCAGTGATCCCTCCGCGACCCGGCCCGTCCCCCGTTCCCGGAAGACGGGGTTACCGCTCGGGCGGCCGTTCGGCGTGCCGGTGTACGTGACGTCGTCGTGGTGGATCGTGGCGGTGCTGATCACCCTGGTCTACGGGGGCATCGTCCAGACCCGGTTGGCGTTGGGGCCCTCGGCGTACCTGTTGGCGTTCGTCTTCGCGATCCTGTTGTACGCCTCTGTGCTGGTGCACGAGTTGGCGCACTCGGTGGTGGCGCGCTCGTACGGGTTGCCGGTACGGCGGATCGTCCTTTACGTGTTGGGCGGGGTGTCGGAGATCGACCGGGAGGCGCCCACCCCCGGCAAGGAGTTCTGGATCGCCTTCTCGGGGCCTTTGCTGTCGCTGGTGTTGGCGGGGGGCGCGTTCGGTCTGGCGCTGACGGCGGACCCGTTCAGCATCCTCGGTGAGCTGCTGTTCCAGTTGTGGGTCGCCAACCTGTTGGTGGGCGTGTTCAATCTGTTGCCCGGGTTGCCGTTGGACGGCGGTCGTCTGTTGCGCGCCGGGGTGTGGAAGCTGACCGGGAGGCCGCACACCGGGAGCGTGGTGGCGGCCTGGGGCGGCCGGGTGCTGGCCCTGTTGGTGGCGGCGTTGCCGTTCCTGTTCGCGTGGAGTGCGGGCGGTACTCCGGGTCCGTGGGCCATCGTGTGGGGTGTGGTGCTGGCCGGGTTCATGTGGATGGGTGCTACGGAGGCCCTGCGCAACGCGCGGGTGCGGGCCCGTGTTCCGGGGCTGCGTGCTCGGGACCTGGCCCGCAGGGCCGTGGTGGTGCCCGCGGACCTGCCGCTGGCGCAGGTGGACGTGCGCGTCCGGGAGTCGGGCGCTGAGGCGGTGGTGGTGACCGACACCGGAGGCACGCCGATCGCGGTGGTCCATCCCACCGCGGACGAGGCGATCTCGAAGGCGCGGCGGGCCTGGGTGCCGGTCTCGGACGTGTCTCGGGCGTTGACCGGGAATTCGGTGGTGTCGGTGGGGTTGGAGGGCGAGGAGCTCCTGACCGAACTCACCCGTCACCGGTTGCCGGAGTACCTGGTGGTGACCGAGGACGGTGGGGTGTTCGGGGTGATCCGAGCCTCGGACGTCAACGCGGCGATGGCCGGTCGGGAACGGTCCTAGTCGTTCAGGGTCGCCGCCGGTGTTTCGGCGTGTTCGGATGGTGCCTTTCCGAGGGTCCACGAACGGCGCTTGTGCCCGCTCGGTGGGGTTCACCGGTGGGCGCCCTGGGGCCACAGGACGGTGACGGGGCGGCTCAGGGCCCGGGCGTAGGCGACCACGTCGGCGGTGCCGCCGGGGCCCCGGGCCGGCAGTCCGTCCCACACGGCTATGAGCCGGTCGCTGCGTTCGACGAGGAGGCGACCCGCGGCCATGTGGGAGTGGGGGTCGGAGACGGCGTGCGGTAATTCGTGGACCAGGACGGCGCGGGCCAGGAGCCGGTCGTAGACCGGGTGGTGGGCGGCGGGCAGCGCCGAGCGGTAGCCGGAGGCCGGGATGACGGCCTCCAGGGGGGCTCCGGCGTCCAGGACGGCCTCGGCG
Organism: Nocardiopsis listeri; assembly: GCF_020741345.1. Lineage (GTDB taxonomy): Bacteria > Actinomycetota > Actinomycetes > Streptosporangiales > Streptosporangiaceae > Nocardiopsis > Nocardiopsis listeri_A. The sequence goes on from NZ_DYZD01000078.1 coordinate 11,233, forward strand.
AAGAGGGAGTCGGCGCCGTCGGCGAGGCAGGAGAGGCCCACCATGGCGTGTCCGTAGGGCTCCAGATGGTCCTTGACCAGTGCGGCGACGTGTTCGTTCACGTCAGGGGTCAGGTTTCGATGCCCGGTGATGCCGATGCGGATCACGTGACCTCCCAGTTCGTTCGCTTTCGCCGCGTTTCTACCCACTCGGGATGCCGGTAACGAGGGCGGCGAGACGGGTGTCGAGTTCGTTGACGCGGTCGGCGTGGGGGCCGCGGTAACGCCGGCGGAAGGAACGCACGCGGGCCACGACGCGTTCGGAGGCGAAGCGCACCCCGGTGTCGAGGGCCTCCTGGGCCAGGCGGAAGGCCTCGTCGACGTCTCCGGCCTCGGCGTGGGCGGAGGCCAGTTCGACCTTGAGCACCGCGGACTGCTTGACGTTGCGGGAGGGCGGGGCGACGGCGTCGGCGAAGGCGGCGCGGGCCTCGTGCGGGGTGCGCAGACGTACGCCCACCAGGGCGCGGTAGCCGGCGACCTTGGCCTCGTCGAAGACGAACACCCACGGCCAGGGCGGTCGGGCGTTGTCGGGGCGGTCGACGTCGCGTTCGGCGCGACGGATGGCGCTCGCGGCGGAGGCGCGGTCGCCGATGCCGGCGTGGGCGAGGGCGCCGATGCAGGCCAGCCAGGCGCGGGCGGTGGGGTGGGAGTCCGGGCCCAGGACGTGTTCGGCCTCCTGGACCAGTCCCAGTCCGAGTTCGGGGTCCTCGGCGGTCTCGATCTCGAAGGAGGCCAGGGATCCGAGCATGTAGACGTCGAGCAGGCGCATGCCGGCCTGGCGGGCGCGTACGACGGCGGTTCGGTAGTGCATGCGGGCCGATCCCATGTCACCGAGGTCGGCGTTGAGCCAGGCGGCGAACCCGGAGGCTTCGCTCGCTGCGGCGCTGAGTTCGGTGTGGAAGGGCGTCACGCGTGCGTTCGTGAGCATCTGTTCGGCCAGGTGCACGTGCGCGATCGCGCCGGGCAGCAGGTGGCGTGCGGGCGAGGTGGCGTCCATGCGTCGTTGGCCGCCGGTGATGGCCCGCAGGGAGGGCGCGGTGTCCTCGTCGATGCCGTGGTGGACCTCCGGCCCGACGACGGGTCGTGCGGTGGAGGCCAGGAGTCCGCCCGCGGCGACGGCCTTTCCGAAGTCGCGGCGTCCGGTGGGAGGGATCGCCTTGGTGGCGGTGCCCTCCTTGGTGGTTTGTCCGCCGAAGCGGATGAGGTGCAACGGGATGTCGAGCCGTCGTGCCAGGTCCTGTACCTGGCTGATGGTGAGCGACTGCTGGCCGTTGACCACTCGGGAGACCCAGCTCTGGGAGTAGGTGAGTTCCCGTGCCAGGTCGCCCTGGGACCAGCCGCGTGCGGTGCGCACGCTTTCGATGACCGTCGGCATGTCGCAGGTGGCCAGGGCGTCGGCCACGCGTGGTCGGGTCCACAGGTCCTTGGGAAGGCCGTCTGGTTGGGGCATGAGCCCAGGTTAGGGATCTCGGCTCGTCTTGGTGGCTATGTGTGAAAAAGAAGGCCCGATGCGTGATCCGCATACTGGTCATGCGGGCTCTCCGACATGGGGCAGAGTGAACTTGTCGTTGGCCCGGCGGCGGTGGTCGTCGGGACCGTGAGGAGGGAGAACCACGTGACCGTGCAGACGTCGCCGGCGGAGAGTCCGGGCGTGTCGGACCACGACGGTCCGGCGACCCTGGCGCTGCGGGGTATGGCCGACGAACTGCGTTCACGTGGGATCGACGCGTGGGAGGACGGTGCGTGCGGGATCGTGCACGCCGGACCGATCGCGCAGGGTCGGCGGGCGGTGTTGCGTCCGCACCGGGGTGACCTGTGGTGGTGGATGCGCTGGTCGCTCCAGGAGGGGACCACGGCGGTCCTGCCCGGGGTTCCGCTCTCTCCGGCCTCACGGACCTCCGACGCCGCCCGCAGGATCATGGGCGTCATGTCGGCCGCCGAGAGCGGCTGACGTCGAAGACACACGTGGGAGAGGTCCCGCGTGGCTGGACGGGTCGTACAGCGGTGCGACCCCGGGTGTGGGGTGGTGTTCGGGTGGTGGCCCGAACCCGTTTCTCCCTCTGTGCGGGCTCCGAACCCGCCCGACACCCGAATCACCCGCTCCGGAGCGTGACCGGGGCGGCCGCCTCCACCCCCGGGCGCCTGGCGGTGCCGTCCCCACGAATTCGCCAGGCGCCCCCTTCCCTTTCCCGGGCTCGGATGCGCCTCCTGCGGTTCCGGGCCCGCGCAGAACCTCTTCGGGTGGTGCGGGCCGTGGGGAGCCGAGGGGCGAGGATCAGGGGACCTCCAGGCCCTGGGCGGCGGCCAGGGTGGCGCCCACGATGCCCGCCGTGTTGCGCAGGACCGCGGGCACGATCGGGGTGCGGATATCGAGCAACGGCAGGAACTTGTGGGCCTTGCGGCTCACTCCGCCGCCCACCACGATCAGGTCCGGCCATACCAGGTCCTCGATCACCCGGTAGTAGCGCTGTAGACGCTCGTTCGCCCACTCGGGGTAGGAGAGGCCGTCGCGTTCCTTGGCTCCTGAGGAGGCCCGTGACTCGGCGTCGTGGCCGTCGATCTCCAGGTGTCCGAACTCGGTGTTGGGCACCAGTCGACCGTCCACGACCAGTGCGGTGCCGATTCCGGTGCCAAGGGTGGTCATCAGCACGGTGCCGTGCACGTCCTTGGCCGCGCCGTAGCGGGCCTCGGCCAGGGCGGCGGCGTCGGCGTCGTTGAGGACCCGGGCCGGGCGTCCCACGGCCTCGGTGAACAGGGCACGGGCGTCGGTGCCCACCCAGGACTTGTCCAGGTTGGCGGCGGTGTGGACCGTGCCGTTCTGCACCACTCCGGGGAAGGTGACGCCCACGGGACCGCCCAGGGTCTCGGGGAAGTGCTCGGCGATCTGCGCGACGATGGCGGCGACGGCCTCGGGACCGGAATCGTCGGGGGTGAGTATCTTGATCCGCTCCCGGACGAACTCACCGGAGTCCAGGTCGACGGGAGCGCCCTTGATGCCGCTGCCGCCGATGTCGATTCCCAGGCCCGTGGTCGGCTGTGACATGGGTGGTGTCTCCCGTGGTCCTCGTGTGTTGTCGGGTTCGGTGGCTGGGCCACACGCCTGATACTGCCCAACGGCGTCGGGTTTCGCACGCCGGACGGGCGGAGCGGGCCGCGTTCGGGACGGTTCGTCGCGGTTCCGGGGACCGATACGCTGGGCGATTGCCCGACCCGAACGCGACGTGGGAAGACGAGAGCGACGTTGACCGGTATCCATGGCCGCCGCGGCCCCTTCACCGATGGCGACACCGTGCAGTTGACCGACCCCAAGGGTCGCATGCACACGATCACCCTGCGTGAGGGTGGCGCCTTCCACTCGCACAAGGGCAAGGTCGACCACGACGATCTCATCGGTGAACCCGAGGGCAGCGTGGTCGCCTCCAACACCGGCACGGCCTACGTGGCCCTGCGCCCCCTGCTCATCGACTACACGCTGTCCATGAAGCGCGGGGCGACCATCGTCTACCCCAAGGACGCCGCCCAGGTGCTGGTGGAGGCCGACATCTTCCCGGGTGCGCGCGTGGTGGAGGCCGGGGCGGGCTCGGGGGCCATGTCCAACTGGCTGCTGCGCGCGGTCGGGGAACAGGGCATGGTGCACTCCTACGAGCGGCGGGCCGACTTCGCCGAGATCGCCCGCAAGAACGTGGAGAACTTCCACGGCGGGCCCCACCCGGCGTGGCGGCTGACCGTGGGCGACCTGGTCGAGGAGCTCGACGAGACCGACGTGGACCGGGTGTTCCTGGACATGTTGGCGCCCTGGGAGTGCCTGGACGCGGTCGCCAGGGCCCTGATCCCCGGCGGTCTGGTGTGCTGCTACGTGGCCACCACGACCCAGCTGTCCCGTGTGGTGGAGGAGATGCGTGAGGACGAGCGGTTCTACGAGCCGCGTTCGTGGGAGACCATGCTGCGGACCTGGCACGTGGAGGGGCTGGCGGTGCGTCCGGACCACCGGATGATCGGCCACACCGGGTTCCTCGTGGTGGCGCGTCGTCTGGCCGACGGTGTGGCCGCGCCCGAGCGACGGCGCCGTCCGGCCAAGGGCGCCTACGGCAAGGACTACGAGGCCTCGCGTGCGGCCGGAGCCAAGGGCACGGCCGGTTCCGCCGAGGGTGTGTCCGACACGCCCGAGAAGGAGACGGACCGGCCCGCCGAGTAGCGTTCTCGGCGCTCCTGAAAGCCCGCTTCCGGACATGGTCCGGGGCGGGCTTCTTCGTTTTTTCGTGAAGCGGCGTTATCGCCGCCCAAGCTCGGGGAAACGTCTGGAATGCACTTGCCCGACCCCCGCCACGGAGGTTACTTTCTCATTACGTCGGGTCATCCGTTGCCGCTGTGACCTGCGTGGACGCAGGAAGTGAAAATGAGGCTCACGACACTCCTCGAAGCTGGGAGGTTAGGAAAGGGGCAGGGGTAGGTAGGTTCCCGAGTAGTCGTCCTTCTCATAGGGAGGTGGCGGACGTGGCCGAGCGCGAAGACGAGCGTCAAGACGACCAGGACCGTGAAGTCGCTGAACTCACGGCTCAGGTCTCCTACATGGAAAAGGAACTCAGCGTGGTTCGGCGTAAGCTCGCCGACTCGCCCCGACATGTGCGTCTGTTGGAAGAGCGGTTGCGGGAGGCTCAGGCCAACCTGGCCGCCGCCAACGGGCAGAACGAACGGCTCGTCTCCACACTGAAGGAGGCGCGCGAGCAGATCGTGGCGCTCAAGGAGGAGGTCGACCGGCTGGCTCAGCCACCGTCGGGCTTCGGTGTCTACCTTGGGTCGCGCGAGGACGAGACCGTCGAGATCTTCACCAACGGCCGCAAGATGCGGGTCAACGTCAGTCCATCCGTGGATCTGGAGTCGTTGCGCCCGGGCCAGGAGGTCATGCTCAACGAGGCGTTCAACGTCGTCGAGGTGGAGTCCTTCGAGACCGTCGGCGAAGTCGTCATGCTCAAGGAGATCCTTGAGGACGGCGAGCGGGCCCTGGTGATCTCGCATCACGACGAGGAGCGGATCGTGCGGTTGGCGGAGCCGCTGCGCGACGAGCCGATCAGGGCCGGAGACTCACTGCTGTTGGAGTCCCGGTCGGGGTACGTGTACGAGCGCATTCCCAAGTCGGAGGTCGAGGAGCTCATCCTCGAAGAGGTCCCCGACATCGCCTACAGCGACGTCGGTGGTCTGTCGGGGCAGATCGAGATGATCCGCGACGCGGTCGAGTTGCCCTACCTGTACAAGGAGCTGTTCTTCGAGCACCGGTTGCGTCCGCCCAAGGGTGTGCTGCTGTACGGACCGCCCGGGTGCGGTAAGACGCTCATCGCCAAAGCGGTCGCGAACTCGTTGGCAAAGCAGGTCGCCGAACGCACCGGCAAAGATGTCGGCAAGAGCTTCTTCCTCAACATCAAGGGTCCGGAGCTGCTGAACAAGTACGTGGGTGAGACCGAGCGGCACATCCGCCTGGTCTTCCAAAGGGCCAGGGAGAAGGCCTCAGAGGGCACCCCCGTCATCGTGTTCTTCGACGAGATGGACTCGATCTTCCGCACACGTGGTTCGGGTGTGTCCTCCGACGTGGAGAACACGATCGTCCCGCAGATGCTCAGTGAGATCGACGGTGTCGAGGGGTTGGAGAACGTCATCGTCATCGGCGCCTCCAACCGCGAGGACATGATCGACCCGGCGATCCTGCGGCCCGGCCGTTTGGACGTCAAGATCAAGATCGAGCGGCCCGACGCCGAGGCGGCCCGTGACATCTTCGCCAAGTACATCACCGAGGATCTGCCGCTGCACGAGGAGGACCTGGCCGAGCACGGTGGTTCCAGCAAGGCCACGGTGGACGCCATGATCCAACGGGTCGTGGAACGGATGTACACCGAGGGCGAGGAGAACCGCTTCCTGGAGGTGACCTACGCCAACGGGGACAAGGAGGTCCTGTACTTCAAGGACTTCAACTCCGGCGCGATGATCGAGAACATCGTCTCGCGGGCCAAGAAGATGGCGATCAAGGACTTCATCGACAACCGGTCCAGGGGCATTCGGGTCTCGCACCTGTTGCAGGCCTGTGTCGACGAGTTCAGTGAGAACGAGGACCTGCCCAACACCACCAACCCGGACGACTGGGCGCGCATCTCCGGCAAGAAGGGCGAGCGGATCGTCTACATCCGTACGCTCATCACCGGAAAGACGGGCTCCGACTCGGGCCGATCCATCGACACGGTCGCCAACACCGGCCAGTACCTGTAAAACGCTCGCCGCGGTCACGTACCGCTTCGGGGCCCGCCGGAGGTCTTTCTCCGGCGGGCCCCACGCGTGCGCGACCGTGGGACTCTCGTCCCTTACCCGGGTATGGTCCGGTGGTTTGCGCGCACCTCGCCTTCGCTTTATGTCGAATCCGCCGAAATCCGGTGTGACCTGTGTGGATGTGCCGGGGCGAGATCTTTCGAAACGCCCGGGAAGACAGCGCTTAGGCCACAATTGGCGCGGAAGCGTTCAAGACGGTGCCCGGGCGGATAACCTCTCAGCATGAGTGTGCGGCGGATTATGGGTATCGAGACCGAATACGGGATCTCCGTGCCGGGAAACCCCGGGGCCAATGCGATGGTCACCTCCACCCAGGTGGTCAACGCCTACCTTGCCGCTTCGGCGGCGCGGGCCCGGCGGGCACGTTGGGACTTCGAGGAGGAGAACCCGCTGCGGGACGCGCGGGGCTTCGACCTGGCGCGCGAGGTGGCCGACCCCACCCAGCTGACCGACGAGGATCTGGGGTTGGCCAACGTCATCCTCACCAACGGCGCGCGCCTGTACGTGGACCATGCCCACCCGGAGTATTCGGCCCCCGAGGTCACCAACCCGCGTGACGCGGTGTTGTGGGACAAGGCCGGGGAGCGGGTCATGGCCGATGCCGCGGCGCGGGCGGGTTCCACGCCCGGCATCGAACCGATCCAGCTGTACAAGAACAACACCGACAACAAGGGCGCCTCCTACGGGTGTCACGAGAACTACCTGATGAACCGGTCGACGCCCTTCGGGGACATCGTCCGCAACCTCATCCCGTTCTTCGTGTCCAGGCAGGTGATGTGCGGGGCCGGCAAGGTCGGTATCGGTTCCGATGGGCAGGGCAGTGGGTTCCAGCTCTCCCAGCGTGCCGACTTCTTCGAGGTCGAGGTGGGGTTGGAGACGACCCTGAAGCGTCCCATCATCAACACACGGGACGAACCGCACGCGGACCCGGACCGGTACCGGCGTCTGCACGTGATCATCGGTGACGCCAACATGAGCGAGCTCTCCACCTACCTGAAGATGGGGACCACGGCGCTGGTGCTGTCGATGATCGAGGACGGGTTCTTGCAGGAGGACCTGTCGCTGGAGACTTCGGTGGCGGACCTGCGGGAGATCTCCCACGACCCGGGGCTGACGCACCGGGTGCGGTTGCGCGACGGACGGCGGATGACCGCCCTGGAGTTGCAGGGCGAGTACCTGGATCAGGCGCGCAAGTACGTGGAGGACCGCTTCGGTACGGACGTGGACCCCGACACCGCGGACGTGCTGGACCAGTGGGAGGCGGTGCTGACCGGGCTCGGGCGGGATCCGATGGACCTGGCCGACCGGCTGGACTGGGTGGCCAAGCTCAAGCTGTTGGAGAGCTACCGATCGCGTGATGGCCTGGAGTGGTCGAGCCCGCGGTTGCAGATGGTGGACCTGCAGTACTCGGACGTGCGCCAGGACCGGGGCCTGTACAACCGGTTGGCGGCCCGTGGTCGGGTCCATCGATTGTTGGAGGAGCCGGAGGTGACCCGGGCGATCACCGAACCGCCGGAGGACACCCGAGCCTATTTCCGGGGCCGTTGCCTGGCCAAGTACGCCGACTCGGTGGCGGCGGCCTCCTGGGACTCGGTCATCTTCGACCTGCCCGGACACGACTCGTTGCAGCGGGTGCCGACCCTGGAGCCGCGGCGGGGTACCAAGGAGCACGTGGGCGCCCTGTTGGACGCCTCCGAGACCGCCGAGGACCTGGTCGCGGTCCTGGGTGGAGGCAAACGCGGGGGCTGAGCCCGTCGAAGGCAAGGCGTCCCCGCCCGCGGATCGCGGACGGGGACGCCGTGTGAGGGTCGGACGCGGATCAGGTCCGCAGGGTCAGGCCCCAGGTGCTGATCATCGGAGCGACCTCCTGGTAGTAGGTGGTGCCGCCCGAGGTGCAGTTGCCCGAGCCACCGGAGGTGACGCCCTGGGCCTGGCTACCGGAGATGAAGGAACCTCCGGAGTCGCCGGGCTCGGCGCACACGTTGGTGCGGGTCAGGTTCTGCACGGTGCCCTGCGGGTAGCTCACCGTCTGGCCGCGGGCCTGGATGGTGCCGCAGTGCCAGCCGGTGGTGGAGCCGGAGCGGCACACCTGCGAGCCGATCGGCGCCTGGGAGGAGCCGGAGACGGTGGCGTTGCCGCCGGTGTTGTAGCGGCTGACCAGGTTGGTCAGGGTGAAGTTGGACGTGCCGCGGACGAAGGCCGCGTCGTTGCCCGGGAAGATGGAGTTCTGGAAGGTGCCGGAGCCGTTGCCGATGCTCACGCTGGAGCCGACGCTCCCGCAGTGACCGGCGGTGACGAACCCGGCCTGACCGGCGGAGTCGGTGGCGGCGAAGCCGACCGAGCAGCGGCTGCTGCCGCCGATGGTGTAGGCCACGCCGCCGACGATGTCGGCGTACAGTTCGGGCTGTTCGGTGGTGCTCTCCACCGTGACGTCGGAGGCGTCCACCCCGGCGTCGGCCAGGAGGGCGTCCACGTCGGCCCCGGAACCCTCCAGGACCTCCAGGACGACCGTGTCACCGGCGACGTCGGGGTACCACCCGACGACCCCGGATCGGGCGTCGGCGTCGTTGAGTTCGGCGACGATCTCTTCCAGGCCGTCGATACCGTGGGTGACGACCTCGGCCCGGGCGCCGGTGGCCTCGACCGCGTCCACGGCGGAGGCGTCGGTGACCAGGACGGTCAGTTCGAGGCTGTCGGTGTCGAAGAGGGATCCGCCATAGGCCTGGGCGGCGGCCTCGGCGGCGGCGTCGTCGACCTCGAACGCTTCGGCCTGGGCCTCGATCAGTTCGTCGGCCTGGGACGGGGACAGGCCGAGGTCGCGTTGGAGGGCCTCGGCCATGGTGGTGGCCTCGGTCTCGATCTCGGGGGACTGGGGAGCGGTGGCCGCTCCGGCGGTGGGAGCGGTGCCCAGGGCCAGGCCGAAGGCCAGGGCTCCGGTACCTATGGCGGAGACAACGGGGGAGGGTCGCATGGTCCCTACTCTCCTTGGGGGATTTACGGGGGATCGGCGGCCGAGTGCATTCGGTCGCCGTTGTTCACCGAGACACCCGGTAAACAACGCCTAACCATAAGTGCACGTTTTGGCGAGGGAAAGACCGTCATGCGGGAAAAGCATTCAAGGCGAAATCCGGTGATGGGGTGATGGGCCGTTTTCCGGTCGCTGACAGTCGCGGTCTCGGAGCCCACCTTGTGATTGCCGGAGGCGGTCGATTACAGACCGAATCGATCTTCGTGGCGCAAGAGGGGTGGACTGGCCACATGCGGACATCGGTACCGGGTGCCAACCGTGCCCATCCGGACACGCTCCCGTAACACCTCTGGTCACGGGCGTGCCCAGGGCACGAGGAGGCGAGGGCGCCGGTGCTCTCATCGCGAACGGGGGCCGGGGGCGCGGTGGCCGGATACGGACGTCCGGGAACGGGAACGCCCCCGCCCGCTCGAAAGCGGACGGGGGCGTCGACGCGATGCCGGACGGGTGGAGCTATCCGGTCACCAGCGAGAGGTCCCACGAGCTGAGCACCGGGCCGACCTCCTGGTAGTACGTCGTACCACCACTGGTGCAGTTGCCCGAGCCGCCCGAGGTCATGCCCTGAGCCTGGTCGTCGCTGATGAACGAGCCACCGGAGTCACCCGGCTCGGCGCAGACATCGGTGCGGGTCAGGTCGTTGACGGTGCCCTCGGGGTAGCTCACCGTCTGGCCACGGGCCTCGATGGTCCCGCAGTGCCAACCGGTGGTCGAGCCCGAACGGCACACGGCCGAGCCGACCGGGGCCTGGGTGGACCCGGCCACCGTCTGGGTGTCACCCGCGCTGTACATGTTGACCAGGTTGGTGACGGTCCAGTTGGAGTCGGTCGACACGAACGCCCCGTCGTTGCCGGGGAAGACCGACTCGGCGAAGGTGCCCGAGCCGGAACCGTCCTCGCTCTCGGCGGAGGTGCCGACGGTGCCGCAGTGACCGGCGGTCACGAAGCCGTCGCCGCCGGAGCTGTCGGTGGCCGCGAACCCGATGGAGCAGCGGCCGCCGCCCATGTAGTAGGCGTCGCCACCGACGATGTCGGCGAACAGCTGCGGCTGCTCGGAGGTGCTGCGCACCTCCACGGCGGAGGCGTCCACGCCCGCGGCCTCGATGAGGCTCTGCGCGTCGTCGCCTTCGGTGGCCTCGATCACGACCGTGTCGGAAGTGACGTCGGGGTACCAGCCGACGACGCCGGGCCGGGTATCGGCGGCATCGAGCTCGTCCATGATCTGGGCCAGGCCCTCGG
>NZ_DYZD01000079.1 GCF_020741345.1 Nocardiopsis listeri
GTTACCAGGGTGAGCGGAACCAGGACCGGGATCGTCGTGGTGGTGGTTACCGGGGTGACCGGGATCGTCGTGATGATCGTGGTGGTTACGGGCGTCGTGATGACCGCGCTGGTGGCGGTGGCCGCGACTTCCGTCGGGACGACCGACGCGATGACCGGCGTGGGCCCCGTGAGGAGCGGGACCCTGCGGACGTCGCTCCGTCGCTGCCGGAGGAAGCCACCTACAACCAGATCGACCCGGAGACCAAGCGCGATCTGCACTCGCTGCCCAAGTCCCTGGCCGAGCTGGTCGGTAAGCACATCGTGGCCGCCGGCCTGTTCGTCGACGAGGACCCCGAGCGGGCCTACAAGCACGCCGCCTACGCTCGTCGCAAGGCCTCACGCCTGGCGACGGTCCGTGAGGCCTCCGGCATCGCCGCTTACACGGTCGGCAAGTGGCAGGAGGCCCTGGCGGACCTGCGCGCGGCGCGGCGAATGAGCGGTCGGGACACCTTCCTGGCGGTCATGGCCGACTGTGAACGGGGTCTGGGCCGCCCGGAGCGGGCTCTGGAGATCACCAACGACCCGGCCGGGAAGGACCTGGACACCGCGGACCGGATCGAGCTGCGCATCGTGGCCGCCGGTGCCCGTCGGGACATGGGCGACGTCAAGGCCGCGCTGGCCGAGCTGCAGGTGCCGGAGCTCAAGGAGCGCCGTGCCCGTCCGTACGTGGCCCGGTTGTTCTACGCCTACGCCGACGTCCTGGAGGAGTTGGGCCGTACCGATGACGCCCGCGAGTACTTCGCCCGGGCCTCTTCGGTGGACCGCGAGGGCATGACCGACGCCGACGAGCGTCTGGCCGCGCTTGAGGGTGTGGAACTGGTCGACCACGACGTCGAGGACGGGGTCGTCTGGACCGACGTCGAGGAGGACGCGGACCAGGCGGCCGAGGCCGACGAACGTAAGGGCCGGGACTGACCTTCCCCGAACCGATCGAAGCGTCGTCGGGTGGTGAGGAGCCACTCGGCGGCGCCGTCGTGCGTCTGGGGGAGGTGCCCGCCGAGTACGACTCGGTGGTGTGCCTGACCTACCTGGGGGAGCGCCCCTTGATGGTGCGCAATCGCAAACGGGCCTGGGAGTTCCCCGGCGGGCACCGGGAGCCGGGGGAGGGGATCTCCGACACGGCTCGGCGTGAGGCCTGGGAGGAGGCCGGTGCCACGCTCGGGGAGATCCGGGTCGTTGGCCACTACGTGCTGGCCAAGGGGCACACCACGGTGGTCACCCACGCCCGGGTGCGCGGGTTGGAGCCGTTGACCGGCCGTTTCGAGACCAGTGAGGTGCGCGCCTTCGACCGGCTGCCGTCCGACGACGAGCTGTCCTGGGCGGATGGTCTGTACGCGCACCTGCTCCGGATCCTGGACCTGCCGGGGGCGCCCTAGGGTTCAGGTTCTGCGGTAGGTCTGTTCGCTACCGACGACGCCGTACCCGAGTCGCTCGTTGATGGCGAGCATGGGTTCGTTGTCGGCGTGGTTGCCGGTGTAGGCCCGCCTGATGCCCTTCTCCCGTGCGAGGTGCAGTGCCTTGGTCTTGGTGTAGGCCGCCAGCCCACGCCCCCGGTAACCGCGCAGGGTGCCGGTCATCCCCGACTCCATCCGGCCCTCACCGTCGGACTTGTAACAGGAGATCGTCACGGGGACCCCGTCCAGTAGGAGCACAAGGCTGAGGTCGTTGTCGGCCAACGGGTTGTGCCACAGGACGCGGATCCAATCCTCGTAGGGCAGGAATCCGTTGTCGAGGCCGCCCGGTTCGTCTTCGCTGGTGGCCCTGTCGATCTCGTAGACGGGACGAGGGTCGTCGTCGAACTCCCGGAAGGTGCGCAGTTCGGCGCCCTCGGGCGCGGGCGGGGGCTCGGGGATCGTGGCCAGGTCCAGGCCGAGGATCCGGGCGTTTTCGGTGAGTTCGTATCCGCGTTCCAGGATCGCCCGCCGGAATCCCTCCCCACCGATCTGGACGCTCTCCTCGGCGGTGTCGGCGCTGAGGAACTCGGCACCGTCGTCGAGCAGGCGCCGTTCGGAGGTTTCCAGCAGCCGGTCGGGAAGGTCTCCGTCGACGAGTCGCGGTGTTACGGCGGCCATGTACGACTGTCCGTGCGTGCGCCCGTTCTCGTCCTCGTACAGACGCGAGAGGACGTGGCCGATCACCTGATCGCCCTCCACCGCGATGAAGCGTTGGTCCCGGAAGTACGTCAAGGGCCGGTCGAAGCGCTCCACCATGAGTGGTTCGGTGAACACCATGCAGGGGTAGGCCGTCCGGATGAGCGTGAAGGTCCGGGGGATGTCCGCGCGGCGCATCGGACGGATCTCGATCGTCATGCCGGGACACTACGTCGCGGTCGCCTGAGGACGCATCCGGTTTTCCCGCTTCAGGCGCGTTCCTCCTGGGCCTTCTTCTCGGCGGTGGCCTGTTCCTGGGCGAGCCGGTCCAGCCAGTGCACGATCCCGCCGACGTTGGCCTCGGCGCCGCTGAGGATGTCGAGTACCGCGGCGGCGTCGGGTGAGGCGTCCGGGGGCAGTGGTTTGTAGCGGGAGATCACCTTGTCCTTGACCATGGCCACGGCGTGGTCCAGGTCCCCGCCGGTGTCCTGGGAGTCGCGGACGGTCTCCACCCACAGGCGTAGTTCCCGCTCGGCCCGGTCGAGTTTCTCGCCGACCCCGTCCACCGCGCCGAAGTGGGAGAACATCAGGCGTTGGGGGCCGATGTCACCGAACAGGCGCAGGGTGCTCAGGCAGGCGTTCATGTCGAAGTCCGGTGGCGGGGTGGCGGGGCGGAGGTCACCGGTGAGCGGGTTGTACACGCCGAGGGCGTCGCCGACGTACAGGTCGCCGGTGGCGGTGTCGACCAGGCCCATGTGGTGTTTGGCGTGGCCGGGCGCGTAGTGCGATACGAGTTTGCGTCCCCCGCCGAGGTCGATCTCGCCGGTTTCGGCGACCGAGCGGATGCGGGACGCGTCGGTGGGGTGCATGTGCCCGAAGAGGGTCTCCAGTCGGTCGCCCCACACCATCTTGGCGCTGGCCATGAGCCGGCTCGGGTCGGCCAGGTGTCGGGCGCCGCGTTCGTGCACGACGATCTCGGCGTTGGGGAACAGTGCCGCCATGTCGCCGGTGCCGCCGGCGTGGTCCAGGTGGATGTGCGTGACCACGATGGTGGCCAGGTCGGCGGGGGAAAGGCCGAGTCGGATGACGGCGTCGCGCAGGACCGGGGCGGAACCGGCGGTGCCGACCTCCACGATGCAGGGCCGCTCGGTGCGGATGAGGTAGGCGGACACCACCCCCGGGTACCCGGCCAACATCGTGTCGATGGCGTAGATCTCGTCGCCCAGGGGGGTGATCCCCTCGGGCAGGTCGTCGGTGTTCACTTCTTTGTGCACGTCCGAGCACCCCTGTTCTACCGTTGCGGACCGAACCCGACTCTAGGGCACGGGGTCCGACCGGTCCCGTGGCGGGGGTCACCCGGGAGTCCGGGTTATCCACAGATTCCCGAACGGCCTTTTCCGGAACCCTGCCGGCGGGGATCCTGGGATCAGCGCGCGCACCAGGTCATCCTCTATCGGGAAGGTCCCTCGTGCTCATCCGGAACCCCGCCGAACCCAAGGACACCACCAAGGACAGGACCGAGGACCAGGGTCACCTCAACCAGGTGTTGGTGGTCGGGCGGATCACCGCCGCGCCGACCGTGCGCGAACTGCCCAGTGGAGATCGGTTGGTCTCCTGGCGGATCGGGGTGGCCCGCCCCGATGATCCGCGGCGTTCCGGGCCCCGGTTGGACTCGCCGACCCTGGTCTCCTTCGAGGAGCCGATGATCGATCGGGTCCGGGAGTACCGGGTCGGGGAGGTGATCCGGGTGACGGGGGCGCTGCGCCGTCGGATCTGGCGCGGTCCACACGGGGTGCGCAGCATCCTGGAGGTGGAGGTGAGGACCGTCGACCCCGAACGGAGGGCCGAGGGGTGAGGCCCGGGCCTACCAGCCCAGAACCCGCAGGGCGGCGGCCACCGACTCCCCGGTGGGGTCGATGGACTCGTCGGCCCACACCGCGTCGCACAGGGCGCGTAGTCCGTCCAACCGGTCGCCGCTTCCGGACAGCTCGACCGAACCTCGGCCGTTGGTGGCGGTCCAGCCGCCGCACTCGGATCGATGGCCTCGTCGCAGTGGGCCGGGGTGGGTCTCGTTCATCCCCGACACGTCCCAGGACAGATAGCGGGGACGTTGATGGGTCGGGGCGGCCACCAGGTCGCGGGGTGTGGCGACCCCGGACAGCACCAGCAGCCCGGCCGCGCCGTGTGCGGTGGCGCCCTCGATGTCGGTGTCCAGCCGGTCACCGACGATCAACGGGTCGGTGGCCCCGGTACGGAGCATGCCCTCCTCGTGCAGGGGGCGCATGGGCTTGCCGGCGATCACCGGTTCCACACCGGTGGCGTGTGCGATGACGCGCACGAAGGATCCGTTGGCGGGGGTGATGCCCCACTCGCCGGGGGCGGTGGCGTCGGCGTTGCCGGCCACGTAGAAGGCGCCGCGTGCCACCGCCAGCGCGCCTTGGTCGAGGAGTTCGCGGTTCATGGTGCGGGAGAAGCCCTGCACGACGGCCACAGTCGACTCGTCGGCGACGGTGACGGGCCGCAGCCCCACGCGACGTACCGCCTGCCTCAGCCCGGTGTCGCCGACCACGAGGACGTCCGAACCGGAGGGGAAACGTTCGGCGATCAGTCGGGCTGCGGCCTCCGCGGAGGTGACGACGTCCTTGGGGGAGGCGGGAACGCCCAGGTGGGTGAGGTGTTCGGCGATCCGGGCGGGGGTTCGTCCGGCGTTGTTGGTGACGAAGGCGACCTTGGCGCCGGTGGCGCGTGCCTTGCCGATCGCTTCGGGAGCGGCGGGGACGGCTTCGGCGCCGATGTAGACCACGCCGTCCAGGTCCAGGAGCATCGCGTCGTGGAGCTCGTTGAGCGGGCGGTCGGCTGCCTGGAGGGACATGGAGATCGGCCCGTCTTTCCGTGCGGTGATGGCGGTCGCTTCCAGGCTAGGCGGCTCCGTCTCGCGGGGCCTCTCCCCGAGGTGTGTGGTCCGTCGCAGCGGGGGTGCGGTGTTCGGTCAGCCAGTCGGTGGCGAAGCGCACCGCCTCGGCCAGGGGGAACAGGCGTGCGGTGGTGGCACCCACGGTGCCGACCGTGACCGTGCCCGTCTGTTCCAGGTCCGTGCCCAGGGCGGCGAAGTCGTCGGAGTCGAAGGCGATGTCCTGGACGCTCACCCAGGTCCGGCCGCCGTCGGGGGCCTGGGCCGCGCACGAGGTGTCGGTCCGGGTCGGGGCCGGTACCCGGTATTCGGCCAGGTGGAAGGTGGTGCAGGTGTCGTAGCCGACGCCCAGCAGCAGGATGTGGGCGCCGGAGTCCGCCAACCTGGCCAGGGGTGACTCCTCGCCCAGGGCGGAGCCGAGTGGATGGGGATGCATGAGGTGGTGGGCGTCGGGGCCCAGCGCCGCGAAGGAGGTCTGTGGATGGGGGCTGCGTACCGCTCCCGGCCAGGTGCGCACCATCTCCGAGATCCGACCCATGTGGGCGCCGGGGGTGGTGAGGGGGTCGAACGCGGGTGTGTGTTCGCGGATGGTCGGCCACCAGGACTCGGGTACCGGTGGGTTCCGCCACCCGGAGGGGTCGGTGTTGTCCGAGGTCTGGGTGGGCACGACCAGGTTCCCTCGGGGGCCGACCGCGTCCATCAGGGCCTGCACGACGGCCTGTTCGGCGCCGCACACCCATCCCAGGGAGCCGAGGGAGGAGTGCACCAGGAGGGAGTCGCCGTGGCGTACACCCAGCCGGATCAGGTCCCGGGTCAGGAGTTCACGGGTCTGGGGGTGGTCGGCGGTCATCTCGGGGTTCTCCTCGGTCGGGGTGGTCAGTCCAGTACCCGCATGACCAGGCCGGTGCGGGGTTTGGGTCCGAAGGAGGTGGACTTTCGGGGGGTGAGCTCGCCTCGGTCGGCGACGGCGTAGACCTGTTCCACCCGCAGTGAGGGCACGATGACGGCGGTGCCCTGTTCGGTGCGGGCGACGGCCATGGCCTCGGTCGGGTCGTCGTGCACCATGCGCACCTGTTCCTCGGGGAAACGCCACAGGGGTAGCAGGACCTCGTGCAGGGCCGCGGTGTCCAGGTGCCGCCACTCGGACGAGTGTCCGGGCATGGCCCGAGACAGTGCTTGTTCGGCGAAGTCGTGTACCAGGTGGGCGGTGCCGTCGGGGTCGGCCACGAGCAGGGCGGGGGAGTCCACGCCGTCCAGGTGGGCGGGGTCCGCGTCGGGAAGGGGGGAGACGGTGGCGATGGCGCGGGCGTCGTCCAGCGCCCGCGTGGTGTCCAGCCCGGGCAGGACACGGTGGATGGCGCCGAGCCGGGGCGGGTGGGCGTCGCTGTCCACCAGGAGTGCCAGCCCGTACCGCCAGCCGGGGTCGGTGTGTTCGTCGCGCAGGCGCCGGTATGCGGCGTAGCGGTGGTGTCCGTCGGCGATGAGGGCGGTGCGGGTGGCCAGGTCCTCGGCGACGCCGCGCTGGACGTCCGGGTCGGTGATCGCCCACAGGCGGTGTCGGGCTCCGTCGCCGGTACGGGTGGAGATCAGTGGTGTGCCCTGGGCGGCGGTCTCGGTGGCGGTGGAGGCGGCCCCGTCCTCGCCTCGGTAGACCAGGAAGATCGGTTCGAGGTTGGCGCGGGCGGCGCCCATCAGCAGGAAGCGGTCGAGTACGGGGGGTTCTGCCACGTCCTCGTGTGGTCGCACCGCCGGTGTCTGCTCTTCGTCCTCGGGGAGCCCGAGGGCGCCGATGAGTCCGCGCTGGAGGCGGCCGTCCGGGGTGATCTGCTCGTACACGTACAGGGCCGGTTCGGGGTCCTGGGCGAGGTAGCCGTCGTCGATCCAGCTGCGCAGTAGGGTGGCGGCGCCGCGGTAGCGGTGGGCGGCGGCGTCCTGGCGGGACAGCTCGAAGGGGAGTGTGACCCTGGCCGCGTTGTGCGGGTCGGAACGCTGGAGTTCGCGCGCCTCTCGGGCGTCGGGGATGTCGTAGGGCGGGGCCAGGAGCCGGGAGACGTCGAAACCGTCGTCGATGAAGCGGTCGACGTCGGGCGCGGCGTAGCGGAGGCCGCGAAGGGGGGCCAGGTCAAGAGATCGGCGTGGCATCTCAGAAAGGTATCGCCCCGGCGGGCCCGTCGGGGCACCGCCCGGATCAGAGCAGACGGCGCAGGCGCAGCAGATCGCCGAGGCCCGCGTCGATCTTCAGACGACGCCCGAGCAGGGCCTTGGCGGGGTCCAGGCGTTCCTCGGACAGGGCGACGAAGTCCTCGCTGGAGACGGTCACCGTGACCTGGGGCCTGGGGGCCGGCGTGGAGCGCGGCCGGTGGGTGACGTCGGTGAGGCCGTCGATGGTCAGGAGCATGTCGAAGACGGTGTCCAGGTCGGGGACGACCACGCTGACGGTGCGTTCGCGGATGTGCCGGCGGCGTCGGTCGAGGGGTTCCCGCAGGAGACGCTCGTTGGCCCGGGCGATGCCTTGCAGGCACGCGTCGATGCTGCTCATCGGATCATGATGCCGTATCGGCGCGGAGATCGTCCGTTCGCGTGTCACCCGGACCGTGGGAACGGTAGCGTTGGCGTCGTCCCCCGGAACGAGGTCCCTCCCTCACCCGCGCCCTCTTTTCGTTCTTTTCCTCCCGCGGTCCCATCAAGGAGCACGTCATCATGGTCGTCGACGCGGTACGCACCTACCTCGATGCCGCCAATGGCCTCACCGAACTCTCCCGTAAGGAGGCGGTCGCGGCCGCCAAGGCGTTGTTGCGGGCCGGTGGCGCCAATGGTGTGTCGGCTCCCTCGGTGGACGGTGCGCAGGGCCCGCCGCCTCGGGTGGGCCAGAACATCCAGGCGTTGGCCGGTGAGCTGATCGAGACCAGCCAGGCGAACCGGACGGCCATCGCCGAGCTGGTGCGCGCCGAGGTGGGGCGCGCTTTGGAGCGGTTGGACGTGGTTCCGCGCGCCGAGCACGACCGGGTGGTGCGCCGGGTCGCGGAGTTGGAGCGTCGCCTGGGCGCCAGGTACGCCGTGGAGCGGACACCGGGCCGGCCGGAGCCGGTGGCCGTGGAGGAGCCGGTGAAGGAGGAGGCCCCCGCGCCCGAACCCGTATCCGAAGCCGTATCCGAATCCGAAGCCGCCGAGGGTCCGGCCGACGGGATCGAGAGCGGGGCCGAGTCCGAGGCCGCTCCGGTCGAGCAGTCGACCGCTCCCCGCGCCAAGACCGCAGCCGGGGCCAGGACCGCCGCCAAGCCCGCGGCCAAGAACACCCGCTCGCGCTCCACCGCCAAACGCACCACCAAGGGCAAGAGCGCCAAGAAGTGAACGATAGTGTCGGGACGTGAGCGAGGGACGGGGGCCGCATGGGCGCCGACGAGCAGGCCGAGGCCTTGGCCGAACAGACCCTTCGGGCGACCAGGGAACGGTTGGCCGGACTGGACGATGTGCCCACGCACGAGCACGTAGCGGTCTTCGACGCCCTGCAGCAGGAGTTGTCCGGTGTGCTCGGCGCGCTCGGGCAGGGGTCCCAGAGCGGGCGATAACGCCCGGTACCCTAGGTGACCATGGCAAAACGTAGTCGGCTCGACGCGGAACTGGTCCGCCGCGGTCACGCACGCTCTCGCGGTCACGCGGCCGAGATCATCGAGAACGGATTCGTTCTGGTGTCCGGGATGGTCGCCTCCAAGGCCGCCACCCGGATCGGGACCGACCAGCCCATCGTGGTGCGCACCCCTTCCGAGGAACCGACCTATGTCTCTCGTGGGGCGCACAAGCTCATCGGTGCGCTGGACGCGTTCGAGTTCTCGGTGAAGGGGCGACGTGCCCTGGACGCGGGTGCCTCCACCGGCGGGTTCACCGACGTGTTGCTGCGGCGAGGCGTCGACCGCGTCATCGCGGTCGACGTCGGCTACGGGCAGCTGGCCTGGTCGTTGCGCAGCGACGATCGGGTCGAGGTGATGGAGCGCGTCAACGTTCGCGAACTCGCCCCCGAGCAGATCGACGAACCCCGACCCGACCTGGTGGTGGGGGATCTGTCGTTCATCTCCCTGAAGCTGGTTCTGGGTCCGCTGCGCGAGTGCGTCGACCCGGACGCGGACTTCGTGATGATGGTCAAACCCCAGTTCGAGGTCGGTAAGGATCGCGTGGGTCCGGGCGGTGTGGTGCGTGAGCCGGTGCTGCGCGCCGAGGCGGTGTCCGACGTGGCCGCGCACGCCCTCACCTTGGGTCTGGGGGTGGTGGACGTGGCCGCCAGCCCCCTTCCCGGGCCCTCGGGCAACGTCGAGTACTTCCTGTGGATGCGGGCCGGTGCCGATCCGTTGGACCCCGCCCGGCTCGAACGGGCGATCGAGGAGGGGCCGGCCTGAGGGGCGTGGCCCATGGTCGTAAGTGTCCGGTAGCGTGACCCGGCCGGGTCCGGGCGAGGCATCCGGTCGGTACCAGTGCTCCCGACCGGGAGTGAATGTAAGGGGACGGCGATGACCGGCGGACGCAGTGTTCTGCTGCTGGCCCACACCGGTAGACCCGCGGCTGTGCGCAGCGCCCGGTTGGTCCACGAAAGGCTCAGTGGGGCCGGGCTGACCGTTCGCATGCTCAAGAGCGAGCTGGAGAACCTGGCGGCCGAGGGTTGTGAGCTGTCCCCGGTGGAACCGGTGGAGGGCCCCCGCGCCGCCGAGGGTGTGGAACTGGTCATGGTCCTGGGTGGTGACGGCACCCTGTTGCGGGCGGCCGAGATCGCTCGACCCGCCGGGGCGCCGCTGCTCGGTGTCAACCTCGGGCACGTCGGTTTCCTCGCCGAGGCCGAACGCGAGGACCTGGGCGCCACGGTGCGCAGTGTGGTCCGGCGGGAGTACGTCGTTGAAGAGCGCATGACCCTGGACGTGGCGGTCTTCAACGGTGGTCGTGGCGATGGGGCGCCCCCGGTGCGTTCTTGGGCGCTCAACGAGGCGACCTTGGAGAAGGCCGACACCCGGCGGATGCTGGAGATGGTCCTGGAGGTGGACGGGCGTCCCCTGTCCAGTTGGGGTTGTGACGGTGTGGTGTGCGCGACCCCCACCGGTTCCACCGCGCACGCCTTCTCCGCGGGCGGTCCCGTGGTGTGGCCGGATGTGGAGGCGTTGCTGGTGGTGCCGATCAGCGCGCACGCTTTGTTCGCCCGCCCCCTCGTGGTGGGTCCGGACGCGACCGTGGCGCTGGAGGTGCTGCCGGACACCACGCCGGGCGTGCTCTGGTGCGATGGACGGCGTATGGTCGAATTGCCCGCGGGGGCACGAATCGAGATCACCCGTGCCGATACGCCTGTTCGTCTGGCCCGGCTGCACCGCGCGCCGTTCACCGACCGGTTGGTGGCCAAGTTCGGTCTGCCGGTCACCGGATGGCGGGGACGCGCCGGTCGCGAACGTTGAACGACTATTGCAGGAGAGGGTTCGGTGCTCGAAGAAGTCCGCATCCAAGGCCTCGGTGTCATCGACGACGCCGTGTTGGAGCTGTCACCGGGTCTGACCGTGGTCACCGGTGAGACCGGCGCGGGTAAGACCATGGTCGTCACGGGGCTGGGACTGCTCTTCGGTGGGCGCGCCGATCCCCAGCGTGTCCGGCCGGGTGCCGACCGGGCGGTGGTCGAGGGTCGGTTGACGGTACCCGAGGGCGGCCGGGTGGCCACCCGGGTGTTCGAGGCCGGTGGTGACATCGACGACGACGTGTTGATCCTGAACCGGACGGTGTCGGCGGAGGGGCGTTCACGCGCGACCATGGGCGGTCGTTCCGCTCCCGTGAGCCTGTTGGCCTACCTCGCCGACGACCTGGTGGCGGTGCACGGTCAGTCCGACCAGCAGCGTCTGTTGCGCTCGGACCGTCAGCGTTCCTCGTTGGACCGGTTCGCCGGTGACGACCTGGCCAGGGCGATGAAGCGTTACTCGGTGGCCTACCGGCGCCACCGTGAGATCTCGGCCGAGCTGGAGGAGTTGGTGGAGCGGGCGCGTGAGCGCGCCCAGGAGGCCGATCTGCTCCGGTTCGGGGTGGAGGAGATCACCGCCGCCGAGCCGTTGCCGGGTGAGGACGCCGAGTTGCTCGCCGAGGAGACGCGGCTGGCGCACGCCGACGGTCTGCGGGTGGCGTCCACCACCGCGCACGAGGCGCTCACCGGTGACCCGGCCGCCGCGGAGGTGCAGGCCGACGTGGTGGGGTTGTTGTCGGCCGCGCGTCAGGCGGTGGCCTCGGTCAGCGAGCACGACCCGGATCTGGCCGCGATCGGTGGCCGTTTGGACGAGGCGTCCTACATCATCACCGACGCCGCCACCGAGTTGGCGTCCTATTCGGAGTCGGTGGACGCCGACCCGGCCAGGCTGGCCGCGGTGCAGGAGCGTCGCTCCCTGCTCACCCAGCTTTCGCGTAAGTACGGTGAGACCACCGACGAGGTTTTGACCTGGGCGGAGAACGCGGCCAAGCGGTTGGCGGACCTGGACGGCGACGACGAGCGCATCGATGGGCTTCGCGCCGAGACCGAGGAACTGGCCGCCCGTATGGAGGAGGCGGCCGGTGAGCTCACCAGGATCCGTGAGGCGGCGGCCGAGCGGTTCGGTACGGCGGTCACCGAGGAGCTGACCGCGTTGGCGATGCCGCACGCCCGGGTGAGCGTGCGCATCACCACCGGTGAGGAGTTCGGTCCGCACGGGCGCGACGAGGTGGAGCTGTTGCTGGCCCCGCATCCGAGTTCGCCGCCGTTGCCGTTGCACAAAGGCGCCTCCGGTGGTGAGCTCTCGCGAGTGATGTTGGCCATCGAGGTGGTCTTCGCGGGGTCCGACCCGGTTCCCACTTTCGTGTTCGACGAGGTGGACGCGGGCGTGGGCGGTAAGGCCGCCGTGGAGATCGGGCGGCGTCTGGCCCGCCTGGCCCAGCGCGCCCAGGTGATCGTGGTCACGCACCTGCCGCAGGTGGCGGCGTTCGCCGACGCCCACCTGGTGGTGGAGAAGTCCACGGAGGGTCTGGTCATCGAGAGCGGTGTGGTGCTGCTGGACCGGGCCGGCCGTGTGCGTGAGCTTTCGCGGATGCTCGCGGGGCTGGAGGATTCGGAGCTGGGGCGGGCGCACGCCGAGGAGCTGCTGAGCAACGCCGACCCCGAACGGGCCTACCCGGCGGCCTGAACGATCGGCTCGACCTTCGCCGGTGTCCGGAATTCGGGCACCGGCAGTGCTTTGTCCCGAAAACGCCGCTCGGTCGACTGTTGTGACTCAGGGTGATGGCGGTCTGACAGTATGCCATCGATGAAGGTATTGCGATTCCGCCGCCCACGCGTGGAAGCCCCCGCCGGGCTGGTCGCTCCCGTTCGTTCGGACCGTCGAACCAAGAACCTGACCAGGCGCCTGCGTCCCGGCGACATCGCCGTGATCGACCACGTCGACCTGGACCGGGTCAGCGCGGAGGCGCTCGTGGGCTGCGGTGTGGCCGCAGTGGTCAACGTGGCTCCCGGCGTCAGTGGTCGCTATCCCAACCAAGGGCCCGAACTCCTCGTGGGCGCGGGCATCCCCCTGATCGACGACGTCGACCCCGAGGTGTTCACCCGTGTGCGCGAGGGCGAACGGCTGCGCCTGGAGGGCGACACCCTGTACCGGGGCGAAGAGGTGGTGGCCCGCGGAACCCGACAGGACCGGGCCTCGGTCGACGCCGCCATGGAACTCGCCCGCGCCGGGCTGGCCACCCAGCTGGAGGCCTTCGCCGCCAACACCATGGCCTACCTCCAACGCGAACGCGACCTGTTGTTGGACGGCATCGGCATCCCCGCCATCGGCACGGCCATGGAGGGCCGCCACGTGCTCATCGTGGTGCGCGGATACCACTACCGGGAGGATCTCGCGGCGCTGCGTCCCTACATCCGCGAGTTCCGTCCGGTCATCATCGGCGTGGACGGCGGCGCGGACGCGGTCATGGAGGCCGGGTACCGGCCCCACATCATCGTCGGGGACTTCGACTCCGTCTCCGACCGGGCCCTGGGCAGCGGGGCCGAACTCGTGGTGCACGCCTACCGTGACGGGCGCGCGCCCGGCCTGCAACGCCTGCGGGACCTGGACCACGAAGCCGTGGTCTTTCCCGCCACCGGTACCAGCGAGGACGTGGCGATGATGCTCGCCGACGGTGCCGGGGCCGCCCTCATCGTGGCGGTGGGCGCCCACGCCACTCTGGAGGAGTTCCTCGACAAGGGCCGGTCGGGCATGGCCAGCACCTTCCTGACCCGCTTGCGGGTGGGCGGCAAGCTCGTCGACGCCAAGGGCGTGAGTCGGCTGTACCGCTCGCGTATCTCCCCGTGGGCGCTGCTGGCCCTGGTGGCCGCCTGCCTGCTCACCATCGTGGTCGCCGCCTACTGCTCACCGGCCGGCCAGGTCTACCTCACCTTCCTGGCGGCGCGTTGGGACGCGTTCGTCTATTCGTCGACGGGGCTGTTCACGTGATCGACTTCCGTTACCACCTGGTGTCCATCGTCGCGGTGTTCCTGGCCCTGACGGTCGGGCTCGTGTTGGGCACCACCATGCTCCAGGACCCCCTGCTGGAGTCGATGCAGTCCGAGACCGCGGACCTGCGCGGCCAGAGCGAGGATCTGCGCGCCGAACGCGACGAGGCCGAACTGCTCAACGCCGGGGCGGACCGGTTGGCGGAGGCCACCGCCGGTGACGTGCTCACCGACCGGCTCAAGGGTGTGGAACTGGTGGTGGTCGCCGCGCCCGGAGCCGACGAGGACGTGGTCCACGGGTTGGGGGAGCGGGCCGAGGAGGCCGGCGCCGAGGTCGCCGGGCGTGTGCTGATGCGGGACGCGCTCTTGGCCGATGACGGGGCCACCTTCGTCGACGAACTCGCCCTGCAGGTCTCCGACGCTCCCACGGAGTTGACCGGTGGGCCCCATGACAAGGCGGGTGCGGAACTGGGTCGGGCCCTGGCGGTTCAGGGGGAGACCGACGAGGGCGGACACGACGCCGCCGCGGTCCTGGCCGCCTTCGAGGAGGGCGGTCTGATCACCGTGCAGGGGTCGCCCGCGGCCGTGGCGCGGGCCCTGATCGTGGTGGCACCCGCGGGTCAGGTCGAGGAGGACACCGAGGTCGCCACCACCGCGCTGATCGCGCTCGCCACGGCGATGAACCGGAAAGTGGGGGCCATGGTTCTGGCCGGGGGTTCCGAGGCCGCGCACGAGGGCGGGATCATCGCCCGGTCCCTGGCCGAGGACGCCTCCTACAGCACCGTGGACGTGGCGGGTCGCCCCGCCGGTGACGTGGTCGCCGTGCTGGCCCTGGCCGAGGCCGTGGAGGGGGGCCGTGGTGCCTACGGCGTGGGTGAGGGGGCCTCCGGGTTCCTTCCCGAACCCCTGCCCGAGGCGAGGAGCGGGGACGCCCCCTCGGAGATCGAGGTCGACGCCGCGGCCAGGACCGAGGAGTGAGCGCCGCGCGCGGTCTGGCCGGAGCCGCACTGGGAGGTCTGGCGGCCCACTCCGCCTACCGGTGGTTGACGCGGCGCCCTGACCGGCTCTGGGAGCGGGTGAACTTCCGCGGTCGTACCGTCACCCTGCAGGGAGGGACCGCGCTGGCGTCGGGGATGTGCGCGGCCATGGCCCTGACGCCCGGAACCGACCCGAGGGTGCGGGCCGCCTCGACGCTTGCGGCCGCCGGTGCCGCCGCCTTCGGTGCCTACGACGACCTGTCCGGATCGGCCGACACCAGGGGGCTGCGCGGCCACCTGGGCGCGCTGGCCCGAGGTCGGGTCACCACCGGCGCGGTCAAGATGGCGGGCATCGGCGCCACCGGTCTGGCCGCCGCGTCGTTGCTTCGGCGGGGCCCGGCCGACACCCTGGTCGACGGGGCCCTGATCGCGGCCGGCGCCAACCTGGTCAACCTGTTCGACCTGCGACCCGGACGGGCGGTGAAGTTCGCCCTGCTGGCCGCCGCCCCGGTGCTGACCACTCCGGCCGCGCCGCTGGTGGGGCCGTTGGTGGGGGCCTCGATCGCCCTGCTCCCCGACGAACTGGCCGAACGTTCCATGCTCGGTGACACGGGCGCCAACGCGTTGGGCGCCGCGCTGGGGGTGGCGGCCGTGGTGCGGGCCCCTCGACCGGTACGGCTGACCCTGCTCGGCGGAGTGATCGCCCTGACCCTGGCGGGTGAGGTCACGGGCTTCTCCCGGGTGATCGAACGTGTGCCGGTGTTGCGCCGCCTGGACCGCTGGGGTCGGTC
Source organism: Nocardiopsis listeri (assembly GCF_020741345.1). Taxonomy (GTDB): domain Bacteria; phylum Actinomycetota; class Actinomycetes; order Streptosporangiales; family Streptosporangiaceae; genus Nocardiopsis; species Nocardiopsis listeri_A. The sequence goes on from NZ_DYZD01000079.1 coordinate 15,278, forward strand.
GCCGACATGACCCGTGGTGTCGCCGCGGCGGCCGCGCTCATCGCCGTGGTCACCGTGGGGGCGAGGTCGGCGGGTTTCGGTCGCACCGTCGTCTTCTCCCAGACGGTCGGTGACACCTGCCTGGGCACCGCCTACGTCACGGCCAACCAGCTGCCGGCGGTCCTGTTCGAGATCGTCATCGGTGGGGCACTGACCGCCATGGTGGTCCCCGTCCTGGCGGCCGCGGTCCGGCGGGATGAGCGAGAGCGGGTACGGCACATCGTCTCGGCGCTGATCACCTGGGTCCTGCTGCTCTCCCTGCCCCTGGCCGCCCTGTTGGCTCTGGCCTCGGTGCCGGTGATGACGCTGATGTTGGGGGGCGGACCCGGTTGTGAGGGAGCCGCGCTGATCTCCCTGGCCGCGCGCATGCTCGTGGTGTTCGCCCCGCAGGTCGTCTTCTATGGGCTGGCCGCCGTGCTGTTCGGGGTGTTGCAGGCCCACCGGCGTTTCCTCGGCCCGGCTCTGGCCCCGTTGATCTCCAGTCTGGTGGTGGTCGCCGCCTACCTGGCCTTCGTTCCCCTTGGCGCCCAACACCGTCAGGAACCGGCGACCCTGCCCTTCCCCGCGGAACTCACGCTCTCGCTGGGGACCACGGCGGGGGTGGTGGCGCTGTTCGTCACGGCGCTGGTGCCCGCCCGGGACCTGGGGATCCGGCTCAGGCCGCGGCTGACCTTCCCGCCCGGGGCGGGGGAGCGGGTGCGGTCCCTGGCCACGGCCTCCCTGCTGCCGTTGGTGGCCATGCAGGCGTCGCTTCTGTTGGCGGTGGCGTTGGCCAACCGGGGCGGCGACGCGGGCGCGGCGGTGCACCACAGCTACGCGTGGGCGCTGTTCACCCTGCCCTACGGGGTGGTCGCGGTTCCCGTGGCCACCAGTGCCTTCACCGAACTGGCGGTGGCGCACGCCGAACACGACCGGCCCGGGTTCGCCCGATTGCTGGCGACCGGGGCCAGGGCCGTGGTGGTGATCACGGCCGCGGCGGGCACCGCGCTCGCCGCCGCGGCCGGCCCCCTGGCGGTTGCCCTCGCCCGGGTGGACCCTCTGCCTCTGGAGCGAGGACTGCTCGCCTACGCGCCCGGGGTGGTGGGCTACGCGCTGGTCGCCCTGTTGAGCCGGGCCCTGTACGCCTCCCATGACGGCAGGCGGGCCGCCATCGCTCAGGTCGTGGGGTGGTCGGTGGTCATGGCGTGCTCCTGCGCCCTGGTGTGGGCGGTGCCGGCCGGGTGGACGATCACGGGGTTGGGCGTCGCCACCACCGTCGGCACCGGTTCGGCCGCGTTGCTGCTGTGCGCCGGAGTGATGAGCGTGCACGGACGTGACAGTCTGGCCGGACTGCCCCGTTCTGTGGCGGCTGCGCTGCCGGCCGGGGTGGTCGGCACGGTCGCCGGCCGGGCCGTGGCCGCGTTGTCGGCGCCGACCGAGGTCTGGGCGGCCGTGGGGACGGCGCTGGTGTCGGGCGGGGTGGCGCTGGTGGTGTTCGGCGTGGTCGTGGCCCTGTTGGATCGGCCGGCGGTGCGTGTGGTGACGGGTCGGGCCCGGAAGGTACTCGAACGCAGGAGGGGGACACGGTGAACGGCAGGATCGCTCTGGTGGTCGGGACCAGTACCGGAGGTGTGGGTCGCCATGTGCGCTCGCTGGGGGCGGGGCTGCTCAGGCGCGGGCACCGGGTGGCGGTGGTCGGCCCGCCCGAGGTCGAGCGGGAGTTCGGTTTCACCGAGGTCGGGATGCGGTTCTCGCCGGTGCGGATCGGTACGGGTCCGTCGTGGTCCGATCCCGGGGCGGTACTGCGGTTGCGGGCCCTGCTGGGTGGTGCGGACGTGGTGCACGCGCATGGTCTGCGCGCCGGTGCCCTGTGCGCCCTGACCGGGGTGCGTCCGCTGGTGGTGACCGCGCACAACGGGCCGCCTCGGGCGCAGGGTCCGCTGGCCACGGCCTACCCGGTGCTGGAGCGGATCGTGGCGTTGCGCGCCGACGCCGTGTTGGGGGTCTCCGGTGACCTGGTGGAGCGGTTGCGGGCCGCGGGGGCCGAAGGCGCGCGCATGGCGGTGGTGGCGGCGCCGGAGACGGGGCGAGAGCTCAAGGGGCGTGAGGAGACCCGCCGCGACCTGGCGGTGCCGCCGGAGCGGCCGTTGCTGCTCACGGTGGCGCGTCTGGCCGAGCAGAAGGGGATCGACATGCTGTTGGACACGGCGTCGACGCTCGCCGACCGGACGCCCGAACCGGTGGTGGTGATCGCGGGGGACGGGCCGTTGCGGGGGGAGTTGCACGACGTGGCCGCCGAGATGGACGCGGACGTGCGCATGTTGGGCCGTCGCGACGACGTGGCGGACCTGTTGGCCGCCGCGGACGTGTTCTGTCTGACCAGCCGGTGGGAGGGCCCCTCCCTGGTGATCATGGAGGCGTTGCGGGCCGGACTGCCGGTGGTGGCCACCCGGGTGGGGGGCATCCCCGAGCTGTACGCGGGCACGGTGCTGATGGTGCCGCCCGGGGACCCGCGGGCGTTCGCCGCCGCGGTCGGTCGGGTGCTCGACGACCCCGGGCTCGCCGCCGACCTGCGCGCACGTTCACTGGAGGCGGCGCGGTCGTTGCCCACGGAGGAGGACGTGTTGGAGTCGGTGTGTTCGATCTACAAGACGGTGGCCCGATGGTGAGGACGTGGGGCAAGGAGCATGTGGCCTTCGGGGATGGGCGATACCGCCACCGGGGCGACTTCCACCCGGGTGCGGTTCATGGCATCCTGGGGACCGGCTCGGATGGCGTACCCTGTGTTGGTGCGCTTCTTGCGCCTGCTTCACCACGTGAGGGGAGTATCCCTGTCGCGGCGGCGCCGTCATCACGGACCACAACGATGTGTTCCCGGTTCCGTCGGTCCACACCTTTCGGGTGTGGGCGGGAGAGACCTCCGGTTAGTTTTCGTGCGCGCACAACGCTCGCGCGCACCGACCGGAGGAGAATCCGTCCGTGAACGTTCCCCTGTGGATCTGGGCTGCCACCATCGCGGCCATGATCTTGATCCTGGCCCTGGATCTGATCATCGTCGACCGTCCCTGGAGCAAGACCAGGGGCCCGATGGAATTCGGGATGAAGCAGGCCTCCTGGTGGGCGGTCTTCTACATCGGCCTCGCCGTGGTCTTCGGTCTCGGTCTCATGTACTTCGGCGGCGGCACCGCGGGTGCCGAGTACTTCGCCGGGTTCGTCACCGAGAAGAGCCTGAGCATCGACAACCTGTTCGTCTTCTATCTGTTGTTGACAGGGTTCGCGGTGCCCAAGAAGTACCAGCACGAGGTGCTGCTGGTCGGTATCGTCATCGCGATCGTGATGCGAGGCATCTTCATCGTCCTGGGCGCCCAGGTCATCAACGCCTGGAGCGAGGTCTTCTACCTCTTCGGCGTCTTCCTCATCTACACCGGTTACAAGATCATCCGGGATCACCTCAAGGGTGACGAGGAGGACAAGGACTTCACGCAGACCCCGGTGGTCCGTCTGGTCAAGCGTTTCTGGCCGGTGACGAAGGACTACCACGGTGCCAGCATGACGGTGAAGCTCGACGGCCGTCGCCACGTGACCCCGATGCTGCTGGTGATCGTCGCGATCGGCGTCATCGACCTGGTCTTCGCCGTCGACTCCATCCCCGCGATCTTCGGTCTGACCCAGGACGCCTACATCGTCTTCACCGCCAACGCCTTCGCCCTGATGGGTCTGCGTCAGCTGTACTTCCTGCTGGCCGGTCTCATGGACCGTCTGGCCTACATCAGCTGGGGCCTGTCGGCGATCATGGTCTTCATCGGTGTGAAGATGATCCTGCACGCGCTGCACGAGAACGGGGTGCACGTCATCGAGGTCGGCATCGGCACCTCGCTGACCGTCATCCTGGGCATCATGACCGTCACCATCATCGGCAGTCTGATCAAGTCGCGCTCGGACGACGGTGAGGACAAGCAGGTCGAGGTGGAGCCGGACGGCTCCACCGACCGCTCCTGAGCGAGCCCGAAAACTTCAAAGAACCTCGAATGTTCGAACGGTTGTTCGTCTATAGTGGTGGTGGCCTGACGCCGGCGCGTCATGGTCACCACCACTTCTGCTTGGTGGAAGAAACCGTCACGGGCGATCGTTAGTCTTGGCGGACGGGGGAGGCCTCCCCTCCCCACATCCCCGCCCTGGCCCGGATGGGCCTGCGACCGCCGCACCGCGAAGGATGTCTCACTCGATGGTCGAACAACTGGTGGTCCGTGGAGCACGGGAGCACAATCTCAAGGACGTCTCCCTGGACCTGCCCCGCGACTCCATGATCGTGTTCACGGGCCTTTCCGGCTCGGGCAAGTCCTCGCTCGCCTTCGACACGATCTTCGCCGAGGGCCAGCGCCGCTATGTCGAGTCACTGTCGGCCTACGCCCGCCAGTTCCTCGGCCAGATGGACAAACCCGACGTCGACTTCATCGAGGGTCTGTCGCCCGCGGTCTCCATCGACCAGAAGTCCACCAGCCGCAACCCGCGCTCCACCGTCGGGACCATCACCGAGGTCTACGACTACCTGCGTCTGTTGTGGGCGCGCGTGGGTGTTCCGCACTGTCCCGAGTGCCACCGCGAGATCGCCCGGCAGAGCCCTCAACAGATCGTCGACCGGGTCATGGAGATGACCGAGGGCACCCGTTTCCAGGTGCTCGCCCCGGTCGTGCGCGGACGCAAGGGCGAGTACGTCGAGCTCTTCAAGGACCTGCAGTCCAAGGGCTTCACCCGTGCCATGGTCGACGGCCGGGCGGTGCGTCTGGACGAGACGCCCAAGTTGGGCCGCTATGACAAGCACGACATCTCCGTGGTCGTGGACCGCCTCAGCGTCAAGCCGAGTTCCCTGGGCAGGCTCACCGACTCGGTCGAAACGGCCCTGAAACTGGCCGGTGGCACCATCATCCTGGACTTCGTCGACCTGGACGAGGGCGACCCCGAGCGCGAGAAGGTCTTCTCCGAGCACCTGTACTGCCCCTACGACGACCTGTCCTTCGAGCAGCTCGAACCGCGTTCCTTCTCCTTCAACGCCCCCTACGGGGCCTGCCCCGACTGCTCCGGTCTGGGAACCCGCATGGAGGTCGACGGCGACCTGCTCGTGCCCGACCCGGAGAAGACGCTCGCCGACGGCGCCATCGCCCCCTGGTCGGGCGGCCCGAACGGCGGCTACTGGGAACGCATCCTCAAGGCCCTGGGCGAGGCCATCGGCTTCGACACCGACACCCCTTGGGAGCGGCTGCCCCGGCAGGCCCGCAAGGCCATCCTCGAGGGGCACGACACCCAGGTCCACGTGAGCTACCGCAACCGGTACGGGCGCAGCCGTTCCTACTACACCGAGTTCGAGGGCGTGGTGCCCTGGGTGAAGCGTCGCCACTCCGAGGTGGAGAGCGACCACACCCGTGAGCGTCTCGAAGGCTACATGCGCAGTGTGCCCTGCCCCACCTGCGACGGCACCCGGCTCAAGCCGGTGGTGCTCGCGGTGACGGTCGGCGGCAGGTCCATCGCCGAGGTCGCCTCGATGTCGCTGAGCGAGAGCGCCGCCTTCCTGGCCGACCTGAAGCTGTCGGACCGCGACATGGTCATCGCCGCGCAGGTGCTCAAGGAGATCAACGCCCGCCTGGGTTTTTTGCTGGACGTGGGGCTGGACTACCTCAGCCTGGCCCGCTCCTCGGGTTCGCTCTCGGGCGGTGAGGCCCAGCGCATCCGCCTGGCGACCCAGATCGGCTCCGGTCTGGTGGGCGTCCTCTACGTCCTGGACGAGCCCTCCATCGGCCTGCACCAGCGCGACAACGCGCGCCTGCTGGAGACCCTGCAGCGGCTGCGCGACATCGGCAACACCCTCATCGTGGTCGAGCACGACGAGGACACCATCCGCGCCGCCGACTGGATCGTCGACATCGGCCCCGGGGCGGGCGAGCACGGCGGGCACGTGGTGGTCTCCGGCATCGTCGACGAGCTCTACACCGCCACCGACTCGCTGACCGGCGACTATCTGGCGGGGCGGCGCGTCATCGAGCTGCCCGAGAAGCGTCGGCCCCTGACCAAGGGACACGAACTGGTGGTGCGCGGGGCCCGGGAGAACAACCTCGAGGGCATCGACGTCACCTTCCCGTTGGGCGTGTTCACCGCGATCACCGGGGTGTCCGGTTCGGGTAAGTCCACGCTGGTCAACGAGATCCTGTACAAGGCGCTGGCCAAGGAGCTCAACGGTGCCCGCGACGTGCCCGGGCGGCACCTGCGGGTCAACGGCATGGGCAAGGTCGACAAGGTGGTGCACGTCGACCAGAGCCCCATCGGTCGCACCCCGCGCTCCAACCCGGCCACCTACTCCGGGGTCTTCGACCACGTGCGCAAGCTGTTCGCGCAGACCACCGACGCCAAGACGCGTGGCTACCAGCCGGGCCGGTTCTCCTTCAACGTCAAGGGCGGCCGATGCGAGTCCTGCTCCGGTGACGGCACGCTCAAGATCGAGATGCAGTTCCTGCCCGACGTGTACGTGCCCTGCGAGGTGTGCCATGGCGCCCGGTACAACCGGGAGACCCTGCAGGTGAAGTACAAGGGCAAGAACATCTCCGAGGTGCTGGAGATGCCGATCGCCGAGGCCCTGGAGTTCTTCGAACCGATCAACGCGATCCGTCGTCACCTGCAGACGCTCGTGGACGTGGGTCTGGGGTACGTGCGGCTGGGACAGCCCGCCACCACGCTCTCCGGTGGTGAGGCCCAGCGGGTCAAGCTCGCCTCCGAACTGCAGCGTCGGTCCACCGGCAAGACCGTGTACGTGCTGGACGAGCCCACCACCGGTCTGCACTTCGAGGACATCCGCAAGCTGCTGGGCGTGCTCGACAGACTCACCGAGAGCGGCAACACCGTGATCGTCATCGAGCACAACCTCGACGTGATCAAGACCGCCGACCACGTCATCGACATGGGCCCCGAGGGGGGCTCCGGTGGTGGCCTGGTGGTCGCCCAGGGCACCCCGGAGGAGGTCTGCGCGGTCGCGGAGTCCTACACCGGACGCTTCCTCGCCAAGATGCTCTGAGGCCGTCGTCGGGTGGGGGCCGGGACGGGGCACCCCGCCTGGGCTACTACAGTTCGTAGTGGACTTACAGGCGCAGGTGAGGAGCGTTCGGTCGTGGCCGAAATGAGGACATGCGGGTGCGGAATGAGCAGGCGGCGTCTGCTCGGTGCGGCGGGCGCGGCCACGGCCGTCGGCGCCGTGAGCGCCTGCGGGGAACCTCCCGAACCGCAGGAGGTGCGCCGCGGTCAGGTGATCGGCCAGACCACCGAGGTCCCCGAGGGCGGCGGAACGGTGTTCAGCCACAGCAAGCTGGTGGTGACCCAGCCGGAGAAGGGCGAGTTCAAGGCCTTCGACGCCGCCTGCACCCACGGTGGTTGCACGGTCCAGGAGGTGGACAAGGAGCTGATCCGGTGCCTGTGCCACGGCAGCGAGTTCGACTACACCTCCGGTGAGCCGGTCTCCGGGCCCGCCCAGGACCCCTTGGCGCCGTTCACCGTCACCATCGACGGCAGCGACATCATCCTGGACTAGGACATCGCGGATCCGACATGAGGGAGCCCCGATCGGTCGCGACCGGTCGGGGCTCCCTCATGTTCGAGAGGACGCGGGGGAGGGACTCAGGCCTCTTCCGGGTCCCCGGACCGGGCGTCGCCGTTGCTCTCGTGCACGGCGCCGGAGGCGGCGGTGGCACGGCGAAAGGCCGAGGTGGGGAACTGTGCGGCGTAGACGGACTCTTCCTCTTCGCCGCCGGAGACGAACTCGGTGCGCTTGCGCGGCAGCGACTGCGGGTAGTTGGTGGCCAACCAGGTGACGAGGTGCTCGCGGATCTCGCAGGCGACGTTCCACTGCCCCCCGGTGTCGGCGGCGGTGGCGACCACGCGCACCACGACCTCGCCGGACTCGCTGATGTTCACGACCTGGCAGGACCAACTGCGGCCGTCCCAGTTCTTGCTGGAGGTGATGAGCTTGCCGGCCTCCTCGCGGAGTTCGGCGATGGGCACCTCCCAGTCCAGGGGGAACTCGACCTTGGCGGTGATGTTGGTGCCGGACTTGGTCCAGTTCTCGAAGCTGGTCGTGGTGAAGTTGAGGACCGGGACCACCAGGCGGCGCTCGTCCCAGATCTTGATGGTGACGTTGACCAGGCTCAGTTCCTCGACACGGCCCCACTCGCCCTCGACCACGACGACGTCGCCGATGCGCAGGGCGTCGCTGAAGGCCAACTGGAGCCCGGCGAACAGATTGCCCAGGGTCGACTGCGCGGCGACACCGGCGACGATACCGATGACACCGGCCGAGGCCAAAAGCCCGGCCCCCAGGGCGCGCACGGCGTCGAAGGTGAAGAGGATGGCGGCGATCGCCAGGACCACGATGATGGACGTGACGACGCGGCGCAGCAGGCGGACCTGGGTCTGTAGTCTGCGGGCGCGACGGTCGGCGTCACCGTTGCTGACGGACAGGCGCTGCAGCACCATGTCGGTGGCCGCGTAGGCCAGGCTGAGCCCCAGCGCGGTGAGCGTGCCGATCATCAGGATCCGCATCGCGTGCTCGATGGTGGAGTAGGTGCTCCAACCCACGTCGCCCACGCTGGGCAGGGCCAGGTTCGCACCGACCACCGCGGCCGCGGTGTAGGCGGTCACGGCCGAACGTGAGACCACGTACCGGGCCATCGGCCAGACCTTGCCCAACTTGTAGTTGAGCAGCCAGTGCAGCACGAAGACGAGGGCCATGGAGACCGCGACGGCGATGCCGATCGCGATCCAGTGCGCAACGGTCACGGCGTGGACCTCCTTGTCGTCAATGTCGGGAAGTTGCTGAGTTACCCGCCCAACTTAGAGCATGTGGATACTCAATCGTGACGTTTGGATGAACGATCATTGTGATTTGAGGGGTCCATCGGCCCTTGTGCGCCGGGCCGGTGGCCGTTTGTCCGCGCGACCCACCAGAATGGGGGTATGGCTGCGACTCCTCACCTGCGACCGGCACCCGGATCGATCCCGACCGAACCGGGCGTCTACCGCTTCAGGGACACCGCCGGCCACGTCATCTACGTGGGCAAGGCGAAGAACCTGCGGTCACGCCTGTCCTCCTACTTCCGTGACTTCGCGGGTCTGCACCCGCGCACCCAGCAGATGGTCTCCACCGCCGCCGACGTGGACTGGACCATCGTCGGTACCGAGGTCGAGGCGCTTCAGCTGGAGTACTCCTGGATCAAGCAGTACAACCCGCGTTTCAACGTCAAGTACCGCGACGACAAGAGCTACCCCTACCTGGCGGTGACCCTCAACGAGGAGTTCCCACGAGTACAGGTGATGCGCGGAGCCAAACGCAAGGGGGTGCGGTACTTCGGCCCGTACTCGCACGCCTGGGCCATCCGCGAGACCGTCGATCTGATGCTGCGGGTGTTTCCGGTGCGTACCTGTTCCGCAGGGGTGTTCCGGGGGGCCCGCAACAGTGGACGGCCCTGCCTGCTCGGGTACATCGGCAAGTGCGTCGCCCCGTGCGTGGGAAAGGCCACACCGGAGGAACACCGGGACCTGGCCGAGGACTTCTGTTCGTTCATGGCCGGTGACACCGGACGCTTCATCCGCGGCCTGGAGGGCCGTATGAAGGAGGCGGCCAAGGTACAGGAGTACGAGCGGGCCGCGCGGATCCGCGACGACATCGAGGCCCTGCGCGCCGCCCTGGAGAAGCAGGCCGTGGTCCTGCCCGACTCCACCGACTGCGATGTCATCTCCATGGCCGAGGACCCGCTGGAGGCCGCGGTCCAGATCTTCCATGTGCGCGGCGGCCGGATCCGCGGCCGGCGCGGGTACGTGGTCGACCGCGTCACCGACGCCGACTCCGGCGAGCTCATGCAGACCTTCCTGCGCCAGATCTACGGCGGCCTGGGCGGTGAGGAGGAGATCGAGGGCACCGGCACCTCGGTGCCGCGCGAGGTCCTGGTCTCCCACGAACCCGCCGATCGCGAGGCCGTCGCCCGATGGTTGTCCGAACACCGCGGTTCCACGGTGGATCTTCGGGTGCCACGAAGGGGCGACAAGAAGTCCCTCATGGAGACGGTCGACAAGAACGCCAAGGAGGCGTTGGCCCGGCACAAGACGCACCGTGCCGGGGACCTGAGCACACGTTCTCGGGCCCTCAACGAGATCCAGGAGGCACTGGACCTGCCCGAGGCCCCGCTGCGCATCGAGTGCTTCGACATCTCCAACCTGCAGGGTGAACACGTGGTCGCCTCCATGGTGGTGTTCGAGGACGGGTTGGCGCGCAAGTCCGAGTACCGGCGCTTCTCGGTGCGCGGCAGCGGCGAGGGCGGCAGCGAACTGCACGACGTGGCGGCCATGTACGAGGTGGTCAAGCGCAGGTTCCGCCGTTACCTGGAGGAGAGTTCCAAGGCCGGTGAGCTCGCCCGCATGGGTGAGACCGGCGACCACGGCGCACAGCGGGAGACCGCCGAGGGCGAGCCTGCGCCCGGTAAGTTCGCCTATCCGCCCAACCTGGTGGTGGTGGACGGTGCCCGGCCCCAGGCCGAGGCGGCCAGGCGGGCCCTGGACGAACTGGGCATCGAGGACGTGGCCGTGTGCGGTCTGGCCAAGCGGTTGGAGGAGGTGTGGCTTCCCGACGACGAGGACCCGGTGATCCTCCCGCGCAACGGAGAGGGGCTCTACCTGCTCCAGCGGGTGCGCGACGAGGCCCACCGGTTCGCCATCCGCTACCACCGACAAAAGCGCGCCAAGGCGCTCACCGGCAGCAGCCTGGACGAGCTGCCCGGGCTGGGCCCGGCCCGGCGGAGCGCGCTCATCAAGGAGTTCGGCTCGGTGAAACGACTGGCCGAGGCCGGTGCCGAGGAGATCGCCGCCGTGCCCGGAATCGGTGCCAAGCTGGCAGAGGCCGTGCACGCGCACCTGTCCGGTGGCCCCGCCGGACAGGGTGAGAGGGTCCCCGGGGCGACGGCAGAGCAGAGTACCGACGGGGGAGGAGACAAATGACGGTCGAACTGGGTGGGGAACTGCCGCCCGAGGTGGTCATCGTCACCGGCATGTCCGGTGCGGGACGCAGCACGGCGGCCAGGGCGTTGGAGGACCTGGACTGGTTCGTGGTGGACAACCTGCCGCCGGGGCTGTTGCCGACGATGATCGAGCTGGCGGGCCGCACCCACGGCGCGGTGCCGCGGGTGGCGGTGGTGGTGGACGTGCGTTCGCTGGCCTTCACCGAGAACCTGCTGTCCACGGTCGAGGAGCTGCGCAAGCGCGACATGACCGCGCGCGTGCTGTTCCTGGAGGCCTCCGACGAGGCGCTGGTCCGTCGTTTCGAGGGGGTGCGCCGTCCCCACCCCCTGCAGGGCGAGGGGCGTCTGACCGACGGGATCGCCCGTGAGCGCGAGACCCTGCTCGCCGTCCGCGGTGAGGCCGACCTGGTCATCGACACCTCCCAGCTCAACGTGCACCAGCTCAAGGCGAGGGTGATCGGGTTCTTCGGGGAGAGCGACGAGGCGCGCACCCGCGCCAACGTGGTCTCCTTCGGTTTCAAGCACGGTCTGCCGGTCGACGCCGACCTGGTGCTGGACTGTCGTTTCCTGCCCAACCCCCACTGGGTGCCAGAGCTCAGACCCATGAACGGACGTGATGAGCCGGTACGCGACTACGTCCTCTCCCAGGACGGCGCCAAGGAGATGTTGGAGGCCTATGTCGAGGTCCTCAAGCTGACCATCGCCGGCTACCAGCGCGAGGGCAAGCACTACATGACCCTGGCCGTGGGCTGTACCGGAGGCAAGCACCGGAGCGTGGCCATGGCGGAGCAGTTCGCCGAGAGACTGCGAGGACAAGGGGTGGACGTCAACGTCGTTCACCGCGACGTCGGCCGCGAGTGACCACGACGACCCCGGCCCGCCACGGCCCGGTGAACCGAATCGCCAAGAGGGGCGTCTTCCCCTACATTGGCCCGATCATGGTCGGTTCCTCGGCCTCGTGCAGGGACTCGGGCACGGTGGGCCGGGGTGTCCGTTGGACCAGGGGACGAGGGGACAGGCCGAAGGCATGCCGAAGAGCACCGAGCCGGACGAACCGGATGAACCGGACGGGGGAGACGTTTCGCGTCCACCCCGGGTGGTGGCGCTGGGAGGCGGACACGGCCTGTACGCCTCGCTGTCGGCGTTGCGCAGGGTGACCACCGACGTCACCGCGATCGTGACCGTGGCCGACGACGGTGGCTCCAGCGGCCGTCTGCGCGAGGAACTGGGGGTGCTCCCACCAGGGGACCTGCGGATGGCGCTGGCGGCCCTGTGCGGGGACGACGAGTGGGGTCACACGTGGACCCAGGTCCTCCAGCACCGGTTCCGATCCGAGGGAGACCTGCACGGCCACGCCGTCGGCAACCTGCTGATCGTGGCGTTGTGGGAGCTGCTGGGCGATTCGGTGGCCGGTCTGGACTGGGTGGGGCAACTGCTCGGCGCCCACGGCCGGGTGCTGCCGATGTCGTCGGTGCCGTTGGAGATCTCCGCCGAGGTGGCCGGGGTGGACCCCGCCCGTCCCGACGAACTCACCACGGTGCGCGGCCAGGTGGCCTGCGCGAGCACCAACGGGCGGGTGCGTTCGGTGTCGCTGTTGCCCGAGCAACCCCCGGCCAGCGCCCAGGCGGTCAAGGCGGTCCGGGAGGCCGACTGGGTGGTGTTCGGTCCCGGATCCTGGTTCACCAGCGTCCTGCCGCACCTGTTGGTCCCCGATCTTGCCAACGCCCTGATCACCACCCGGGCCAAGCGGATGGTGGCGTTGAACCTGTCGCCGCAGAAGGGCGAGACCGACGGCTTCCGCCCGGAGACCTATCTGGAGGTGCTGCGCGAGCACGCGCCCGAACTCGGGGTGGACGTGGTGCTGGCCGACACCGGGACGGTCGAGGACCCGTTCCCGCTCATGTCGGTCGTCGGTGAACTGGGCGGTCGGCTGGAGCTGGCCGACCTGAACCGCGGGGACGGAACCCCCCGGCACGACTCCGACAAGCTCGCCGCGGCGTTCGAACGCGTACTACTGACCGATCCCGAGGAGGAACGCGAACCTTGATCCGGTTCGGGTTCGTGTCGACCCTTGTCCGGGAAGGGCGATCGCATGGCCGACGAGCACCGCATCCACCTGGAACGTGTCTACGACGAGGTCCGCGCCCGCAGGCACCCCGAGAAGGGGGAGGAACCGCCGCCCGGTGAGCGTTTCCTCGTGGACCGCATGTGGCCGCGCGGGGTGAGCAAGAGCGCCATGGAAGGCGTCACCTGGCTCAAGGACGTGGCGCCCGGTTCCGATCTGCGCACCTGGTTCGGGCACGACCCGGATCGTTTCGAGGAGTTCTCCGAGCGGTACCGAACCGAGCTGGAGGAGAACCCCGAGGCGCTCGAACCCCTCCTGGAGGCGGTCGGGCGGGGGAGGGTGACCCTGCTGTACGCGGCCAAGGACACCGAGCACAACCACGCGATCGTGCTGCGCGACCATCTGGAGTCGCTCAGAGGATCGAAGGGCAATTGACCCCACATCGCCACGAAGGCCGACACGCCGCCTGTGACCTGGGTCGGTGGATCGGCGACACGCCGTACGGGGGTCGGCGTCCAGGCCCGCGTCACGTAGTCTGCGACGAGTAGGTCGCCCGGTTCCCACACCGGGCGACGGTGGCCGGTGTCGGGTGTGAACACCGGTTTCCTGACAGCTCAAGGGGAGGATCGCAGCGATGGCGATGACCGGCGTGGTGAAGGACGAGTTGAGCCGTCTGGCGATTCTCAAGCCATGCTGCCGTAAGGCGGAAGTGTCCACCATCTTGCGGTTCACCGGAGGCCTGCACCTCGTGGGCGGCCGGATCGTGATCGAGGCGGAGCTGGACACGGGGGCGGCCGCGCGCCGGTTGCGCAAGGACATCTCGGAGGTCTTCGGACACGAGTCCGAGGTGGTCGTGCTGTCCCCCAGCGGGTTGCGCAAGGGTAACCGGTACGTGGTGCGGGTGATCAAGGAGGGCGAGTCCCTGGCCCGACAGACCGGGCTGGTGGACAACAACGGGCGCCCGGT
>NZ_DYZD01000080.1 GCF_020741345.1 Nocardiopsis listeri
GCAAGTCCACCCTGCTGCGCATCCTCGCCGGGCTGGACCGCCCCGACACCGGACAGGTGTCCCTGCTCGGCCGAAGCCCCGAGCAGGCGAGCCGGCGCAAGGCCATCGGCCTGGTCTCCCAGACCCCGGCCCTGCTGCCCTGGCTCACCGTCCACCAGAACGTCGCCCTGCCGGGGAAGGTCAATCGCGGGGCCGGCTCGAAGATCGACTCCCCCGACGAGCTTCTGCGCGCCGTCGGGCTGGAGGACTCCGCCGGGCAGTACCCGCACGAACTCTCCGGCGGCATGCTCCAACGCGTCGCCGTCGCCCGCGCCCTGGGCCTGCGCCCGGACGTGCTGCTGATGGACGAACCCTTCTCCGCCCTCGACGAGTTCACCCGCGAGGCCCTGCAGTACCAACTCCTGGGTCTGTGGCAGCGACGGGCCACCACGGTCGTGTTCGTGACGCACTCCGTCCGCGAGGCGGTCGTGCTCTCCGACCGGATCGTCGTGATGTCGGCCCGACCCGGCCGTATCCACGAGGTCCTCGACGTCGACCTGCCCCGCCCCCGCGACCGGAAGGTCGTGAAGGGGCCGCACATGCACGACCTGGAGGACCGGGTCCGCGCCTCACTACAGAGCGCGTGGAAGGCCGGCGCCGCCCCCGACGACCTCGTTCCGCTGTGAGAGAGGAGGCGGGTATCGCCACCCGCGTCACCGACGAGGCCGCCGGCACCGGTTCGACACCGCCGATCCCGGTCCCGAACGCCACGGTCCCACCCGCTCCGCAGAGCACGCCCGCGGTGTCCCTGCGAGGAGCCCGTCGACGGTCGGTCCTGCACCCCGGCACGTGGCTGCCCGCCACCGTGGTCCTGGTCGTGCTCGGCCTGGTCTGGTCCGCGGTGGCCGAGGCGCACCCGTACATCCTGCCGGGGCTCGGCGAGGTCGGATCCACCCTGGTGGGCGACCCCCTGCTGTTCCTGGAGAACGCCTGGGCGACGCTGAGCATCGCCCTGATCGGCGTGGGCGCGGGCGCGGGCAGCGCGTTCGTGCTGGCCCTGCTGATGTCGGAGGTCCCGGTGGTACGGCGGGCGGTGATGCCGTTCGCGGTGGTCCTGAACGTGACCCCGGTCGTGGCGATCACGCCGGCGCTGGTGGTCGCGTTCGGGTTCGGCATGGCCCCCAAGGTCATCGTCACCGCGATCATCACGTTCTTCCCCGTGCTGATCAACGTGGCCACCGGTCTGCGTTCGGTGCCCCTCCCGGTCCTGCACGTCTTTCGCACCCTGAACGCCTCCCGATGGGAGGTGCTGCTGCGGCTGCGTGTCCCGAGCAGCCTGCCCTACACGCTGGCCGCACTGCGCGTGGTGGTGCCGTTGTCCCTGGTGGGAGCGGTGGTCGCCGAGTTCGTGGCCGCGGGTTCCTCCGGCGGTCTGGGCACCATGATCCGCAACTCCGCCTCCACGGCACGCCTGGACTTCGTCTACGCCGGTGTCCTCTGCCTGGCGGCCATGGGCGTACTCCTGCTCACCCTGGTCACCCTGGTGGAGAAGCGCCTGCTGTTCTGGCACGACTCCCGACGCCCCACCCGCGGATGAACCGCGGGCCACGACGGCACCGGTTCCAAAGCCGGCGACGAACGAAAGAGAACCACCCGATGCCCGTCCCCGTTCAACACCGGTTCCGCCTCCTCGGCCCGGTCGCGGTCCTGTCCGCCACCGCCCTCCTCGCCACGGCCTGCGGTGGGGACGACGGCACCCCCGAGGTGGCCGTCGCCATCGACCGGGAACGGTGCGACACCAACCGGGAGGCCGGACCGATCACCTTCGTCACCGGCTACCACTACCAGGCCTCCGTCACCCAGATGGAGGTCATCGCCGCCGACGCCCTCGGATACTTCGACGCCCTGTGTCTGGACGTGGAGATCCAGCCCGGCAACGGCGACCTGATGGGCAACGCCCAGCTGGTCTCCGCCGGGACCGCGCGGTTCACCGCGATGAGCAACGAGGCCGAGGTCCTCCAGGCGGACGCACGCGACCACGAGGTCGTGGGCATCGCCACCTACGGGCACGTGCCCATCTCCACCCTGCTCACGGGACCCGGCATCGATGACCTCACCGAGTTGGAGGGACGGACCCTGGGGCACCAGAGCATGCTGCCCGCACCGGTGGAGGCCATGCTGGTCGAGGCGGGCGTGGACCTCGACACCATCGAACAGGTCGAGGCCGGATACGACCCCTCCGTGCTCCCGCGCGACCAGGTCCAGGCCCTCACGGGCTTCCGCTCCAACGAACCGCACCGACTCGACGCCATGGGTGAGGAGTACACCCAGTGGATGCCCGAGGACTTCGGAGTGGTCGGCTCCTTCGGGGTGATGGTGACCGACCCCGACTGGGCGGGGCGGAACCCCACGGCCACCGAGGACTTCCTCCGGGCCGTCGGCCACGCGTTCGACCACTGCCAGGACGCCGCCGAGGAATGCGTGGGGTACGCCGCCGACCTGGATCGGGCGGGTTACGACGCCGAGCACAACCTCAAGGTGTGGGACACCGAACGCGAACTCGTGGCCTCCTCCACCCCCGACGGTGATCCTCGGGGCTTCGTCGACCTCGACCTGACCGAACGGGAGGCGGAGACCCTGCTGGCCAACGGCGAGCTCGACGAGATCCCCGATCTGGAACCGCTCTTCGACACCCGTTACCTGGAGGCGGTCCACGAGGGCTCCGACCTGGTCCGGCCCGAGTCGAACTGAGGGGCCGGGACGGGAGGGACCTCTACCGTCGCTCCCCGGAACCCGGCCGTTCACATGAGCACAAGGACGACACGGCAAGCCTTCCGTGCACTACCGTCCCACTCATGGCAGAACCGACGCAGACCCCCTCCGCTCACCCCGCACCGCCCGTCCTGAAAATGATCGAGGCGCTCTCCGCCAAGTGCGGAACACCCCTGACCCCGCACCGCTTCACACTGCCCGGCGGCGTCCGGGTCGGCGTCGACGGCGCCGACCGCGACCCGCCCAAGGTGCTGGTCCAGGCGACCCGAGCCGGCGGACGCGTCAAGTCCACGCATCGCAACAAGGTCATCGCGGACGCCTTCAAGCTCATCTGGCTGAGGGACGCCCACTTCCCGGACGCGACGTTGATCCTCGCGCTGAGCCCCGACCTCTCCCACCTTCTCAGCCGGGGAAGCTGGCTGTCCGCGGCCCTCGACCAAAGAAGGATTCACACGGTTCTGGTCGACGACAACGAAGGAAACCTTCCGCCCGATACCACCCCGTGACCGGCCGTTCACCGAACGGTAACAGGACACTCCTACCTTTGACGGGTCAACGACCCCGCGGGCCGCTGACGTCCCATGCGCTTCCGCCCGCACTCCCCTTGACGTCCTTGGGACCCCCTACCCGAGCACGCCCCGGAGGGTGCATGGAAACGCATGCCCAGATGAAGAACGCTCCGTCCACCCGGGTGGACGGACTGTGACCAGCGATGACATCGAGATACGCCACCTCACCAAGCGTTACAGGGGTGGAGCGTCCGACCGGCCCGCGCTCCAGGACATCGACCTGGAGATCCCCCATCGCCGCTTCGTCAGCCTCATCGGCCCGAGCGGCTGTGGCAAGTCCACCCTGCTGCGGGTCATGGCGGGACTCATCGACCCCGACCACGGCCACGTGTCCCTCTTGGGCCGTACGCCCCGCGAGATGTGCCGACGCAAGGCCATCGGCCTGGTCCCCCAGACCCCGGCGTTGCTGCCCTGGCTGAACGTCCGCCAGAACATCGCCCTGCCCGCCATGGTCAACCGACGACGCGGAACACCGCACGAGTCCACCGACGACCTGCTGCGCGCGGTCGGGCTGGAGGACTCCGCCCATCGGTACCCGCACCAGCTCTCCGGTGGCATGAGTCAGCGGGTGGCGATCGCCCGCGCCCTGGGTCTGCGCCCGGACGTGCTGCTGATGGATGAACCCTTCTCCGCCCTCGACGAGTTCACCCGCGAGGCCCTGCGCATACAGCTCCTGGAGTTGTGGCAGCGGCGGGCCACCACGGTCGTGTTCGTGACGCACTCCGTGCACGAGGCGGTCGTGCTCTCCGACCGGATCGTCGTGATGTCGGCCCGACCCGGCCGTATCCACGAGGTCCTCGACGTCGACCTGCCCCG
>NZ_DYZD01000081.1 GCF_020741345.1 Nocardiopsis listeri
GCGCGAGGCGGCGGAGCGGATCCTGGAGTCCTATGAGCCGGCGCTGCGCGACCGCACCGAGGTGGTCTGGCTCAACAAGGCGCCCTCCAAACCGCCGTCGCTCAGTGTCGCCCCACTCGGGGTGGGCGGACTGCTGCGAGAGAAACTCTTCGGCGACCGCACCGTCGTGCTCACCTCCGCCACTCTCACCCTGGGCGGCGACTTCACCGCCCTGGCCCGCCAGTGGGGACTGGGGCGCGAGGTGGAACAGGAAGCCGACGACCTCGCGGCCGGACGAACCCCGGCCCCGGTCCCACCTGTGGACCCCGTCCCCCGCACCGGCCTGGACACCGAGACCGAGGACGACGACGGCGAGGAGTCCGAGGGCGTCGAACCGGGCGCCGCGGACCAGAGCGGCAAGGCGGAGGACTCCGGTGGTGACGGGCCCCACCGTGCCGCCGGCGAGCCACGCTGGCGCGCGCTCGACGTCGGCTCGCCCTTCGAGCACGCCCGCAGCGGCATCCTCTACGTCGCCCGCCACCTGCCCAAACCCGGACGCGACGGGCTCTCCAAGGAGTATCTGGACGAGATCGCCGGACTCATCGAGGCCTCCGACGGGCGTGCCCTGGGTCTGTTCTCGTCCATGCGCGCCGCCCAACAGGCCACCGACGAACTCCGCGAACGCCTGGACCAGACCATCCTTTGCCAGGGCGAGGACTCCACCGGGCAGTTGGTACGCCGCTTCAGTGAGGACGAACGCTCCTGCCTGTTCGGCACCCTGTCGCTCTGGCAGGGCGTCGACGTTCCCGGACCCGCGCTGCAGTTGGTCATCGTGGACCGGATCCCGTTCCCCCGCCCCGACGACCCACTGGCCTCGGCCCGGCAGCGCGCCATCTCCGCGCACGGCGGCAACGGGTTCCTGGCGGTGTCGGCCACCCACGCCGCGTTGCTGTTGGCCCAGGGAACCGGTCGACTGTTGCGTTCCACCGCCGACCGGGGGGTGATCGCCGTGCTGGACCCGCGTCTGGCCACGGCGGGCTACGGCGGGTTCCTGCGCTCGTCCCTGCCACCGTACTGGGGCACCGCCGACCCGGAGGTGGCCCGGGCCGCGCTGCGCCGGCTGGCGGAGAAGGCCGACGCCGCCGAGACCGAGCCAGCCGCCTGAGACCTTCGGGGAGCCGGACATGAAGGAGGCCGGGCACCTTCGGTGCCCGGCCATCACCTTCACGATCCGTTCAGCCGCGCGTGCGGTAACCGAACAACCGGACCGCGTAACCGGGGGAGTCGTCCTGTGGCTCGTGGATGTGCCAGCGGTCGTCGTGTTCGCCGACCAGGAGTTCGTTCCACATCATGTCGATGAGCTTGAGCCGGGAGACCACTGAGGCCTCCGGGTCGAGGACGATCGAGTAGGCGTGGTCGGTGAGGCGTTGGGTCACCATGCCCACGGACTGACCGTCCCAGATGGCCGGGACCGTGGCGTGCCCGATCTCCACCCCGCACAATCGGAGCTGCTCGACCTCCTCGTCGAGGGCCTCGGCGGCCAGGGCCCCGTCGAGCCGTAGGGCGTCCTCCAGTTCGTCGCGGTCCTCGTCGGGACGCAGATAGGCGTGGTAGGTGCGGTAACCGCACGAACGGCACTTGCGCCAGACCACGCAGCGGGCCAGTCCGTAGGCGGACTGGGCCTCCCCGACGCTCCGGTACTCGCTCACATCTCGAACCATGCCGCATTCGCAACACAAGGCAGTGAGATCCTGCTTCATCAGAGTCCCCCCTCCCAGGTGAGTATGCGACGAATGGAGGTCGTTAGGGAACCCGTTCGGAGAGGAAGTCGCGGCAAGGAGTCGTCATCAATGCCCAAAATGACCGGACGACGGGTTTCGTGCGGGCTCAGACGGACTTCGGAGTGTCCGGATTCACGTTCGGCCGGCCCGCCCGCGAGGGCTCAGTCGTCCAGGGACGGTCGGTCCTTGTTGCGCGCGGTCCAGTCCCGCATCCGCTGGGGATAGCCGACGATCTGTACGTCGTAGGCGGGGGTGGCCAGTCTCTTGGCGACCTTGCGGATCACGTCGGGGGAGCCGCAGCGACGCCGGATCCACTCACCGTCGGTGGCGACGGCGACCGCGGTGGTCCGGGTCGCGAAGGTCTCGGGTTCGACGAAGAACTCCACCCCGACCCTGCTCTTGGCGAACTCGACCAACGCCTTGATGTCCGAGTCCTCGGAGGTCCGGTCGAACCGGGTCTTTCCCTTGCGATTTGCCTTGCGAAGTCCGAAGCGGTCTCGCCATCCCATCGGCGCCATGTCCCCTCAGTGCATGTCTGCGTTCCTGCGTCTCGCGCCGGCTCGGCAGCGATTCTAACCACCGGAACAACGAACGAATCGGCTCGGGAGTGCCCAAGCTGCACCGGTTTCACGCGTTTTCCGGACAGCTCGGTCACCACGCTGCTACGTTCTGTTGGCACACGGCTCAGTCAGGGGGAGAAGAGACATGCCGATGTGGACTTGGGCGGGGGAGACAGCACGCCGACTACGCGCCGCGGGACAGGATGATCTGGCCGAGGCGGTGATCCGATTGCCGCAGCTCACCGAGGCGGGAGACGCCGTCAAGGTGGAGGCCTCGGCCCGTTCGGCGATGCGCGTCGCAAGACGTCTGGTCGCCGAGGCGGGGAACCGGGAGGCCGCCGTACCGGGGGTGTTCGGACCACCCACGTTGTTCTTCCTGGCGCACTGGCCGTTGGCGGTGCGGGTGGGGGCGCTCGGGGAGGGGCGTCGCGCCCTCGACCAGGCCCGGGCCGTCGTCGAGGACGAACCCGGACCACGCGAACACGGACCGATGCCGGTCTCCGCGCTGGCCTCGCTGGTGCGCTGTCACGCCAACATCGATTCCAGGGGGACCACGCAGATCCGACGCGACCTGCTCTCCTCCCGCAGCCTCTCCGGTTGGGAGGACACCCCGGCCTGGCCGGCGTTCACCCTGGCCCGGGTGCACCTGCTCATCGACGAGGAACAGGCCGACCGCGCCGAGGCGGAGCTGCGTCGCTACGAGCACACCGCCACCGGGCCGGCCCTGCTCGGCGCCGAGGGGGTGTTCGCTCTGGTCAGGGCGTTGCGGCACCAGGACAAGCACACCGACGCCTTGGACGCCCTGGACCGCTTGGAGGCCGAACTCGAACTGGGGGAGGAACGCGGCGCGGCCAATCCGCGCCGCCCCGCGCTGCTGCGCTCCATCCGGTTCGAGCGCGCCAGGCTGCTGTCCTGGCTGGCACGCCTGGGTCTTTGCGACGCACGCAAGGCCATCGCGCTGCTGCCCACCGTCGACGAGGCCGAGGCCTGCCCGAACCTGCGCCCGGCCTGGGCCGAGGCCGTGGAGAACCTGGTCTGTCAGGGGAGCGTGCGCAACGACTGGCGTCTGGGGGTGCGGGTGACCACCTGGTCACGTTACTTCGAACGGGTGGGAGCGCCGCGTCGCGGCGCGGAAATGGCGCTGACCGCCACCCGCCTTGCCGGGGGACGGGGCGCCCACTGGGTCGCCGAGTGCTCGGCGCTGCGCGCCGAACGTCTCATCGGTGAACTCGGTGCCGCCGAGGAGATCGCCGGTGACCTGGCGGAGGCGCGCGCGATGGTGCGCGGGATGAACCCGGTCCGGCCGCTGGCCCCGGCTCCGAACATCCTGGAGTTCCTGCGAGCCCAGCCCGCGGAGGACGTCAACCCCGAGGAGCAGGCCGAACAGGTCAACGTGGCGTTGGCCGCGCTGCCGCACGACTCCGCACTGTTGAGTGCGCTGGGTCAGGTGGGGCGCACACTCATGCTCTCCGACGCGGCCACCGAACCGCAGTGGCGGCACGTGCGCGAACGGCCCGGTGACCAGCGCGCGGCACTGTCGTTGCTGGAGACCCTGCTGCACGACAACGACACCGGCGGGGTGCGCGACCTGGTCCGCACCCTGGCCGCCGGCGCCCTGTCGGGCCAGGGCGGGCGTGTGCCGTCGACCACGCGGACGGCGGCGTCCGTGGGTCCCGCCCCGGTGCGACCGGTTCCGTCGGCACCGGTACGAGGCGCGCACCGGGCGCCCGACACCGAGAGTGGACCTCGGCGTGTGCCGACCGGTCCCCAGAGTGTTCCGGTGAACCAGAACGCCCCCGTGACACGGAGTGAGCCGGTGAGCCATGGTGCGCCCTCGGATCCGGGCGCCCCCGTACCCGGCTCCGACCCCACCTTGTTGGAGGGGGCCTACCGGGTGACCGAGGGGGAGCGTCGCATGGCCCAGGCCGCGGGCGGATACGAACCCCGCTGAACGAGCCGGGCCCTGCCCTCGAACCCGTCGAGTCGACCCCTTCCGACCGAGGATCAGCGGTCGGCGGGGGCCCCGTCCGCCAGTGCCCTGCCCGCCGGATAGGTCAGCGCCGCCGCGGGCAGCGGGGCCGGTCGCCCACTGGCCAGCACCCGGACCCGGCCCGGAGCCCCGGCCGGGCGCTCGGCCGCGCCGATCCGGCGCAGAGTCTGGGCGGCCACCGCCTCGGCCGCGGTGAACAGTTCGGCGCGGTGCCCCAGCGCCTCGAAGATCCGCGCGTCCACCAGGTCATAGTGGGTGCATCCCAGCACCACCCCGCGCACCTGTGGAGGGGTCAGCTCCGCCGCGTACTCCACCGCTTCGGCGATCCGGCCGGAGTCCGCCGACTCCACGGCCTCGGCCAGCCCGACACAGGCGACCGGGGTCACGTCCACGCCCTTGGCGAAGTTCTCCACGAGACCGTGTTGGTAGGCGCTGCGGGTGGTGACCTCGGTGGACCACACCGCGATGGGGGTGCCCGCCACCGCGGCGGGTTTGATCGCCGGCACCGTGCCGATCACCGGGATACGCGGCTCGTACTCGGCGCGCAGTGCGCCCAGCCCGTGCACGGAGGCGGTGTTGCACGGCACCACGACGGCGTCCAGGTCGCCACCGTCCTTGGTCGCGGCGCGGGCGGCGGCGTCCGCACCGGCCAAAGCGCGCCGGATCACCTGATCCGGGGTACGGCGTCCCCAGGGCATGTGGTCCGGGTCCATGGACAGGTACAGGTCGGCGTCGGGGCGGGCCGCGTGCAGAGCGGCCGCGGTGGAGAGCATGCCGATGCCTGAGTCAACGAGAGCGATGCGCACGGATCCGAATCCTATGCGGCCCCTCCGGTGACCACGACATCACACCGGGTGTCCGGGGGTGTCTCCGGGGGGTTCTTCGAACCTGACCGAAAGCGGCCGAGAGTGGGTAGGACACGTACCGAAATGGGGTGGCACAGAACCGTTACCGGTGGATAGAACAGAGTGGTCGGCCTGTCCGGCACACCACACGGACCGGGCCTGGCCGACCCACGCTGAGCCTCGTGAACCGTCAGGAGAGAGCCGGTATGAACCGTGAACAGTCCGGTACGACTCCGCAGCGCAGGACCTTCGGCCACGCCGACCCCGGCATGGGCCCGGCCGAACACGTCGCGGCGGCCCAGAAGCTGAGCAGGGACTATCGGGCCTTGCCCGCCGACGCCCCGGTCCGCCTGGCCAAACCCACCTCCAACCTCTTCCGCTTCCGGGAACCCTCCTCCGCTCCTGCCCTCGACGTGTCCGCGTTCTCCGGGGTCATCTCCATCGACCCCGTCGAACGGCTGGCCGACGTCGGAGCCATGACCACCTACGAGGAACTCGTCGCGGCCACCCTGCCGCACGGACTCATGCCCCTGGTGGTGCCGCAGTTGCGCACCATCACCCTGGGCGGGGCCGTCACCGGGCTGGGCATCGAGTCGTCCTCGTTCCGCAACGGGCTCCCACACGAGTCCGTCCAGGAGATGGAGATCCTCACCGGCTCCGGGGAGCTGGTGACCGCCACCCGCGACAACGCCCACAGCGACCTGTTCCACGGCTTCCCCAACTCCTACGGGACCCTCGGGTACAGCCTGCGGCTGCGCATCGAACTCGAACCGGTCTCCCCGTACGTGCACCTGCGCCATCTGAGGTTCTCCGACGCGGCCGAGGCGATGGACGCCCTGGCCCGGATCAGTGCGGCGGCCGAGCACGACGGGGACCGGGTCGACTTCGTGGACGGGGTGGCCTTCGGCCCCGACGAGCTGTACCTGACCCTGGCCCGCTTCACCGACCAGGCCCCCTGGACCAGTGACTACACGGGCAACGACATCTACTACCGGTCCATCCCGCGCTACGCGGGCGACGGGCCCGGCGACCACCTCACCATCCACGACTACCTGTGGCGCTGGGACACCGACTGGTTCTGGTGCTCCCGCGCCTTCGGCACCCAGAACCCGTTGGTGCGGCCGCTGTGGCCGCGTTCCCTCAAACGTTCCGACGTCTACCGCAGGCTGGTCGCCTGGGACCGGCGCAGCGACTTCTCCCGACTGCTCAACCACTACCGGGGACGTCGGCCACAGGAACCGCTCATCCAGGACATCGAGGTGGGCGTCGAACGCGGCGCCGAGTTCCTGGACTTCTTCCACGCCGAGGTCGGTATGAACCCGGTGTGGATGTGCCCGCTCCGCCTGCGCGAGCCGCGACGCCCGCACACACCCGACGGCGAGCACGTGTGGCCGCTCTACCCGCTGGAGAACGACCGCCTCTACGTGAACTTCGGGTTCTGGGGGCTGGTCGACATGAAGCCGGGCCAGCGGCGCGCCCACCACAACCGCCGGGTGGAGGAGGAGGTCGCGCGGCTCGGCGGGCACAAGTCCCTTTACTCGGACGCGTTCTACACCGAAGAAGAGTTCTGGGCCCTGTACAACGGCTCCGCCTACCGCGACCTCAAGGACACCTACGACCCACGGGGTCGGCTGTTGGACCTGTACGCCAAGTGCGTACGCAATCGCTGAGCAACTGGACACCACCATCGGGACGCGACCCGCTGGTCGGGCCGCATCCGTGAGGAGGAAGGACGCAGGATGCGACTTGCAGAGATCTTCGAGCGTGTCGTGGGACCGAACGCACCGATCCGGTTCACCGCCTACGACGGAAGTTCCGCGGGCGATCCGAACAGCGACGTGACGTTGCACGTGCGCACTCCGGTCGCCGTCAACCACCTCGCGCAGTCACCCAACGCCGTCGGCCTGACCCGCGCCTACGTCTCCGGTCACCTCGAACTCGAAGGTGACATGTACACCGCGCTCAGACGGATGGCGGACTTCGCCTTCGCCGAGGGCGTCAACGTGTCCGCCCGCGACCTCGTCGAGATCGTCCGCTCCGTCGGCTGGGTCAAGTTCGTCAACCGGGTCGCCCCACCGCCCCAGGAGATGCGTCGCAGGACCCTGCTCGGGCGTGGGTTGCGCCATTCCAAGGAGCGCGACGCCGAGGTCATCCACCACCACTACGACGTCTCCAACGAGTTCTACGAGCTGGTCCTGGGCCCGTCGATGACCTACACCTGCGCGGTCTTCGACGACGAGGACGGCGGCCTGGACCGGGTGGGCGCGTTCGACGGGGCGTTGGAGAGCGCCCAGTTCCGCAAGTACGACCTGGTGGCCCGCAAGCTCGGCCTGGAGAAGGGCATGGAACTCCTCGACGTGGGCTGTGGGTGGGGCGGCATGGTCCGCCACGCCGCCCGCGAGCACGGGGTCCGGGCGATCGGCGTGACCCTGTCCAAGGAACAGGCCGAGTGGGGTGCCAAGAAGATCGCTCAGGAGGGCCTGACCGGGCTCGCCGAGATCCGCCACATGGACTACCGGGACGTGCCCGACGGCAGCTTCGACCGGATCAGCTCCATCGGGCTGACCGAGCACATCGGGTCGAGGAACCTGGACGCCTACTTCGCCTCGCTCAACGACAAGCTCGTGCCGGGCGGACGGTTGCTCAACCACTGCATCACCCGGCCGCGCAACGACCTGCCGCCGATGAACACCAAGGGCGTGATCAACCGCTACGTGTTCCCCGACGGTGAGCTGGAGGGCCCCGGCCGGATCCAGACCGCCATGAACGACAGCGGGTTCGAGATCCGTCACCAGGAGAACCTGCGCGAACACTACGCCCTGACCCTGCGCCACTGGGGCGAGAACCTGGAGCGCAACTGGGACGAGGCCGTTCGGGAGGTCGGCGTGGGCACCGCCAGGGTCTGGCGCCTGTACATGGCCGGTTGCGTCCTCGGGTTCGAGCGCGACGTCGTGCAACTCCACCAGATCCTGGGCGTCAAACAGGACGGCACCGCCTCCCACATGCCGCTACGACCCGACTTTTGAGATAGGGCCCGAAGGGGGGCCGGGGGTGTTCGCGGCGCGCGGACACCCCCGACCCGCCATCCGCCCCGCGCGGGTACGTGCAGACGGCATCATGGTCAGCGTCCAGATACCAGCAGCCGTGAAGGGATCCGCAGTGTCCTCCGACGACCACTCCTCCGAACCCGATTCCGACTCCGGATCCGGCCCCGACCTGCCGGACCACGTCAAGGAGACCGCGATCGCGCTGATCGGCGCGTACGTGGACCACAACCGTGAGGAACTGGACCGTGTGATCCCCCGGGCCGCCGACGACTCCGACGCCGTCCTGTCCGAGCTCAAGGTGATCGCGGCGTTCCTCAGCCGCCGGGTGCAGACCACCGGTGTGGTCTGGAAGCCCGCCGACTCCCGTGAGGCGGTGGCCCGCACCGTCGCCGAGATGCTCCCCCCGGAACTGGAGTTCGCGGTCTCCACCGCTTGGGAGGCGCACTCGGTGGGTGAGGAGGAGGCCGCCGAACGCTTCACCAGGGGCGATCCCATGGTCTACGTCCATATGCTCGCCGCGTTCGGCGCCGCCATCGGCCTCGCCGTCTACAAGCGCGCGGAACTGGTCTCCACCCTGCGTCAGGTCACCGGTCTGAGCGAGTGAGGGGTCTGCTCCAGGGCACTCCCTAACAGCTCAGACACAAGTGGCAGTGGTTTACTTCACAAGTCGGCCTTAATTACGTAGGTTTCCTACCAACCCTCAGGGGACCCTCGAAAGAAAGCGGGAGGCGAGCCGATGGCACGCAGACGAGTACACCAGTACCTTCCCCTCCCCGCGGCCTCACTCGCCTTGGTGCTCGCGGCCACGGCCTGCGGCGGCGGTGACGGTGGCGGTGGAGGTGACACCGACACCCTCCAGGTGTGGATCATGGAGGGCACCAACCCGGACGCCACTTCCTTCTTCGACGAGGTCGGTACGGCCTTCGAAGAGGAGAACGGGATCGGCGTCGAGGTCGAGTTCGTGCCCTGGCAGGACGCTCAGGACAAGATCTCCACCGCCATCGCCGGTGGCACCCTGCCCGACGTCGTGGAGTTGGGCACCACCTTCACACCGGAGTACGCCGACGCCGGAGTCCTGCACGACCTGTCCGGCTACATCGACGACCCCTCCCGTTTCCAACAGGAGATGTACGAGATGGGCGTCGTCGACGACGCCGCCTACGGGGTGCCCTGGTACGCGTCGATCCGATC
This sequence comes from Nocardiopsis listeri, assembly GCF_020741345.1. GTDB lineage: Bacteria > Actinomycetota > Actinomycetes > Streptosporangiales > Streptosporangiaceae > Nocardiopsis > Nocardiopsis listeri_A. The sequence continues at coordinate 9,394 of NZ_DYZD01000081.1, forward strand.
GATCATCTACCGCAAGGACATCTTCGACGAGCACGGCCACGAGGAGCCGGCCGACTGGGAGGAGATGCGCGACACCGCGCTCGACCTCGCCGAGGCCGAAGAGGACATGATCGCCTTCCCGGTGCCCGGCGACGCCCAGTACTCGGTCATGCCGTGGATCTGGGGCGGTGGCGGCGAGGTCGCCGTGGAGGAGGCCGACGGCACCTGGACCTCCACCATCAACTCGCCGGAAGGCCGGGCCGGGGTCGAGTTCTTCACCGACCTGGCCCTGGAGGACGACCTGTCCACCACGGGCGCGGTCAACTGGAACGAGATCGACGTCATGGAGGCGCTCTCCGACGATCAGGCCATCATGGCGATCTCCAACAGCTCCAACCCCAAGGCCATCATCGAGAACAACCCGGACCTGGAGGACAAGCTCGGCGTCTTCGTGCTGCCCGGCCAGGAGGAGGGGTACACCGAGTCCTTCGCAGGCGGGTCGCTGCTGTCGGTGTTCGAGGGCACCGGCAACGAAGAGGCCGCCTGGCAGTACGTCGACCTCCTCACCAACGGCGAGTACTTCGAGCGTTGGGGCGAGGAGAGCGGCTTCTTCCCCGCCGGCGTCGAGGAGATCGAGGGTTACGCCGAGTCCGAGGACCCGCTCGTGCAGCCGTTCGCGACCCAGCTGCTGGAGGCCGGCAAGAGCACCCCGGCCGTCCCCGCCTGGTCGCAGGTCGAGGCCGAGGGCGTGATCGTCAAGATGCAGCAGGACATCCTGAACGGTAACGCCGGCGTCGAGGAGGCGACCGACACCGCCGCCGAGACCATCGAGAACATCCTCAACGAGGGCAATTGAGACCCACGTCGACCCTACGGCGGTCGAAGCGCGCGCCGCTCCTGAGCATGAGGGGGCGGCGCGCCCTCCTGCCGTGGGTCCTACTGGTACCGCCGCTGGGTGTCATCGGGGTCCTGCTGCTCCTGCCCATCGGACGGATCGTGTGGCTGTCCTTCCGGGACTTCAAGCTGCGCAACCTGGTCTCGGGGGAGTCCGACTTCATCGGACTGTCCAACTACGTCACGCTGCTGACCGACCCCTACCTGTGGCAGACCGTACTGGTCAACACACTGACGTTCGCCGTGATCGCGGTGGTGACCACGGTCGTTCTGGGCACGCTGGTCGCCCTTCTGCTGTCCACGCTCAAGCCCCTCCCGCGGATCATCGTGGTCTCCTGCATCATGGTGGCCTGGGCCATGCCCGCGGTCAGCGGCACCTACGTGTGGATCTGGATCTTCGACGTCGACCAGGGTGTGGTCGCCCAGACGCTCATGGGAATGGGCGTTGTCGACCCAGGCGGCTACAACTGGTTCGCCGACCGGCTCTGGTTCTACGCCATCGTCACCCTCAACATCGTGCACAGCGGTTTCCCGTTCGTGGCGGTGACCGTGCTGGCGGGGCTGCTCACCGTGCCCAAGGAGCTGTACGAGGCGGCCCGCATCGACGGCGCCGGCGCGTGGAAGCGCTTCTGGCACGTCACGTTCCCGACGCTGCGTCCGGTATTCGCGGTGGTGACGGTTCTGTCCACCATCTGGGACTTCAAGGTCTTCGCGCAGATCTACCTGATGCCCGGCGGTGACGTAGGCGGTTCCGAGATGCTCAACCTGGGCGTGTGGTCCTACGTGAAGTCCTTCGGCCAGAACGACTTCGGGATGGGCTCGGCCATCGCCGTCATGCTCACACTGCTGCTCCTGGGCGTGACCATCGTCTACCTGCGCGCGCTGTTCAGGGAGGAGGAGCTGCGATGAGACCTCGATCGAACCGGGGAACGCCTCGCCCGGCTCCGCCCTCAGCCCAGACCCTCGATCAGGCGTTCGCGCACCGCCCGCCAGTCCACCGAGGCCAGGGAACGCCGTTCCAGGTCCTCACGGACGGCGGCCATGGTCCGCAGGGCGTCCTCGTCGAGTGGACGACCGGCGTCGTTGCCCCGGTTGACCAGCCCGTCCACGTACGCGTGCAGTCGACGACCCCCGGAGTCGCTTCGGGCGTGCCGGACCGCGCTCGCGCGGAACCTGGCGTCGTGCGGGATCCACGCGGCGATCACCTCGGTGGGGGAGAGCCCGGCGAAATCGCTCATACGCCTCTCCTCACCGTCTTCGCCCTCGGGAACGAGGGGGATTCTAGGCCATGCCCCGCGAGTACCTACCCGGCCGAGGCCGGTGTGCTTCGGGACCATCGCCGTCAAAGGAGGTCCGTTGGTCACCTCTA
>NZ_DYZD01000082.1 GCF_020741345.1 Nocardiopsis listeri
GCCCGGACAGAGCGTGGACGTCACGGCCCGTGTCGACCAGGGCGTGTTGATCGTGTTGATACCCGACGGCGTGCGGGTCGAACTGGACGGGCACGTGACGTTCGGAGCCGTGCACGCTCCGGAGGAGGGAGACGACGACCGGCACGGGTACGACCTCACGTACAAGGAGTCGTTCGAGCCGGTCGGACCGTTGCCGCGATCTGAGGCGGCGGAGGTACCCGTGGTGAACGTGAAGACCGACACCAGGGTCGGAGTACTGGAGGTTCGCTATGACCAAGCGCGGGATTGACGGCGGCTCACTGGTCGCCGGGGTGCTCTTCCTCGGCCTGGCGGTCGTGTTCGTCGTGCAGGGCAGCGGGTCCTGGGACTTCAACGCCCTGTGGTTGCTCCCGGTGCTGTTCGCGGGCCTGGGACTCGCCGGAGTGGCCCGGGCGCTGCTGCGTTCGCGCCCGGACCCGTCGGGGGCCCCGAGGGTTCAGGACTCGACCAAGGCCTCCGAGGACTGAGCCGGTCGGTGCTCGGCGATGGCCGCGAACTCCTCGATCCCCAGGGACTCGCCTCGCGTCCGCGGGTCGATGCCCGCGGCGCGCAGGGCCACCTCGGCGGCGGGCGCGGAACCGGCCCAGCCGGCCAGGGCCGCCCGTAGCGTCTTACGACGCTGCGCGAAGGCGGCGTCGATCACCGCGAAGACCTCTTCTCGGGACGCCTTGGTGGTGGGGACGGGGCGGCGCACGAGTTCCACCAGCCCGGAGTCGACCTTGGGTGCGGGCCAGAACACGTTTCGTCCCACGGCGCCGGCGCGTTTGGCGGCGGCGTACCAGGCGACCTTCGCGGAGGGCACCCCGTAGATGCGGCCACCGGGCGTGGCGGTGATCCGGTCGGCGACCTCGGACTGCACCATGACCAACACCCTGCGCAGGGACGGCAGCAGTTCGAGCAGGTGCAACAGGACCGGCACCGAGACGTTGTAGGGCAGGTTGGCCACCAAGGCGGTGGGTTCGGGTCCAGGGAGTTCCGTGATGCGCATGGCGTCGCCTGGAACGACGGTGAGCCTGTCGGCGAGGTCGGGCGCGTGGACGGCGACGGTGCCGGGCAGGGCCTCGGCGAGCGCCGGGTCGATCTCGATCGCGGTGACCTGTCGCACGTGCGGCAGGAGGGCGAGGGTGAGGGAACCGAGTCCCGGCCCCACCTCGACGACCACGTCGTCGGCGCCGACGTCCGCCACACGGACGATGCGGCGGACCGTGCCGTGGTCGATGACGAAGTTCTGGCCCAGGGTCTTGGTGGGCCGGATACCGAACCGCTCGGCGAGCTCACGTACGTCGGCGGGGGTGAGCAGGCGGGAGTGCTCGGCGGGGTCGGGTGCGGGTGTCTGTGTCACCCCCACATCTTGCCGGCCACCGCCCACCCGCTCGTCCCTTCAGTCGAAGAGGTGTGTGCCGCACTGCGGCCACTGACTCTGCCAGTTCCCGTCGACGGTGTCGTAGAGAGCCTGGGCGCGGCTGGTCTGTTCACCCGGGCTCGCCTCGGAGGGCAGTCCGCTGCCGCCGACCGATTCCCAGGTCGTGACGCTGAACTGGTAGAGGCCGTAGTAGCCGCCCGCGGAGTTGACCGCCGTGGGGTCGCCGCCCGACTCGCACTGGGCGAGCCCGGACCAGTCGAGGCCGGCCGCCGCGCCGCTCGCCCCGGGTGCGGGGTCCTCCTCCACCTTGGTACCGACCTCCACCAGGCCCTCCACGGGTTCGGTGACGATCTCCTCGGAGAGTTCGTACTCGACCTCCTCGCCTTCGCGCAGGACGGTCGCGGTGGTGACCTCCTTGAGGCCGTCCTCGGGTTCGGTGACGACCTCGCGTTCGCCCTCGGGGCGGTCGGGGTCCTCCTGTTCGACGGTCTCTGCCTCGATGACGACCTCTTCGACCTCGGGTTCGTCGAGGACCGGCAGGACCCGAACGACCATGTCCGGTTCGGCGGGCTCGTCCGGTTCGGGGTTGACGACGTCGTGTTCGCCGGGCTCGACCCCGGCCGCGTCGAGGACGTCGGCGACGGTGTCCCCGGTGGTGCGGGTCTCGGAGCGGATCGTGTCGTACATGACGACCACGCGGGGCGCGCGTTCGGCGGTGACGGTGAGGCCGTCGGCGGGGATGGCGGTGGTGTGCGCCCGGGAGAGTTCGACGCCTTCGGGGTCGAGGCCGATCTGGTCCAGACCCTCGTCGAGGGTGGTGGCGTTGACCTGGTGATCGGCCCGGTGGCCGTCGAGTTCCACGGTGAGCCGTCTCGAGGAGCGGACCATGACGTGGTCTCCGGCTCCGACGGGTGTCTCCAGGGAAGGGGCCACGGCGTCGCTCTCGTCGAGTTGCACACCGGCTTCCGCCAGGGCGTCGGCGACGGTTCCACCGAAGGTGTGGACGGTCGTCTCCACACCGTCGACGTCGACGGTGACGCTCCGGTCCGTCGCCAGGGCGGTGCCGCCGCCGGCGAGGGTGAGCGTGACCGCACCGGTGACGACGGCGGCCACCACGAGGCGGGGACGGGGAATGGGGCGCGCCTTCGGCCCTTGGTGCTGCGTCCGCCGGGCATGGGTGGATCACCCTTCTTTCGAGGTGGGACAGGGCCACATTAATACCACGCTGAGTAAAGGGTTTGTTACTGACCGAAAACGAGGACTGGCGCCGAACAGGCTCGGCCTGCACAATGAACCGAACGCCGTTCTAGTACTGCTCGCGTCCGAAAGGCACCCATGGGACCTCTCAACGGAATCCGCGTCGTCGAGTTCACCGGTCTCGGACCGGCTCCGATGACGGGCATGCTCCTCGCCGACCTGGGGGCCGACGTCGTCCGGGTCGATCGGCCCCGGGCCGCCGAGGCCCTTCACGCCGGCGCCCCCGGCCCGCACATGAGCGAGGGCCGGACCGTGGTCGGCGCCGACCTCAAGTCCGAGAGGGGCCTGGACCTCGCCCGTGACCTGGTCTCCCGGGCAGACGTGCTCCTGGAGGGGTTCCGCCCCGGGGTGATGGAACGTCTCGGGCTGGGCCCCGACGACTGCCTCGAATCGAACCCGCGCCTGGTGTACGCACGCGTCACCGGCTGGGGCCAGGAGGGTCCACTGGCGAAAACCGCCGGGCACGACATGAACTACATCTCCGTGAACGGCGCCCTGCACTCCATCGGCCGCGCCGGCGGCCCGCCGGTCCCCCCGGTCAACCTCCTGGGCGACTTCGCCGGCGGCACCATGTTCACCGTCACCGGGATCCTCGCCGCGTTGGTGGAACGGCAGACCTCCGGGCGCGGGCAGGTGGTCGACGCGGCGATGGTGGACGGCAGCGCCCTGCTCATGTCGATGCTGCACGAGGACCGTTCGCGCGACTTCTGGAGTGACGAGCGCGGCACCAACTACCTCGACACGGGAGCGCCCTGGTACGACGTCTACGAGTGCGCCGACGGTCGCCACGTGTCCGTGGGCTGCATCGAACCACAGTTCTACGCCGCGTTCCTGGAGGGGACCGGCCTGGCGGGCGAGGACCTCCCCGACCAGTGGGACACCGGGAAGTGGCCGCTGTTGCGGGCACGATTCGCCGAGGTGCTGCGCACCCGCACCCGGGACCAGTGGGGTGAGGTGTTCGAGAACACCGACGCCTGTGTCATGCCGGTCCTGTCCCTGGCGGAGGCCCCCGACCACCCGCACGTGCGGGCCCGCGGCGCGCTCACCCGCCAGGGCGACCGGGTCGTCGCAGGCCCCGCGCCCCGATTCGATCGCACGCCCGGCGAGGTCACCCGCGGCAGACCGCTTCCGGACACCGAGGAGACGCTGAAGCGGTGGGGCGTCCAGGGCTGATGCCCACGGGATCGACCCGAAGATCCCGAAACCGCCGCTTTCCCTCTGTGCGCGCCCCCCGATCACTAGGGTGAGCGCGACCGACAGGGCGAACGCGCGATCAGGGGGCCGCCATGGCACCGAGTCCCGGGGCCGACCCGCGTTGGGGAGGGCGCCTGGGCACGCTCCTCATCGCCCTGGCGGCCCTCCTTTGCACGGCGCCCACGTCCGCGCTCGCCGAGACGGAAACGTCCCCGGTGGTCCTGGTCGGGGTCCCCGGGCTTCTCTGGGAGGACGTCACCCCCGAGCGCACACCCACCCTGTGGGCGTTGGCCGGGGACGGGGCAGTCGGCAACGTGTCGATCCGCACCGCCACCTCCCGCACCTGCCCCGTCGACGGTTGGCTGTCGGTGTCGGCGGGACAGCGCGCCTCGGCTGAGCGGGCACGGTTCACGACCTGCGAGTCTGCGCCCGAACCCCTTTCGGACGGTTCCGGCGCCGTCGTTCCCGGTCACTCCGACCTCGTGGCGGCGAACCGTGACTCGCCCTTCGCCGCGCCCGTGGGTCTGCTCGGGCAGACCGTTCGCGACCACGGCGGATCGACCCTGGCCGCCGGCCCCGGCGCCGCGTTGGGCGCCGCCGACGCCTCGGGACGGGTCGACCACTACCTGGAGTCGGCGCGTGAGGTGACCCCCGAACGGCTCGACGGGGTGTCCCTGGCCGTGGTGGACCTGCCCCAACTCGCCCACCTCTATCCGGCCCCGGTCACCATGGAGGACGGCCGGGAGGAGATGCGGCCCGAGGACGTATCGGAGGAGGCCCGCGCGGAGGCGCTGGAGAGCCTCGACTCCCGGCTCACCGCGTTGACGAGCGCCCTGCCCACCGGCGCCTCGCTGATGGTCGTGGGCGTGTCCATGGACGCGGGTCCGTCCCGGCTCACCGCGGCCGTGACCGGCCACATGACCGAGCACGGACCTGCGGGCCCTTCCGCCTACCTGGTCTCGGAGTCGACCCGAAGGCCCGGCCTGGTGGCCCTCACCGATACCACCGAGACCGTTCTCCAGGCGTTGGGGATGCGACCGGAGGAACCCACGGGCGGCCGGGTCTGGCGGTTGAGCGAACGTCCCGCCACCACGGAGACCTCTCTGGAACGGTTGGTGGACTTCAATACGGCCGCGGTGGTGGTGGGCGCCGCCATCCCGGGTTTCTTCAGCGGTCTGGTCGCCCTGCAACTGTTGATCTACGCGGCGGCCGCCTACGCCCTGCACCGGTACTCCGACGGGCAGAGGGGCAAACGTGCTCTGGTGCTGTCGCTCACCCGGACGGTGGCGCTGGCGGGCGCGGCCTTCCCCGTGGCGAGTTACCTGGCCAACCTCGTCCCGTGGTGGTCCGCGCCGTTGCCGTCCCTGGCCCTGTTGCTGTCGGTACTGGTGGTGGACGCCTTGGTGGTGACGGCGGCGATGGCGGGGCCGTGGCGGCACAGCGCCCTCGGCCCGATGACGGTGGTGGCGGGCGCGACCACGCTGGTGCTGTTCCTGGACCTGTGCTCGGGCGCGCACCTGCAGATGAACTCGCCCACCGGGTACTCCCCCATCGTGGGCGGCCGGTTCCACGGGATCGGCAACATCGCGTTCGCGACCTTCGCCACCGGCATGCTCATGGCGGTGACCGGGATCGCGCACACCCTCATCGTTCGGGGCCGACGGCGGGCGGCGGTGGCCACGGCCCTGGCCATCGGGGTCGCCTCGGTGCTCGTCATCGGGTGGCCGGGACTGGGCACCGACTTCGGTGGGGTGGTCGCGCTGATCCCGGGCCTGGCGGTGACCTCGATGATGATCGCGGGGGTGCGTGTCACCGTTCCACGACTCGCCATCGCGGGGATCACGGCGGTGATGGTGATCACCCTGTTGTCCTGGGTGGACCACCAGCGCCCGGCCGCGGAGCGCAGCCATTTCGGCGTCTTCGCCGATCAGGTGCTGCACGGGGAGGCCGGGACCGTGCTCGCCCGCAAGCTGGGGGCGATGCTGGGCACCCTGGGCAACTGGCAGCTCACCCTGCTGTCGGCGGGGGCTCTGGTGTTCCTTTTCGTTGTCCTCAATCGGCCAACGAAGTGGCGGATCGGAGCGCTCCAGCGGGCCTACGAGTACGCTCCGACACTCCGGGCAGGGCTCACGGGTTCCCTCGTGACGGCTCTGGTGGGCTTCGCCGCCAACGATTCGGGGGTGGCGATTCCGGCGCTGGCGCTGACCGTCGCGGTTCCGTTGACCCTTTCGGTCTGCGTTTGGGCACTCCAACAACGGGATCAGTCCGCGGAACCGGAACCGACGACCCGAACGGACCCATCCCCTACACCATCCGCCCCGAGAAAGGCAAACCACACAGGCACGGGCATGCGTCACTCACGTCACGAATAGGCCACGACCCTGTGGTAAGGTCCGTGGCTGTAACGACCCCGGTGAACCGAGATCCCAGCAGGCCACCGTGGCCCCCGGGAGCGGGGCCCGGGCCAGGCTCCGGACCGGCCGTCGACTCCGACGCGGGACGCCGGGGAATGACCGTCGACACCGGTGGGTTCCATCCCAGAGGGCCTTATCGCCGTCGGTCCACGACGTACCCCGTCGAACCCGGGTCCGTCGAACACCGAGCCTCACGGCCCTCGATCATCCGTCATCACCGATGACAAGCATCGCTTCAGGAACTTTCGGGCCTGACACAGACGTTCCAGAAGTGCCGTGCTTTTCCGAGCAAACCTGGCGAGAAAGGCGTTTCCTCCCCCGGCATCCGGTCCGGGGTACCACGCAAGGAACTTGATGAACCATCAGCTTGGCTCACGCGGTAACGCAACCAACGCACCGGTCGCCACACGTCCCCGGTGGGACGACTTGTGGTCCGCCTCGCCGACCCATCGGGCTGGGCCCGAGTACGCCGGAGTCGCAATGCCCGACCTGACCATCGCTTCCACCCTCCACGAGTCCGGACTTGTCCTGGCCCTGGACGGGGAGATCGACATGGCCACCGAGGCCCGCTTCCAGGATGCCGCTACGGGGGCCCTGACCACGCAGCCGTTCGGCCGCGTCGTACTCGACTGCACCGACCTGCGCTTCATCGACTCCAGCGGCCTTCGCGTCCTCATCCGAGCGCACAAGTTCGCCAAGGAACAACGGGCGCTGCTGGTGATCGCCGCCGCCCCGCCACGGGTCCTGCAGACCCTGCGCATCACGTCCCTGGACACCCGCATCCCGGTGTTCGACTCGGTCTCGCAGGCGCTCGCCGCGCCGCAGACCGCCTGACGGAAGCGCCCTTTCACGTAGAAAAGGCCCCGCGAACTCCGCCGCGGGGCCCTTCGTCGTGCCCGAAGGTCACTGGAACAGGAGCATCCACACGCCCAGGCCGGTGACCGCGATGTTCACGAGCAGGAACACCATCACCCACAGGGTGCCCGGCAGGCCGGTGAGTCGGGCGAGCTGGTCGGCGTCGGAGTGCGGGGAGGGCTGACGCATCCGCTGGCTCTGCAGCTCGATGACGGGGCGCACGCCCGCGAAGAGCAGGAACCAGATGAACAGGTAGGCGAAGGCCGCCTGGACCTCGTGCGGGGTGAACCAGCTGACACCGAAGACCACGGCGCCGGTCACGACGATGGAGATCACGCCGTAGAGGTTGCGGATCATCAGCAGCATGGCGGCGAGCACGACGATGCTCAGCCACAGCAGTGCGGTGACGCGGCCCGACATCAGCATGAGGATGCCGAGGAGGCCGATGACGGTGGGCGCGACGTAGCCGGCGAACACCGTGAGGATCATGCCGATGCCGGTGGGCTTGCCTCGGGAGACCGTCACCCCGGAGGTGTCGGAGTGCAGGCGGATCCCGGTCAGCTGACGGCCGCTGATCAGTGCCACGATCGCGTGTCCGCCTTCGTGCGCGATGGTGACGACGTTGCGAGCCACCCTCCAGGGCGGACCGAGCAATACGGCCGCCAGGGCGATCGCGGCCGCCGTGACGATGATCCACTGTTCCGGGTCGGGCTGGACGGACAGCACGTCCTGCCACACGTCACCGAAGCTCGTTGCACCCACTGGTCTCCCGACTTCCACATCGACCGTCGTCAACGAGCCCGCACTTGCCGACGCCTCGGTGGCCGGGGGGCGAGGGGTTTCGCGGGCCCTTGCCGAACTTTAGGTCATTTCGGGAGGTGCCGTGTCGGCGCGTCGATGGGCGGGGCCGCCTCCCACCGACGGTCACGGCCACCACCAGGGGTGATCCTCAGCCCTGTTCGGCGACCCGCTTGAGACGCACCAGGGTCTCCTCGATCCCACGGGCGTTGCGGGCCGGTGCCCCGGACAGGACGTAGAAGAGCGTCTGTCCCCGTGTGTAGTCGAAGGTCTCCGTGACGAGGGTCCGCCCCGGGTCCATCTCCTCCAGCTCGTAGCGCCAACGGTGCGACCCCACGTGTTTCCAGGCGATGAGTCGGACCTCCTCGAACTCCACCACCCGGTTGGTCATCCGGTAGGGCAAGCCCATCATCCGCATGTCCATGCCGAACTCCGAGCCCGACTCCAGCCGGTCCGGTCCGAAGACCGCCCCGCGCACCGTGCCGGACCCGTCGAGTTCGGGGTGCCGAGCGGGATCGGCGAGCAGATCGAAGATCCTCTTGGCCGGAGCATCGACCACGACGCTCCGCGCCACCATGTGTTCAGCCATGCACGCATCATGTCACTCCCGCACGTGGTGTCGCTCCACCGCGGCCAAGGCACCGTCGACGGACACGTGCAGCACCCAGAACGACCCCTTGCGCAGCCCTCTCTGTCGGGACAACGGCATACCGAACCGGGTGAGCGCCTCGGTCAACAGCTCCGGGACCAACTCCCCGTGCGTGCAAACCACTGTGGGAAGCCCCTCGTCGAGCACGCGCGCGAACGCCTCCCGGGCCCGATCCACCTCGTATCCCTTGCCATCCCGGCCCACCGTGAAGGCGGGTTCGGTGCGCATCCGCGCGTCGCACTCGACCGTGTACGGCAGCAACGACTCGGTACAACGCGCCGCCGCCGACGACACCGCACGCAGATCCCCGTAGGCGCAGAGCACCCGGGGCAGGGACAGGGCCTCGGCCCGCCCGGTCTCGTCGAGCGGACGCAGAAGGTCGCTGCCGTTCCAGGCGCGTTTGTCCCCCGCGGCCAGGTGCCGCAACAGGATGATGGGGAAGGTCCGGGCGGGGCCCGCCCGGAAGTCGTCGATGACCTTGGCGTCGTGTGCGTAGGTGAGCTTTTCGCGGGCCTGCCCCACGGGCACCCATTCGACGGATTCGACCTCGTCGTTGGGTTCGTAGTCGATCTCCCCGCCGGGATTCCCGGGGGTGGCCGCCCACCACTCCACCTGTTTGGGCCAACCGTCCTTGAGGTAGCGCTGCGTCGGTAACCGACGACCGAGCACGGGGACCAGCCCGGTCTCCTCCTCCACCTCGCGGACCGCGCCGCCGATGGGGTGCTCGCCGTTCTTCAACTTGCCCTTGGGCAGGGTCCGGTCACCGCGGTTCGGACGACGGATGAGTACGACCTCACGGCCGTTCGCGCCGTCACGCCACAGGACGGCGCCGCCGGCCCGGATGGGTTCCAGGTAGCCGCCCGGGTTCACGCGTCCACCATCCGCGGGTGACGGTCGCCGCGAAGGGTCTCCTGGAGGTCGTTCAGCCGGCGGCCCTCTTCGTCGTGGGTGAAACGGTCCCACGTGCCGTCGGAGCGCATGTGCCAGGTGGAGGTGGTGTCGGCCATCGCCAGGTCCATCAGACCGATCAGGCGCCGGCATTGTTCGGGGTCGGCGACACGCACCAGCGCCTCCACGCGACGGTCCAGGTTACGCGGCATCAGGTCGGCGCTACCGATCCACACCTGGGGTCGCCGACCGTTGGCGAAGACGAACACCCGGGAGTGTTCCAGGAAACGGCCGAGGACGCTGCGGACCCGGATGTTCTCCGACAACCCGGGCACGCCGGGGCGCAGGACGCAGCTGCCTCGCACCCACAGATCCACGTCGACCCCCGACCGGGAGGCCCGGTAGAGGGCGTCGATGATCTCTTCGTCCACCAACGAGTTGACCTTGATACGGATGCGCGCGGGTTCGCCCTTTTCCGCGTTGGCGATCTCGGTGTCGATCTGCCGGAGCAGACCCGAGCGCAGCCCGGACGGCGCCACCATGAGCCTTCGGTAGTGCCGCTTGCGGGAGAACCCGGTGAGACCGTTGAACAGGTCGCTGACGTCCTCGCCCACCTCCGCCGCGGCGCTGAACAGGCCCAGGTCCTCGTACACGCGGGCGGTACTCGGGTTGTAGTTGCCGGTGCCGATGTGGCAGTAACGGCGCAGCAGGCCTTCGTCGTCCTGGCGGATGACCATGGAGAGCTTGCAGTGGGTCTTGAGACCGATCACCCCGTAGACCACGTGGCAGCCCGCCTCCTCCAGTTTTCGCGCCCACTGGATGTTGTTCTGCTCGTCGAAGCGGGCCTTGACCTCCACCAGGACCACGACCTCCTTGCCCCCGCGGGCCGCCTCGATGAGCGATTCCACGATGGGAGAGTCCCCGCTGGTGCGGTACAGGGTCTGTTTGATCGCCACGACCTGTGGGTCGGTCGCGGCCAACGCGAGGAAGCGTTCGGTGGTGGTGGAGAAGGACTCGTAGGGGTGGTGGACGAGGACCTCGCGTTCGAGGACGGCGGCGAACAGGTCACCGGAGGTCAGCGCGCGCGGTTCGACCGGGACCATCGGCGGGAAGCTCAGGTCGGGGCGGTCGGCGTCCGCGATCTGGGAGAGTCCGGAGAGGTTGAGGGGCCCGGGCACCCGATAGATCTCCTCGTCCTCGGCACCGAGCTCGTCGGTGAGGATGGTCAGGACCTCGTCACTGATGGTCTCCTCCACCTCCAGTCGTACGAGCGGTCCGAAGCGGCGACGCAGGAGTTCGTTCTCCAGGGATTGGACGAGGTCGTCGGTCTCGTCCTCGTCGACCTCCAGGTCGGCGTTGCGGGTGACACGGAAGGCGTGGTGTTCGACCACCTCCATGCCCTCGAACAGCTGGGGCAGGTGGGCGGCGATGATGTCCTCGACCGGGACGTAGCGGCCGCCCCCGTGCTCGGTGAGCTCGATGAAGCGCGGCAGGGAGGCGGGCACCTTGACCCGGGCGAACATGCGCCGGTCGTCACCGGGATCCCGTGCGGTGACGGCGAGGTTCAGCGAGCGACCGGAGATGTAGGGGAACGGGTGCGCCGAGTCGACCGCGAAGGGTGTCACCAGGGGGTAGACGGAGCGGCGGAAGTATCCGTGCAGGTACTCGCGTTCACCGCTGTCCAGCTCGTTCCAGCGGACGATGCCGATGCCCTCCTGTGCCAGGGCCGGGGCGACGCTCTTCGCGAAGCAGGCGGTCTGTCGTGACACGAGTTCGTGTGTGAACAGGGAGATCCGCTCCAGCAGGGCCTTGGGGTGGTGCCCGCTGGCGGAGGGCACCGAGAGGCCGGTGGCCAGGCGTCGTTTGAGCCCGGCGACGCGCACCATGAAGAACTCGTCGAGGTTGCCGGAGAAGATCGAGAGGAACCGCGCCCGCTCCAACAGGGGGATGTCCTCGTCCTCGGCGAGTTCGAGGACCCGCTGGTTGAAGCGGAGCCACCCCTCCTCACGGTCCATGAATCTGTCGGAGGGCGGTTCCGCGTTGCCGGTCTCCGCGGGTGTCGGCGCTGTTTCCGTGCTCACAGGTGGCAGACTCCCCCTCTTCCATGACCAGGCGGTGACATCCCCGCGAGGGGGAAATGACCGCAATGAGGCCTCTATTCATCATCTGTACCCATACATGCGGTTCAGATGCCGACGTCCAGGTCGGGCGGCAGGATGAGCACGAAGATCGCCATGCGCAACAGGACGTTGATCCAGGTGTTGCGGTAGCAGGCCCACAGGTAGCCGTAGAGCATGCTCGCGGTGGCGTAGGTCAGCATGGACAGACCCGTATCGTGCACCAGGTCCCCCCCGGTGAGCTGGGAGACCGCGTCGTAGGGCTGGATCAGCGCGTAGGTCAGCGCGAACACCACGGACGTGGCGATGATGCCGCCCCAGCGCCCCAGGAGGATCTCCAGCCGGGTCTGTATCATCCCGCGGAAGAAGATCTCCTCGCAGACCGCGATGAAGGCGAACGCGAGCAGCATGGCGAACAGGGTGAGCGAGGGCTCCGGAAGCCCGATGTAGGGCACGATCAGGTACCCGATCGTCACCGTCGCCGCGAAGACCGGGATCAGTCCCAGCCAGCGCCAGGGTTCCCTCACCTTGAGCGCGACCGTGGGCATGACGGTCCCCTGGCCCTCCAGCGTGAGGCCGGAGCGGTCCATGATCAGCAGGGGGAGCGCGAAGAGGAACAGCAACCGGGACACCAGGGACACCGACATCGCCAGGTCCGGGACGGTTCCGGTCTCCTCGCCGTAGAAGGCGAGCACCCCGGAGAGCACCACCATCGACACCACGAAGCAGACGATGAGGAGTGCCTGCCAGAGCAACTCCCGACCGAGCGGATGTCCCTCCATCGCGGCCCGCACCCGCCGGTCCAGCTGGTCCCTCCGTCCCAACGACCAGACCAGCCCCCAGGACAGAAGGCCGGCGAACAACATCGGTGTCCAGGCGATCAGGAACAGGACGGACGTGTCATCGAAGACCTCGTCCCGAAGGACCGGATTGGCGAGCAGCGGCCCGACGACGAGGACCACCGCGAGCACGATCATCCATGTGAGCCCCCATCTTCGCACTATGGTCACAAGAGTCCCCCCTGCCTCAGAACAACCATTCTGCCCCGGGGAAAACTAAAAGCGACTTAATGACTACGGTATGTCGTTACCACGTGTGACCATGGAAAAGGGATCCGCCCGGACCGTCGTCATGGTCCGGGCGGATCCCCGCAAAGCCGATCAGGCCCCTAGTGGCCGTTCTCCAGGACCGACTTGAGGAAGGACTTGGTCCGCTCCTCCTGGGGGTCCCCGAAGATCTGGTCCGGGTGACCCTCCTCGGCGATCCGTCCCTTGTCGAACATCAGGACACGGTGCGAGACGTCGCGGGCGAAGCCCATCTCGTGGGTCACGCACAGCATCGTGATGTCGGTGGTCTCGGCCACCTCGCGCAGCACGTCGAGCACACCTGCGACCAACTCCGGGTCCAGGGCCGAGGTGACCTCGTCCAGGAGCAGGATCTCCGGTCGCATCGCCAGCGCGCGGGCGATCGCCACACGCTGCTGCTGGCCACCGGACAGCTGGGTCGGGTGGGCGTCGATCTTGTCGCCCAGCCCCACCAGGTCCAAAAGCTCCTCCGCGCGGTGGCTCGCCTCGTCCTTGCTCAGGCCGAGCACGTTGACCGGCGCCTCCATGATGTTCTTGCGAACGCTCATGTTGGGGAACAGGTTGAACTGCTGGAACACCATGCCGATGTGCTTGCGCTTGGCCCGCAGGTACTTCTCGCTCGCGCGGACCATGCCGGAACCCCTGCTCATGTGGCTGAAGGGCTCTCCGTTGACCCAGATGTGGCCCTCGGTGACCTTCTCCAGCGTCATCAGCAGACGCAGGATGGTGGTCTTGCCCGAACCACTCGGTCCGATGAGCGTGACGCGCTCACCGGGGGCGACCGCGAAGTCGAGGTGGTCCAGGACCGTGAGGTCGCCGAACCGCTTCACCACCCGATCGAAGACGATCAGGTTCTCCGCGGCGTGGCCGGCACCGTCGCCATCGACACCCGGTGCCATCGTGTTCTCGGGGGTATCAGACGGCGACATATCGCTTCTCCAGTCGTCGAATCAAAATCGCGGAGGGGATGCTCACGACCAGGAACAGGAACCCGACCAGCGTGAACGCCTCGACGATACGGAAGTCGGCGCTACCGACGCGCTGGGCCTCGGTGAGCAGCTCGGCCACACCGATGGCGAACAGCAGGGGGGTGTCCTTGAACATCGCGATCAGGTAGTTCCCCAGTGCGGGGATGACCTTGCGGATCGCCTGCGGAAGGACGATCGCCCCCCAGGTCCGATGGGACGGCAGGCTGAGTGCCCGCGCCGCCTCCCACTGGCCCTTGGACACCCCCTCGATCCCCGACCGGTACACCTCGGCCGTGTAGGCCGAATAGTGCACGCCGAGGACCAGGATGCCCACGGTCATGCCGGAGACCGTCGAGGGCGCCAGCAGGAAGACGAACACCAGCTGCATGACCAGCGGCGTCGTACGGATGAACTCCATGACGAAGTGCAGGATCGATCCGAAGATCGGCACCCGACGAACGATCGCGATGACCAGGCCCAACGCGAGGGCCATCAGGTAGGCGATGACCGTGATCTGCACGGTGACCCACAGGCCACCGAGCAGGTCGGGCATGACGTCGATGATCCACTCGAGATCCCAGAGGTTCACTTGGCCACCCCCACCTTGGTACCGATCGTGGGCGGGCGCAGCATGGAGAGCAATCCCTGGCCGCCGGAGGGCGACCGTCCCAGCTTCCGGTTGGCGCGGCGTTCGAGCAGTCGCATACCGAAGATGAGCACCTGCGCGATCAGGTAGTAGAGGATGAGCGCACCGCTGTAGGCGACGACGGTCTCACCCGTGGCCTCTCGCAGCTGCTGGGCGACGGCGGCCAGGTCGGCGACACCGATGAGGTAGGCCACGGCCGTGGCCTTCATCAACTCGATGATCAGGTTGCCGAAGGTCGGCAGCATCTGGGCCCAGGCCTGTGGGATCACGACCAGACGCATCCGCTGGAACCAGCTGAAGTTGAGCGCGACGGTCGCCTCGACCTGTGCCTTGGGGACCGCGTTGATGGACGAACGCACGACCTCCGCGCCGTACGCGCCGACGTTCAAACCCAAGGCCAGGATGGCCGCGAACCTGTCCTCCAGCTGGAAGCCGGTGGCGATGGGCAGCGCGTACGCCATCCAGAACATCAGCACCAGGGCCGCGATCCCGCGGAAGACCTCCACGTAGATCGTGGAGATGGCGCGTGGCAACCGGTGTTCGGACGTGCCGAGGATCCCGAAGATCATGGCGAGGACGAACGCCAGGACGGCGCCACCGATGGTGAGTTGAACGGTGACCCAGGCCCCGTCGAGGAACCTGGGCAACCGTTCGATCAGGAAGTTGATCTGTTCCAAGAGGGATCAGCCCTCACAGAGCTCGGCGGTGCTCGTACCGTCGGGCAGGTCGTCCTCGGTGAAGCCCCACTCCTCGCCGAGTTCGAGCAGGCGACCGCTCTCGGTGAACTCGGCGACGACGCGGTTGATCTCCTCCAGCAGTTCGGTCTCGTCCTGGCGCACGCACAGACCGCCCCAGCCCTTCTCCTCGTTCCCGTTCATGACGGGGAAGAAGGGCTCGCTGACGTCGAAGTCGCCGCCGCGTTCCTGCAGCAGGTAGTGGTGCGACACGCTCAGCATGGAGACGGCGTCCACACGGCCGTTCTCCAGGAGCTCGTAGCCGGCGGTCTGGTTGCCGATGAGCTCCATCTGGTCTTCCGGAACCCCGAAGTACTCGGCGTAGGTCTGCTCGACCGAGCCGTTCAGCACGGCGAGCCTGAGGTCCGGGTTGTCCGCGAAGTCCTCGAAGTGCTGAATGTTCTCGGGGTTGCCCGCGGCGACCATGAAGGCCTCCGGGGAGGTGGCGGTCGGCTCGGAGAACGCGACCTGCTCGCAGCGCTCGGGTGTGATGAACACACCGGCGGCGAGGACGTCGAAGCGGTTGGCGTTCAGGCCCGGGATGAGACCGTCCCAGTTGACCGGGGAGGCCTGGATCTCGGGAACACCCAGTTCCTCGAAGACGGCCTGGGCCACGGCCGGCGACTGGCCCGCCGGGTCACCGGCGTCGTCGACGAATCCGAAGGGGATCTCGTTGGCGAGTCCGACCGCGACGAAACCCTGCTCGCGGAGGCGTTCCAGAAGGGAGCCCTCTCCTTCGCCGCCGGCGCCGCCCTCATCGACCCGGCTGCACGCCGCAAGACCGGCCGTTGCGAGTCCCACGCCTCCCAAGCGGAATGCGTCTCGGCGGCCCCAGGTTCCCCGCCGACGCGCTGGTCCCTGATTCTTCACGACTGCTCCTCGAAAATTCGAGAGCGGAGTCTCCGCCGAAGGACAGGGCGGGGACACCGCACATTCGGATGGTGGATCGCCTCAAGTGGCTGATGCCGCGGGTCCTGCCCGCGGACCAGACCGTCAGCCGGGTACACGGGAGAACGGCGCTGGTACGGAGTCTCTTCTCCCCTGGCCCGCCCTGCAGTAACTGAACATGTTTGGTCCGTTATGCACTGGTTATGAGCTGCGATTCATCGGGTGACCGGACCGTAAGGCCTAGTCAGGCCGGTCACCTGTGCGGGGTGACTTTGGGTTCTTATGCCCGTCACCCTGGGCTTCCTACCCTCGGAACCACGATGGGCGGGGACCGGAACCGGTCCCCGCCCATCGAGCGGTCCTGCCAGACGCCTGTCAGGCGTCCTCCTCCACGACCAGCGGGTAGACGCCGTTCTCGTCGTGGACCTCACGCCCGGTGACGGGCGGGTTGAACACGCACAGCACGCGGAAGTCGGTCTTGGGACGGACCGTGTGCTTCTCGTGGCCGTTGAGCAGGTAGAGGGTGCCCGGCGTGATGATGTGCTTCTCGCCGGTCTCCTCGTTGGTCAGCTCGGCCTCACCCTCGATGCAGTGCACGAGCTCGATGTGGTTGGCGTACCAGAACGTCGACTCGGTGCCCGCGTACAGGACGGTCTCGTGGAAGGAGAAGCCGACCTTCTCCTTGGCCAGGACGATCCGACGGCTCCGCCAGTTCTCGGTCTTGATGTCGGCGTCGGTGTCGTTGACCTCGTCCATGCTGCGAACGATCACTTGGGTCTCCTTAACGTTCTGGTGCGCGTGAATATGCGCTGGTTACACGGTACGGGGCCGGTCGACGTTCCCGTCGGGAAACGTCGACCGGCCCCGAAGTCGTACTTACTCCGGTCAGGCGGGCTGGGCGCTCTTGACCGCGGCCCGGGCGGCGTCGGCCATGATGTCCAGACCGGCGGTGAGTTCCTCGTCCGTCATGGTCAGCGGCGGCAGGAGCTTGGCGACCTCGTCCTCGGGACCGGAGGTCTCCAGGAGCAGACCGCGCTCGAAGGACTCGGCCGCGACCTTCTTGGCGAGACCGCCCTCGGCGTCGAAGGCCAGACCGCGGGCCAGACCACGGCCCCGGACGTGCGCGCCGAACTCGGCGTGCTCGGCGGCCATCTCCGACAGGCGGGCCTCGACCATGGCTCCCTTGGCCAGGGTGGCCTGGGCGAAGGAGTCGTCGCTCCAGTAGCGTCGCAGGGCCTCGGTACCGGTGATCATGGCCGGGTTGAAGCCACGGAAGGTGCCGTTGTGCTCCCCGGGCTCCCACACGTCCAGCTCTCGCTTGAACAGCGTGAGCGCCATCGGCAGGCCGTAGCCGCTGATGGACTTGGACAGGGTGACGATGTCCGGGACGATGCCGGCCTCTTCGAAGCTGAAGAACCGACCGGTACGGCCACAGCCCATCTGGATGTCGTCCAGGATCAGCAGGATGCCGTATTCCTTGCACAGGGCGGACAGCCCGCGGAGCCACTCGGCGCTGGCGGCGTTGATGCCGCCCTCACCCTGGATGGACTCCACGATCACGGCGGCCGGAGCGTCCAGGCCACTGCCGCTGTCGTCGAGCAGCGTGCGCAGCCACAGGAAGTCCGGGGTCTTGCCGTCGAGGTAGTTGTCGAACGGCATGGTCGCCACGTGGTCCAGCGGAACGCCGGCGCCACCGCGCTTCATCGAGTTACCGGTGACGGCCAGGGCGCCCAGGGTCATCCCGTGGAAGCCGTTGGTGAAGTTGATGATGGTCTGGCGACCGGTGTACTTACGGGCCAGCTTCAGCGCGGCCTCGACCGCGTTGTTTCCGGCGGGGCCGGGGAACTGGACCTTGTAGTCCAGCCCCTTGGGTTTGAGGATGACGTCCTCGAAGGTTTTGAGGAACTCCCGTTTGGCCACGCTGTACGCGTCGAGGCTGTGGACGATGCGGTCGTCCATGAGGTAGTCGATGAGCGGCTTCTTCAGCTCCGGGTTGTTGTGCCCGTAGTTCAGCGAACCTGCGCCGGCGAAGAAGTCCAGGTAGGGCTTGCCACTCTCGTCGTATACGTGAGCTCCGACCGCCTTGTCGAAGACGACCGGCCAGTTACGGCAGTATCCGCGGACTTCGGACTCGAGGCGTTGGAAGGTCTCCATCGTGATGTTCCTTGGTTCCTTTCCCCAACTTCGTGGGCTCATGGCTTAGACGAGGGGTGTGGGACAGGATCGCGTTCGATCCGTTGCGGACGGTCAGTCGTCTGGGTTGTCGCTCGTAGGCCCGACGGGGCCGATACGTACGAGGTCCTCGGGTTCGTGGGCGTCACCGTCGGACGGGAAGTGCTCCTCGGTGAAGAGGGGGCTCCACACGTCCTCAGTACCCCAATTGCGGGCAAATGACGCAAATAGGGCACGAGAGGCGGCGTTGTCCGGGGTGACGGTCGCTTCGAGGTACTGCACACCCTGATCGGCGAACGTGTCGCCGATGAAGTCGAGCATCCGGCGGGCCAGCCGCTGTCCGCGATACGCGGAGTCGACGGCGACCTGCCAGAGGAAGTAGGTGTCCGGGCTGTCGGGACGGATGTAACCGGTGACGTAGGCCGCCACTCGGCCGTCGGCGTCCTTGGCCACGACGCTCGTCGCGGCGAAGTCCCGGCACCACAGCGTGTAGGCGTACGGGGAGTTCACGTCCATCCCCGTCTCGCCGGCCAACCGCCACATGTGCGGCCCGTCCTCCGGGGAGGGATGCGTCAAGCGCACGCCCTCGTGGCCCGCGCCCTCGGCGGTCCGGTGACCCTGGGCCCCGTCGTCGTTTCGGTCGCGTGCTTGGAGGTTCGTTCGTTGTTGTGGCACGTCGACCGAATTTAGCGAACGAAGTTCAAAGATGTTTCAGCGAGATTCCGCGCAGATGTTTGAGCCGATCAGGGGCGGGTATGGCTCGTCTATTTAGCAGCGTTAGGCCGACCCGACCTGCGCTTTCGAGCGGGGCGCGAACACGACCGAAAGCCCTGGTCATGCCCTTCCCATCAGGGGGTTCGGCGACCGCGGAGGCCCCGGATCCTTCGGGGCGGCCCCCAGCCTCCCGTCGAGCGGATCACATGCCTCGGGGTCAAACATAGAGCCTGAACAGGCAACATTAAGCGTGCGTTAAGTCACATCAATTCGGTGGGAACCTCGCGACATAACGCCCCAGAAGACCTGCGGCGCACTTCACACAGTACGCGCCCACCCCCTCGGGCATCGCTGTGCACAGGCGGAAACCGCCGTTGCGCAGGCGACACGCCGATCGTCATCTCCCGCCCCGATCACCCCACTCCCTTGACGCCGGCGTGGGCACAAGGGCCCTGGTGCGGACGAACGTCCTTGATCATTCGCGAATTTTGGAGCAGACTCTGTGTAGTACGACCTCATGTAGTACTACAATTGGTCGCAACGCTTCGTCGCAGCCTGCCCGGGTCAAGAGCCTCTGGTCGGGCCGCACGACACGAACTTCGCCCACCCCACCGCGGCCACACCGTCGGTGGGGACCAACGACCAGGGATCGGAGGCGCCCGTGAACCGCCTGTATCACGACAGTGAGGACTGGGTCGAGCAGGGCAACTGCCGCTCGTACGACCCTGAGATCTTCTTTCCGGTGAGCAGCACCGGGATCGGTCGCGTCGACACGGAACAGGCCCTCGCCGTCTGCCGCAGCTGTACTGTTCGCCCGGAATGCCTGCGGTGGGCGCTACGTGCCGGCGAGGCTCATGGAGTCTGGGGTGGGACCACCCCCGAGGAGCGTCGCTACATGCGCCGCGAACTCGCACCGGCCGTCTAGGGCCCGTCCCTCGGAAACGGGCGGAGCCGCCGGGTGCCCCGCGCATTCGGCGGCTCCCCCGTGTCCGGCCCCATATCTTCCGCCCCTCGTGGGTCTTGCGGCCCCCGGGGGCACGGCTTAGGTTCGGTAATCGTGCGACCCGCTCACGGCACCCTTCGACTCACGCGCACGGCGCTTCTCGCCGTGGCGTGCACAGGGCTCGCCTGGGGCGGACACAACCTCTGGTCCGCCACACCCGCCGGAGTCGGGGGCTTTCTCCTGGCGACGGCGTTCCTGGCCGGCCTCCTATGGCGCTTCACCAGGATCATGCGGGGATTCGGCGACATCTTCACCGTCATGGCCCTCGCACAGGTCGTCCTGCACATGGCCCTGCAGATGACGGCGGGCCCCGAACTCCATTCCGCGGGCGCCGGTCACGCCGGTCACGGGTTGCTCACCCACGCACTCGGCCTCACGCCGGGCATGTTGTTCGCACACTTGTGGGCCGCCCTGCTCGCCGCCGCGCTCCTCGCGCACGGCGAGTCCGCGCTCTGGTTCCTCAGCACCGCCGTCTCCCGGGCCCTGCCCCGACCCCTGCGCGTTCACGGTCTCCCGTTCCGCGCACCCGGGCGGTCGCACTCCGCGATCCCGTCCACCGCACCCTCTCCACCGGCGTTCACCGCGCACGGGCCCCGCGGGCCTCCCGGTTCGTCCGCGCCCCTCCTCCTGCCGTCGTAGTACCTCGGTACTCGACGTCACGGGGCAACCCCGAATCGCATCCGAACAGTCCGAGAGAGAAGATCCATGTCGAGAACCCGTACCGCCGCCCTGATCACCCCCCTCGCCGCCATGGCCCTGCTGATGGCCCCCTCCCCCGCCCTCGCCCACGACGTGCTCACCGGCTCCGACCCGGAGGACGGCGCCACCCTGGAGACAGTTCCCGAAGAGGTCGTGCTGACCTTCAACAACGCGCCGATGGAAGGTGGCGACGGCAGCGCGATCGTCGTGACAGGTCCCGACGGTGAGACCCAGTACGAAGACGGCGCGCTCGACTTCAGCGACACGGAGGTGTCCGTGGGGCTGACCCCGCTGGACGAAGCCGGCGAGTACAGCATCGCCTTCCGCGTCGTCTCCTCCGACGGTCACCCGATCCAGGACACCATCACCTTCTCGGTGACCGACGAGGCCGTCGCCGAGGCGGCCCCGGAGGAGCCGGCGGAGGAAGAGCCCGCCGAGGCCGAGGAGGTCGAGGAGTCCCCGGCCGCCGCCGAGGAACCCGCGTCCGAGGGTTCCTCCACCACCACGCTGTTGTTGGTCGGCGGCATCGCCGCCCTGGCCGTCATCGGCCTGATCGCGGTCCTCGTGGTGCGCATGCGCAAGCGCCCCGGGGCCGGAGAGAACCGGTAGGAGACACTTGAAGGGGCCCGCGCGCGTCGGCGTGCGGGCCCCTTCGTCGTCGGTTCGCGCGCCTCAGCGGCGGCGGGCGAGGAGGATGCTGATGTTGTCCTTGCCACCGGCGCCCATGGCGGCCTGCCACAGGGCGTGGACGGCGGCCTCGTCGCTGCCGGCCTCCGCGATGATGCGTTCCATCTCCTCCAGCAGC
This sequence comes from Nocardiopsis listeri, assembly GCF_020741345.1. Lineage (GTDB taxonomy): Bacteria > Actinomycetota > Actinomycetes > Streptosporangiales > Streptosporangiaceae > Nocardiopsis > Nocardiopsis listeri_A. Next base: position 21,289 of record NZ_DYZD01000082.1, read on the forward strand.
ACCAGGTCGGAGAGCCCGTCGCTGCACATGAGCCAGGCACTGGGGTCCGCGGACTCGTCACGGCCCACGTGCGGGACCATCGAGCCGCCGGAACTGCCGCCCAGGGACTGGGTGATGAAGTTCGTCGTGACGGGACGGCCGTCCTCGGAGGGCGGCAGGGCCGGGGAGTCGTCCTCGGAGAGTTGACGCAGATGTCGACCCTCCAGTCGGTAGGTCCGCGAGTCGCCCACGTTGAACCAGAAGTTGCCGTCGCTGTTGAGCAGGACCCCGGCGACCGTGGTGCCCATCCCGGAGAACTCCGGGTGTTGGGAGGCGTGGTCCTTGATCTCCTCATCGATGTGGGTGAGGAGTTGGGCCACCTCCTCGGGGTTGTTGAGACGGGGACCCATCTCGGCCATGCGGTGCACGGCGTGTTCGGAGGCGATCTCACCGGCGGCCTGGCCACCGATGCCGTCCGCCACCGCGAGGATGACCGGTTCGGCCACCGGCAGTACGCAGCGGACCGGGGAGGTCATGTTCGCACTGGCGACGGTGAGAGCACCCATGACAACGGAGTCCTCGTTGGCGGGGCGAATAGCGCCCCGGTGCGTGAGGGCCGTGACAATGACTTCCCCACCAGCGACACCCATACGCCCTTCCTCCCGTTTCGTCGGCCTTGGCCGGTTGCCCGGCAGCCGCCGGACCTTGATCGAGTCCCGTTCAACGTCTGGATTCTGTCACCGTACCGAGACGGAGGTCGCTCAAAATCCGTGTACATCATGGCGGAAAACGCTCGGATGCGCAGTTCCCGTCCGCCTTTGTACCGCCAAAAGTGTGGAGACGGGGGATTGAGGGGCCACTGAGTCATCCCGACCCGGTTCCGGTCCGACACTAGCGTTGCTCGAGTCCTACCGACAGTGCCGATCGGGAGGTTCGACGAACCGGCAGCCCAGGGCCCTGTTTCGGAAGGACCATGGGCGACCGGAACCGGCCGTTCCACCAGGTTTCGGGCGCCCGACGGGAGCAAGAGCACGTTGTCGGCCTGCCGAGGGTCTGGCACAATGGAGCCCGTTGGGTGTCTAAGACGCAGACACACACGACCTCCGCCCCGCGCGCGAGCCTCGAACGCAGGTACGCCCGGTGGCGCTCAACCTCTCTCCAAGGTCGTTTGGTGTGGTCTGTCATGCGTCGCTCCCTTCATCCTCCCTCTCGTGAACCGCGGCACCGTTCGCACTCCGTGCGCGCGGTCCTTCGTGCTGCCCGGCCACCCTCACCCTCGGGGCCCGGACCCGCGCCTGCCACGTTCCCCTGAAGACCTCACGCCGGTCCGTGCCCGACGGCGTCCGGTGGTTTTCACTCCCGTGTGAAAGCACCGGTGGCCATAGGGCATGGCGGCCCGACCCGTACGCCCCGGAAGGATTCCGACTCCCCGCTCCGGAGTCCCCCCGGGACCAACCACGACGGACACCACGGCGGTGTCCAAGGAGTTCAGCCCAGTGAAGATCGCCATGGTCGCCGAACACGCCAATCCCCTCCCCGCGCACCGCGGTGAACCGGCCTGCCCGGTGAGCCTGCACGTGTGCGCCGTGTCCCGACAGCTCGCCAAGCGCGGTCACAAGGTGACCGTCTACGTCCGTCGCAGCGACCCCGAGCAGCCCGAGGGCCGCACACGGATGGCCCGCGGCGTTTCCGTCGCCCACCTCGACGCCGGTCCCGCCCGTGTACTCGACGAGACCGACCACGCAGAGCACACCGGAGCCTTCGGAACCGCCCTGGCCGCCGTCCTCGACGAGGACACCCCCGACGTCCTGCACGCCATCGGCTGGACCAGCGGTCTCGCCGCCCTGCACGCACAGGCGCACAGCGAGAAGGACCAGAGCGGCGTCCCCATCGTCCAGACCTTCCACTCACTCAACGCCAGTGAGCAGCGTTCCGGCCTCGCCCACCGACCGGATCGGGCCCGGATGGAGACGATCCTGGCCTCCCGTGCCGACCGGGTCCTGGTCAACTCCACCGACCAGCAGGGGGAGCTGGCCCGCCTGGGCGTTCCGCGTCACCACGTGAGCGTCGTGCCGTTCGGTGTGGACTCCGACCACTTCAGCGTCGAGGGCAGTGCCTCCGCCGAGCCCTGGAACTCCCGCCGTGAGGAGCGTCCCCGACTGATCTCGGTCACCTCCCTGACCGAGGCCGGTGGCGCCGAACGCCTGGTCGAGGCGATGGTCCGCCTGCCAGAGGCCGAACTGCTGTTGGTGTCCACCGCCGAGGACCTCACGGTCGCCCTCGACGAGAACGCCCGTCGCATCGAACTCCTGGCGAAGGAGGCCGGCGTGGACGACCGCGTGCACCTGACCGGTCCGGTGGAGCGCAAGGAGCTGCCCCGACTGCTGCGTTCGGCCGACGTGTACGTCTCCGCGGCCTCCTACGACCCCTACGGCGGCGCCGTCCTGGAGGCCATGTCCTGTGGTCTGCCGGTCGTGGCCACCGCCACGGGTGCCGTTCCCGGCGCGGTCCTGCACCGTACGAGCGGCGTTCTCATGCGCTTCGGCCGCCCCGACGAGGTCGCCCGTTCGGTCCGCGCGGTCCTCAACACGCCCACCATGAGCAGCGCCTACGGGATCGCCGCGGTCGACCGCGCCCGTTCCCGCTTCACCTGGCAGCGCATCGCGGTGGAGACCGAGCTGGCCTACGAACGCTCACGCCCGCAGCAGACCGAACGCGCCCACTCCGACGAGGACGACACGGAGCTGCTCC
>NZ_DYZD01000083.1 GCF_020741345.1 Nocardiopsis listeri
CCTCAGAGGCCCCATCCTGTACCTGCCATCTCCCACCCACCACCCGCAACCCCCACCCACAACCCGCTCAGCCCGATTCGAAGCGAATGCGCCATGAGCCCAGGAAGCCATGCGCCGTCGCCATGCCTCACGAACGTCGGGCGGTACCGGGTGTGGTCAGCCACGTATTCGGCGGTCAACCTACGCTCTCGACGATCAGCCCACGTACTCGGCGCGGACCGCGTAGATGGCGGCCTCGGTGCGCGAGTGCACCTGGAGCTTCTCCAGGATGTTGCGGACGTGGTTCTTCACGGTGTTCTCGGTGATGAACAGGCGCCCGCCGATCTCGCGGTTGTTCATGGACCTGGCCAGGAGCTTGAGCACCTCGGTCTCTCGGGGAGTGAGCTGGGGCAGGGTCTCCTTGGGTCGCGGGGAGGTCTCCTGTTTGGCCAGTTCGGCGAACTCGGCGATCAGCTTGGTGGCCATGGAGGAGTCCAGGCACGAGCGGCCGGTGGCGATGGTCCGCACCACCCGGGGAAGGTCGGTCACGGCCATCTCCTTGAGGAGGTAGCCGGTCGCGCCCGCCTTGAGGGCCTCGAACAGGTCGGATTCGGACTCGCTCATGGTGAGCATCACGAACTTGGCGTCCGGCGCGATCGCGCGGATGCGGGGACCCGCCTCGATGCCGGTGGTGTGAGGCATCATCACGTCCATGATGATGACGTCCGGTTGCAGCTCGCCGGCCTTCTGAACGGCCACGTCACCGTCGCCGGCCTCACCGACCACGTCGATGTCGTCCTCGTCGTCCAGGACCGACACCAGGCCACGGCGGAACAGGGCGTGGTCGTCGACGACCATGATGCGCAGCGGTCGGGTGGGGGTGGGGCCGTCGACCGGTCGTATCTCGGCGGGGGCGGATTGAGGGGTCACCGAAACAACTCCTGATTTTCGTTAGGGCCGAAAAGAGAATGGATGTCGGGCCCTTGTTCGCCTGCGCGGGAACCGCTGTGGCGCGGGGCGAGAGGTGGTCGGGGGAGAGCGGCCCTATCCATGGGAACTCCTGATGCCGAGGGTCGATCCCATGTTCTCACGACCGGTTGATCCGTGGCGGTCGATTCCGATTTTCCCGCCTGGGCGGCATGAAAAAAGCCGCGCGCAAAAGGCGGCGGCGTGAATGCTGTGCGGGGGAACGGGAGAGTCCCGAGCGGAGCGGAAGGCGGGGTTCGCGACCGGCGGGGGCGATTCCAGAGACCTCCCGCCACTTCTAACTTATAGCGCACCCCGGGGCTTGCGGCAAGACCCCGGTGATGGTTCACAATCAACGCTCGTGAGCACAACACACGATCGGGGAGACGACGTGAACACCCAGGCCACCAGCGCCTTCGACCTTTCCGAACACCTCGCTCCCAAGGCCGACCCGAAGCTGATCGCCGACGACGAGCGACACTTCGAGGCCATCGCCCGCAGTCTCGAGAACGGCATCGCCGACCTGAACGAACGTCTCGACGCCCAGCGCCGATCCTCGGGCGGCAACATCCGAGAAACGGTCGAACGCGACATGGAGATCCACCGCCTGTCCTCTCGGTTGCGCGCCCTGCGTCGCTTCGGCCTGGACCTGTGCCTGGGTCGGTTCGTCCGCGAGGGCGAGGACGAGCCCGTGTACGTGGGCAGGCTCGGCCTCTCCGACTCCGAGGGCGATCGCCTGCTCATCGACTGGCGTTCGCCCGCCGCCGAACCGTTCTTCGCCGCCACCCACGCCGACCCGATGGGCCTGGTCAGCCGCCGCCGGTACCGGTGGAAGCTCGGCCGGATCAGCGACTACTGGGACGAGGTGTTCACCGAGGACGGGTTCGAGAGCAACGCCGCCCTCGACGACCAGTCCGCCTTCATCGCCGATCTGGGCGCCAACCGCTCCGATCGGATGCGCGACGTGCTCGCCACCATCCAGGCCGACCAGAACGCCATCATCAGGGCGGGCGCCGCCGGCGCCCTGGTCGTCGATGGGGGACCGGGCACCGGTAAGACCGTGGTCGCCCTGCACCGCACCGCCCACCTGCTCTACGCCGATTCCAGGCTGGGACACCGGCGCGGCGGGGTGCTGTTCATCGGCCCCCACCAGCCCTACCTGGCCTATGTCGCCGACGTCCTGCCGAGCCTGGGCGAGGAGGGTGTGCTGACCCGCACACTGCGCGACCTCGTCCCCGAGGGCGCCACGGCCGGTGAGGAGCCTGACCCGAAGGTCGCCCGGTTGAAGGAGTCCGCGCGTTTGGTGGAGGCGATCGAACCGGCCGTGCGGTTCTACGAGCGACCGCCCACCGAGGCCATGACCGTGTCGACCCCGTGGTTCGACCTCGGGTTGAGCGCCGCCGACTGGAAGGAGGCTTTCGACGCGGTCGACCCCGGCACTCCGCACAACGAGGCGCGTGAACGCATCCTGGAGGAACTGGTCGCGATCCTGGACGACCAGCACGAGGAGGAGGACGTCACCACACCGATGTTGCACTCCTGGCTACTGCGCGACCGGGAGTTGATCGGCACCCTGTATCGGTCCTGGCCGCTGCTGGAACCCACGGACCTGGTGGGCGACCTGTGGTCGGTGCCCGCGTACCTGCGCCTGTGCGCGCCCTGGTTGGAACCCGACCGCATCCGCGCCCTGCAGCGCGAGGATCCCCAGGCCTGGACGGTGTCGGACCTGCCGTTGTTGGACGCGGCCCGGAGACGACTCGGCGACCCGAAGGCCTCCGAGCGCAAGCGCCGTCATGAGGCCGCCGCCGAGACCGAACGCGAACGCGTCTCCTACGTCATCGACGACCTGATGGCCGCGGACGACGACGGGGAGGGGCCGGTGACGATGCTGAACCACGCCGACCTGCGCGAGAACCTGGTCGACGAGGCGGCCCTGCCCACCGGCGACACCGACCTGCTCACCGGTCCGTTCGCGCACATCGTCGTGGACGAGGCCCAGGAACTGACCGACGCGGAGTGGCAGATGCTGCTGCAACGCTGCCCCTCTCGCAGCTTCACCATCGTGGGAGACCGCGCCCAGGCCCGGCACGGGTTCACCGAGTCCTGGAGGGAGCGGCTGGAGCGGGTCGGCTTCGACCGGGTCGAGATGGCGGCGCTGAGCATCAACTACCGGACCCCGGCCCAGGTGATGGAGGCGGCGGAACCGGTCATCCGGGAGGTGTTGCCGGACGCCAACGTGCCGACCTCCGTTCGCGAGGGCGCCCCGGTGGAGTACGGCCGCGTCGAGGAGTTGGAGTCGATCGTGGCGGCCTGGGCGGCGCGCAACGACGAGGGCATCGCCTGCGTCATCGGCGCGCCCGACTTCCGGTCCGGGCCGCGCGTGCGGTCGCTGACCCCGGCTCTGGCCAAGGGGCTGGAGTTCGACCTGGTAGTTCTCGTCGACCCACAGGACTTCGGGGAGGGCATCGAGGGCGCGGTCGACCGCTACGTCGCCATGACCAGGGCCACCGACCGGCTCGTCGTTTTGACCGGTGCCTGACACGACTGTGTGCGGGACCTCCGGAAAAAGCACTTTCGTGTTCCGGGGGTCCCGCGTTAGCCTGGGGCCATGATCCAGTCCGTTCTCTACCTTTAACGGTGTCGTCGGCCGCCCGCGCTCGTCGAGCATCTCCGAGCGTCGCGTCGCGGCCATGACGACCTGACCCCGTCGAGGGTCGCCGTTTTCGGCATGCCCAGTACCCCCGGTCACCGGGTGTCTTCGGCGTGCCCGTTGTAGAGGACGTACATGCCCACCGCCCTTCCCGCGCGTTCGCGCGCGCAACTCGTCGTGTCCGGGGTCTCCGTCACCCTGGGCGCCCACCGAGTGCTCTTCGACACCGACCTCACCGTCAGCCCCACCTCCCGGATCGCGATCGTGGGGGAGAACGGACGAGGCAAGACCACGCTCCTGCACGTACTCGCGGGCACCCTCGTCCCGGATGAGGGCACCGTGAGCCTGGTCGGCACGCTCGGCCTGGCCGAACAGGAGATGTCCACCGCTGACCGACGTACCGTCGGGGAGGTGATCGCGGACGCCGTGGCCGACTCCCTGGTCGCGCTCACCGAACTCGACACCGCCGGGCTCGCCCTGGGCGAGAACGCGGCCGGAGCCGAGGAACGGTACGCCCGCGCCCTGGAACGCGCCGAGGCGTTGGACGCCTGGGACGCCGAACGCCGGATAGACATCGCCCTGGACGCGCTGGGGGCCGAGACGGACCGCTCCCGCCGACTCACCGAACTGTCGGTCGGGCAGCGCTATCGGGTCCGCCTGGCCTGCCTGCTCGGCGCCGAGGACGACTTCCTCCTGCTCGACGAACCCACCAACCACCTGGACCGCGCCGGTCTGGACTTCCTCACCGAACGCCTGCGCCGGCGCTCGGGAGGCGTGGTGGTGATCAGCCACGACCGCGCACTGCTGTCCGACGTGGCCCACACCGTGGTGGACCTGGACCCCACCGACGACGGTCGCCCCAGAGTCCACGGCGGCGGGTACGAGGGCTACCGTCGGGGCCGCCGGGCCGAACGGGAACGTTGGGAGCAGGAATACGCTCGACAACAGGAGGAGAGGTCGCGCCTGCAAGACCTGCTGAGTTCGGCGCAGAACCGGCTCGTGTCGGGGTGGCGCCCGGACAAGGGCACCGGCAAGCACCAGCGTGCCACCCGGGCGGGCGGACTGGTCAAGAACGTGCACCGTCGCCAGGCCGACCTGGACACGCACGAGGTCACGATGCCCGAACCACCGCAGCGGTTCCGGTTCCCCGATCTGCCCACACGACCTGGAACGACCCTGCTGGCGGCCGAGGGGGTCACCGTGGCCGACCGGCTCACCACCCCCGCTTCGCTGACCCTGCGGGGCGG
>NZ_DYZD01000084.1 GCF_020741345.1 Nocardiopsis listeri
CAAGACCACGTTGGGGCTCTCGCTGCTGCGCCACCTCAAGCGGTCCACGGAGATCACCGAGGGCCGGGTGTGGGTCGGGGAGCGGGAGCTCGCGTCGTTGAACGAGCGGCAGGTGCGGGAGCTGCGCGGCCGCGCGGTGGCCTACATCCCGCAGTCGCCCGCGTCGGCGCTCAACCCGGCGTTGCGTCTGGGCACCCAGCTGACCGAGGCCGTCCACGACACGGACGCGACACCGCGGTCGGTCGCCGAGCGGGTGAGCGAGGTCCTGCGGGAGGTGGCGCTGCCCGACGATCCCGCGTTCCTGCGCCGATACCCCCACCAGTTGTCCGGCGGGCAACAGCAGCGCGTGGCGATCGCGATGGCGTTCGTGGGACGGCCCGACCTGATCGTGCTGGACGAGCCGACCACCGGTCTGGACGTGACCACCCAGGCTCACGTGTTGGAGACCATTCGGTCGATGACCCGCGAGTACGGGACCGCGGGCGTGTACATCAGCCACGACATGGCGGTCGTCGCCGACCTGGCCGACGACATCGCGGTCATGTACCGCGGTGAGCTGGTCGAGCACGGACGCGCCGACGAGGTGCTGTCGAACCCCCGGCACGAGTACACGCGGCGGCTGCTGATGGCGGTACCGCTGCTGCGCACCTCCGGGCACGAGGACGCTCCGGTGCGGGAGGAGCCACTGCTGCGGATCTTCGGGCTGTCCGCCGGGTACGGGCGCACGCAGGTGTTGGAGGGGATCGACCTGTCGGTCTCCCCCGGCGAGTGCGTGGCCCTGCTGGGCGAGTCCGGGTCGGGCAAGACGACCCTGTCGCGTTCGGTGGTGGGGTTGCACCACCAGTTCTCCGGCGAGATGGCCTTCGACGGTCAGATCCTGGCCACGAGCGGCTACCGGCGCACCGCCGAACAGCGTCGCCGGATCCAGTACGTGTTCCAGAACCCGTACGAGGCGCTGAACCCGCGCAAGCGGGTGCGCGACCAGATTCTGGGCCCCTACCGGCACCTGGTGGGACGCCCCGAGGACCCGGACCTGGTGGTGGCCGAGGCCTTGGAGCGGGCGGCGCTGCCCGCCTCCTACGGAGAGCGGTTCCCCGAGCAGCTCAGCGGTGGTGAGCGCCAGCGGGTGTGCATCGCCCGCGCGGTGGCGACCCGACCGGATCTGCTGGTGTGCGACGAGATCACGTCGGCTCTGGACGTGTCGGTGCAGGCGGAGATCGTGAAGCTCCTGCGGTCGTTGCAGGACGACGGCATGGCGCTGCTGTTCGTCACGCACAACATCGCGCTGGTGTCCAACATCGCCGACCGCGTCGCGATCCTCAATGAAGGGAAGATCGTGGAGTACGGACCGGTGGGGCAGGTCATGTCGGCCCCCGAACACGAGTACACGCGTGCGTTGATCGCCGACACCCCCGACTTCGAACTGTCGTTCCCGGGCGCTCCGGAGCGCCTGGGCATGGACTCCGAGGGCCGGGTCACCGACGGCTGAACGGAAACGGCGAGGGGCCGGGGACGCGTCCCCGGCCCCTCGTTCACGCGGGCCCCGAGGTCAGGTGCTCTGGGCGGGCTCTGCGGTGTCGACCCGCGCGGCCGACACGAACCAGCTCGTCAGCGTGGTCGGGTGTGTGATGGCCGTGCCCACGACCACGGCGAAGGCTCCGCGGCGCAACGCCTCGGTGACCTGTTCGGGCCGGTGGACACGTCCCTCGGCCAGGACCGGAACGTCCAGGGCGCCCGAGAGGCTCTCCACCAGATCCAGGTCGGGGCCCTCCCCGCGGGTCGTGGTGGGGGTGTAGCCGGACAGGGTGGTGCCCACCAGGTCCGCGCCCGCCGCCACGGCGGCGAGCCCCTCCTCATGGGTCGCGACGTCTGCCATGACCAGCCGGCCCGTCTCCTCGTGGACCGCGCGGACGATCTCGGCGGTGGTGCTCCCGTCCGGTCGCCGGCGGCCGGTCGCGTCGATCGCCACGATGTCGGAGCCGGTGCGCGCCACCTCCAGTGCCAGGCCCAGGGTCGGGGTGATCACGACCCCGCTGCTTCCCTCCTTGACCAGGCCGATCAGCGGCAGGTCGGTGGCCTCGCGGATCCGGACCAGGTCGGCGAGCCCTTGGGCCCGGATCCCCACCGCGCCACCGTCCTGCGCGGCCCGCGCGACCCTGGCCATCGTGTCCGGGTCGCGCATCGGCTCCCCCGGATAGGCCTGGCAGGAGACCACGACCCCCGACCGGAGCCGCTCCACCACGTTCGTCATCGGTGTTCCTCCCACATCGTCTCTTCGGCTTCCCGCCACACCAGGTGGGCGGCGCCCAGCAGGGCCGCGTCCGCCCCCAGCGCGGCGGGGACCACCGATAGTCCGCGCAGCGCCGGGACCAGACCCTGTTCGATCTCCTCGGTCAGCGCCGACCACCAGTGGGCGCCCGCCCCCGCGACTCCTCCCCCGATCACGATGACGTCGGGGGCGACCACGTTGGCCAGACCGGCCAGTGCCGACCCCAGGGCCGTGGCCCCGTCGACCAACACGGAGCGGGCCACCGGATCTCGGCCCACCAGTGCCACGACCTCCTCCAGTCGTGTCACGGCGACGCCGCCACGTTCGGTGTACTCGGCCACCAGAGCGGGACCGGAGGCGACCGACTCGACGTGGCCCTCGGCCCCACAGGGACAGCGGCGGCCGGCCGCGGCGGCCACGGGCACG
>NZ_DYZD01000085.1 GCF_020741345.1 Nocardiopsis listeri
CCGGAGACGGGCACGCCGTTGGCCCGCTCACCGGGCGTCCGGGGTCGGCCGGTCCGGGGTTCGCCGGGTGAACGGGAGACCCATGCAAGACTCGGTCCAGACCCTGATCATCCTGGGCGCGCAAGGCGACCTGACCCAACGTCTGCTCCTGCCCGGGTTGGGCACCCTGGTCGCCGCCGACGCACTGGGCGACCTCCTCCTCATCGGTAGCGGCCAAGGTGAGGGCACCGACGGGCAGTGGCAGGAGACGGTGGCCCGCGCGTTCGCGGACGGGGGTGTGAGCGGGCCCGACGTCGACACCGTCGTACGCAACACGCGCTACGTCAGATCCGACGCCACCGACGGCTCCGACCTGCGTCGTCTCCTGGCCCGAGCACGCGGCCGCCTCACCCTCTACTTCGCGCTGCCGCCCGCCGTCATAGTCGAGAGCTGTCGGACCCTGGAACGCATCGGAGTCCCCGAGGGCACGCGCCTGGTCCTGGAGAAACCCTTCGGCACCGACATGGCCGACGCCGCCGCGCTCAACGAGCTGCTCCACGCCCTCGTGCCGGAGGAACAGGTCCACCGGGTCGACCACTTCCTCGGCATGACGACGGTGCTCAACATCCTCGGCATCCGGTTCGCCAACCGGGTGATCGAACCCTTGCTCACCTCCGAACACGTCGAATCCGTCGACATCCTCTTCGAGGAATCCCTGGGCCTGGAGGGCCGGGCCGGGTTCTACGACGTCACCGGCGCCCTGCGCGACATGGTCCAGAGCCACCTGCTCCAGGTCCTGGCCATGGTGGCCATGGAACCGCCCAGTACCCTGGACGCGCGCGATGTACGTGACGACAAGGCCCGGGTACTGCGGGCCACGCGCGTGTGGGAGGACGATCCCGAACGGTTCAGCCACCGCGCCCGCTACACCGCCGGAACCGTCGACGGTCGTTCGATGCCCGCCTACGTGGACGAGGACGGTATCGACCCCGAACGCGGCACCGAGACCCTGTGCGAGGTCGTGTTCGCGGTCCACACCTGGCGGTGGCACGGTGTGCCGTTCCGGATCCGCACCGGCAAGGCGATCGGTTCGCCCCGTCAGGAGATCGTCTTCCGTTTCAAGTCCCCACAACACGTTCCCACCGGACTCGTCGGCGACTTCGTCGAGAACCGGCTGCGCATCGGTCTGGGTCCTCGCCACATCGGGATGGACCTCAACGTGAACGGCCCGGGCGACCCCTACGACGTTTCACCGGTCACGCTGGCCACCGATTACGACCCCGGTGACCTGCTCGAATACGGCGAGGTGCTCCGCGGGGTGCTCTCCGACGAGATGCCCCTGTCGGTGCGCGGCGACATGTCGGTGGAGTCGTGGCGCATCGTCGAGCCGGTGCTGGAGGCGTGGAAGGCCGGCCGGGTCCCCCTGAACGACTACCCCGCCGGCAGCACCGGAGCGGAGATCACGAGGATCACGGAGAACCGGCAGCCGTGAACGAACCGTTGAACACCCGGCCCAGGGAGCAGAGCCACCTCGTCGAGCCCACGCCCAAGGGCCTCAAGACCGTCCGTAGGTGGGCGATCGGCATCACCCTCGGCAGCTTCCTGTTCGGCTTCGACACCGGCATCATCTCCGGTGCGCTGCTGTTCATCCAGGAGGACTTCGAGCTCACGTCCTTCCAGCAGAGCTCGGCCGTGAGCATTCTGTTGCTCGGCGCCATCCCCGCCGCGCTCCAGCAGTTCGTCGGGATCAACACGATCCTCTACTACGCACCGACGATCATGGGCCAGGCCGGTCTGTCCGCGTCGAACGCGATCTACTACTCGGTCTTCGTCGGCGCCGTCAACGTCATCATCACGCTGGTCGCGCTCAACCTCGTGGACCCGGTCGGGCGTCGCCCACTGCTGCTCATCTCACTGGCCGGGATGTGCGTCTCCATCGGCCTATTGGGGCTGGCCTTCAGCGTGGGCCCCACGTTCTGGATCTTCGCGGTCATCTGCCTGGTGGGGCTGGTCTTCGTGGTCAGGTTCGTTCCCGAGACCCGGGACCGGGACGCCGAAACGGTGAGCGCGGACCTGCGAGGACGGTGGGGAGTCACGGACGGCTGACCGGCCGCGCCTTCATCGGTGCTTGACCCCTTCGTGCCTAGGGTCGTGACACGAGAGAAATCGGGAGCCGTTCCACACGTGACCTCAGGAGGCGAGCGTCGAGAACAGCCACTATCGACGCACGCTGTGGACCGGCGAGCACTTGCAGCTCACCGTGATGAGCATCGACGTGGGCGACGACGTCGGTCTGGAGGTTCACCCGTACAACGATCAGTTCCTCCGGGAGGTCGAGGACGACGACGTCATCATGGTCCCGGCGGGGACCTGGCACAACGTCGTCAACACCGGTGACAGTCCGTTGAAGCTCTACGAGCTCTACGGTCCGCCGGACCACGAGCCGGGCACCGTGCACCCGGCGCACGAGGACGCGGAGAGGGACCCCAACGAGGACTGAGCGGGTCCTGCCGAGCGCCGGGCCGCTCACCCGCAGCGGGTGGGGACCCGGCGTTGCGGGCTTCGGGTGACCCATGCCGATCGAGCCGGGTCACTCCGAGAAGGCCCGGACGAGCTCGGGCACCTCTTGGAGGTGCACGTTGAGGATCGCGGTGCTCAGTGGGCCGTCGTGTGCGTTGAGCGCGGCCTCCAGTTCACGGTGTTCGCGCTCGATGATGGGGAGGCGTTCGGGTCCCTGCGTGATGGTGCGTACCGCCAGACGCACCTGTCGTGGTCGTAGGGAGTCGTACATCTGGCCCAGGACCGCGTTGCCCTGGTGCTGAACGATGCAGGAGTGGAACCGCTGGTCGAGTTGGGCGAGATCGTTCCAGTCCCGGTTTCGCCCGGCGGTCTCCATCGCCTCGATGAGTTCGGGGGCTTCGGGGGGAGCGCCCAGGCGACGATCGCAGATCTTGGTCATGGCGTCGGCCTCGATGACGAAACGGGCCTGGTAGATCTGCCGCATCTCGGTGGCGGTGACGACCCGGACCTGTGCGCCACGTCGAGGGACGAGGTCGACGAAGCGCTCGGCCTGGAGACGGTGGAGCGCTTCACGCACCGGAGTCCGGGAGGTTCCGACCTCCCTGGCCAGGACGGCCTCGTCGAGGAATTCGCCCTCGGCGAACGTCCCGGCGAGGATGGCGGCCCCGATCGTCTCGTATGCGCGCTCCCGTGCGGACTGTCGAGGTCTGTGGCCCCCGGCTGCGGTGCTGTTTTGATGTGACACAAAGCCCATCCTACCTTTACACAGACTGGATGCTCCGTGTATACAAGGTGTCCACACCAGATATTTAGCGGTGTGCGTCACATCCTTCGAAGGGAAGTAACGTGAGCGTTCACGTGGAGAAACGGCATGCGGTCTGGCTCTCCGAGCCCTCCGCTGCGGCGGTGGAGATGGCCAACCTGGCCGGGTACGGCACGGTCGTGCTCGACATCGAGCACGGGCTGTTCGACCTGGCGGCCCTGGACTGGCTCATCCCGCTCATTCGTTCCAAGGGCATGGACGTCATCGCGAAGGTGTTGGGACCGGAAAGGGGCCCGATCCAGCAGGCCCTGGACTTCGGAGCCAACATCGTGGCCATCCCGCACGTGGAGTCGGCCGCGCACGCCAAGGAGGTCTGCGGATTCGCGAAGTTCCCGCCGCTGGGCGACCGCTCCTTCGCGGGCGGCCGGACCTCCGACTTTCGGGGGTTCACCGACGCCTGGGTCACCCGGCAGGACACCGAGACACGCTGCTACCCCATGATCGAGGACGCCTCGGCGCTGGAGGAGATCGACGAGATCCTCGCCCTGCCCATGGTCGACGGCATCTTCATCGGTCCCTCGGACCTGTCGCTGCGTCGTGACCGTGGCGCCTACACCGCCGGCGAGGAGGACCTGGCGGACCTGCGCCACCTGGCCCGCGCGGCCCGGGCCGCCGGCAAGCCGTGGGTCCTGCCCGCCTGGAGCGACGCGGAAAAACGTCTCGCGGTCGAGGAGAACGCCGAGACCATCGTGACCACCATGCAGTACGGAGCGCTGCTGTCCGGGTTCACCGGAGCGCTCGAGACCCTGCGAAGCATCGAGAACGAGCTGAGGAGCCGTTGATGTCCCTGAACGTTGCAGTCGTGCAGTTCGCGCCCGCCGAGGACAAGGCCGAGAACCTTGCCGAGATCGAGCGGATGCTGCGCCGGGCCGCGGACGGTGGCGTGCGTCTGGCCGTTCTGCCGGAGTACGCGGTGTTCACCGCGCCCGCCATGGACGACCGGTTCGTCGACAGCGCCGAGCCGCTCGACGGACCGGCGGTCTCGCGCCTGCGCGCCCTCAGCACCGAGCTCGGTCTCGCCATCATCGCCGGCGTGAACGAGACGGCCACGGACGGCCGTATCCACAACACCCTCGTCGGAATCCAGCACGGTGAGGTCCAGGCGGTCTACCGCAAGGTGCACCTCTACGACGCGTTCGGCTACAAGGAGTCCGACCGCGTCCTGGCCGCGGACCCGCAGGAGCCGCGACTCCTGGAGGTCGACGGTTTCAAGGTGGGCATGCAGACCTGCTACGACCTGCGCTTCCCGGAGGTCTCGCGGGTCCTCGTGGACGCCGGCGCGGACATCATCGCGCTGCCCGCCGAATGGGTCCCCGGTCCTCTGAAGGAGTACCACTGGAACACCCTGGTGCGGGCCCGGGCGATCGAGAACACCGTCTACGTCCTGGCCGCCGACCAGAGCGCCCCGACCGGTGCCGGAAACAGCGCCGTCGTGGACCCGATGGGGATCGCCATCGCCACCGTCGGTGAGGCCCCGGGCCTTGGAACCGCCGTCGTCGAACGCGATCGTCTCGATCACGTCCGCAAGGTCAACCCCGCCCTGACCCTTCGTCGCTACAGCGTGGCCCCAACAGGAGCGTGAGACATGAACGCAGGCGCAAGACGTGCCCGAGCCGGTGGTTCGGTACGCCGTTCCACCGGGCTCCTGGCCTCGGGCGCGGCCCTGGCGGTACTGACCGCGTGTAGCGGTACCGCTCTGGGCGACGACACTTACGTGTTGCATTACACGACCTACTCCAACCCGACGTCGGACCAGTCGCGTACGGCGCAACGTTGGGCGGAGGAGGTCGAGGAACTCACCGACGGTGGTGTCACCGTGCGGCTCCACTACTCGGAGAGCCTGGTCGGCGCCGACGAATCGGCCCAGGCGACCCTGGACGGTCGCGCCGACATGGCTCAGGTCGGGTCCATCTACGCCGCCTCGGACCTGTCCATGTTCACGGTCATCGAGCTGCCGTTCGAGACCCAGAACCCCGAGGTGCAGATGACCGCGATCGAGCGGCTGTACGAGGAGAACGAGACCTACCGGGAGGACTTCGACCGTCAGGGTGTCCGTCTCCTCTTCCCGCTTCCGCTCGGCAACGCCGCCGTAGGGCTGCAGGAGGAGGTCGACGGCCTCGACGACCTGAGGGGCAAGAGCATCCGATCCGGTGGTCTGATCTCGGACGTGATGCTCGCGGCCGGCGTCAACCCCATCGGCATGACGGCCAACGACATCTACGAGTCGATGAGCCGTGGTGTCGTGGACGGTTACACCGCGCTGGCCCTGGCGAACCTGCCCACCTTCGGGCTGTCACCGGCCACGCCCTACCTCCTGGACCCCGGTATCGGGGCGTACTCGTCCTCGATCGTGGTCATCAACGAGGAGCTCTTCCAGTCCATGCCCGAGGAGTACCAGGACGCGCTGCTGGACGCCTCCGCCCAGGGCATCTCCAACGGGTTGGAGGAGATGGACGCACTCGGTGATGTCGCCTGTCAGGAGATGACCGAGAACGGGACGGAGTTCCTCTCCCTTCCGGAGGAGGAGACCTCCGCGTGGAAGGAGAAGGCGGGCGTCGCCGAGGGCTGGGTGGCCCGCTACGAGGACCGCGGCTACGACGCGCAGGGTGTACTCGACGACTACCGGCGGATCATCGAGGAGGAGACCGAGGTCTCCGACTACGCCGACCCGCTCGCCGCTTGCATGGAAGGACGGCAACAGTGAGCCGAATCAGCTTCCCGCGGCCGGTGACAGGGACCGCGACCGTGCTCAACCTCGCCGCCGGGCTCCTGCTCCTGGCCCTGATGTTCCTGACCGTCGCCGACGTGGTCGGCCGTAGCGTGTTCGGTCAGTCGGTCCTGGGGACGGTGGACATCTCGACACTGCTCCTGGTGACCATCGCCTTCCTCGGTCTGGCCTCCGCCGAGATCGACGGAAAGCACGTCTCCGTCACCCTCGTCGAGGCGCGCTTCGGCCACAGGAGCCGCATGGTCCTCTCAGGGATCAGGGCGGTCCTGCTGCTGGTCCTCGGTTCCCTCATCGTCTGGGGGATGGGCGAGGTCCTGCTCAGCGCCTACGACCGTGGTGAGACGACCAACGACATCCTGCGGTTGGCCACGTGGCCTGCCAAGCTCGTGCTCTTCCTTTCCTTCCTCCTGTTCTTCGTCATGGCGGTCTGGAAGGAAGTCCTCGAATTCCGCACGTTCCGTTCCGGTGAGGTGCCGCAGGACAACGAGGTGGACGCGGCCATCGAACGGGCCCACTCCGCCGTACGACAGGAAGTCGGTGAGGTCGCCTCATGACCGCTGCGACACTCTTCATCGTCATCGCGGTCCTGGTGATCTTCCTCGGACTGCTCGCGATCCGGTTCCACGTGGGACTCTCCCTCATGGTGGCGGGTCTGGTCGGTATCGTCCTCATGCGTGGGACCGACGCCGCGGTCAGCACGGTGGCCAACCAGCCGTTCTCGACCTCGGCCGACTACTCCCTGACGATCATTCCGCTGTTCATCCTCATGGGTGTGTTCGCCGTCCACGCGCGGCTGGCCCAGGCGGGGTTCGACCTCGCCTCACGGGTGCTGCGCCGGTTCCCGGGAGGCGCCGCGCTCGCGTCGCTGTCCGGGTCGGGTCTGTTCGCCGCGGTCACCGGATCCAGTGTCGCGACCGTGGCGACCATGGCCCGGGTGTCCACCGACGCGATCGTCAAGGCCGGACACGGGATCCGTCTCGCGGCCGGAGTCGTCTGCGCCGGTGGCACCCTGGGAGTGCTCATCCCGCCGTCCATCGTGCTGGTCCTGTACGGCGTCGTCACGGGGGAGAGCATCGGGGAGTTGCTCCTGGCGGGCATCGGCCCCGGCCTGCTGACGATCCTCCTCTACGCGATCACCATCGTGCTGATGGTCCTGACGGCCCGACGCAAGAAGGCCCGCGCGAACGCGCCGAAGGAGAGGGAACCGGCGATGGCCGGTGGGGCGTCGGCGACGTCCGCTTCGGAGTCCACCGTGGCCGCCGAGGGGGAGGCCACCGGTGAGGGCGCCCCGGAGCCCAAGCTGGACCTGTTCGGGTTCATGCTCCTCGTGGTCATCTTCATGGTCTCGATCGGCACGATCTACCTCGGTCTGGCCACCGCCACCGAGGCGGCCTCCTTCGGTGCGGTGTCCGCGTTCGTCATCCTGCTCATCCGCACCAGGCCGCCCCGCTGGATGAGCGCGATCAAGGAGTCGGTCACCGAGGCCGTCGGGCTGACCGCCATGACGTTCCTGCTCATGGCCGGCGCCGGGGTGTTCACCTACTTCCTCGCCCTGTCCGGGGCGAGCACGGCGGTGGTGGACGCGGTCCTGGCCGCCGACCTGGAACCCTACGTCGTGCTGGTGCTGTGCCTGCTGCTGTTGCTGCCGCTGGGCATGTTCCTCGACGGGATCTCGATGATCCTCGTCGCGGCGCCCCTGCTGCACCCGATCCTGAGCGGATACGGCTTCGAGGGCCTCTGGCTGGGCGTGCTCATCGTGAAGGTCGCCGAGATGGCGCTGATCACGCCTCCGGTCGGGATGAACGCGTTCGTCTACTCGGGGGCGGTCCCCGAGGCGGGGCTCGGGCGGATCTTCCGCGGCATCGTGCCGTTCATCATCGCCGACCTGGT
>NZ_DYZD01000086.1 GCF_020741345.1 Nocardiopsis listeri
TGTTGCTCGGGTTCCTGGTCGGGGCCCTGGCCGCGGGTTGGCTCCTCGGGGCCACCGAAGTCGAGGCGGAGGAGATCCCCCTGGGCGAGGACACCGTGACGGTGGACGCCCCGGTCACGGACACCGTCGACCTGGTGGGGCACAGCGTGGCGGCGGGCGGCCCGGCGACGGCGACGGCGGCCGAGGAGACAGGCGAGCAGGTCGAAGCGGCCGATTCGTCGCCGGACACCGAGGTTTCCCAGCCAGTGGAGACCGTCGAGACCTTCGAAGCGGCGGAGCCCGTGGAGGTCCGACCGCTGACCGACAGCGCCGCCCAGGCCGGTCGGGAGACCACCGCCACCGTGCGCGAGGTATCCGAGACCGTCACACCCGAGGCCGAGGCCGCCGGTACCGACCTGGTGGAACCCGTTCGGTGGGCCGTCGACGAGATCACCCGAACGGTCGACGACCGGCTGGATCCGGCCGAGGCCCCGTCCCGGGAGGAAGCGGATCCCGCCCCCGCCCCGGAAGAGGACTCGACGACGCATCCGCAAGCCGCGGTGGAACGGGACGACGCACTCCTCGACCCCGAACACCAGCGCGCGGAGACCGCCGTCGCCCTGGCCGGACACGCCGACTCCACCGTGAGCGAGCCCGACACGGACTCCGGTGCGACGCCCCCGATCGACCCGCTCGGCTCCGTTCCGAGTGGCACCGCCTCCACCTCGAACGGCGCGGTCAGCGGCCTGGCCGGCCACCTGCCCACCGCGGGCACCCTCATCCCGGCCCTCGCCTTCGAGGACGCCGCCCGGCACGTCCTGCACGCGGTTCCCACCGCCGTCGCCGACGAGCCCACCTTCGCCCCCGACTAGCGGGTCCGCTCCAGGTACCCGGGCCCCTTCCGCCCAGGTGCCTCCCCGTCGTCTCGACGCGCTTCGGTCCTGACCGGAAGCCGCCCCGACGCGACACACGGATCCGCCCAGTCCCGGCCCGCCACCACGGCACGTCCCGGCCGATCGCCTGGGGGCCGACGTGAGCCCCGCTCTCACCTTCGCGCGCCATTGGTGCCCGCCGAAAGCGGAGTTCAGGTCGGTCAACGGTCCGACGGACCCGAAGACCGAAACCCCCTCGATCGTGGACCGCCCCACCCCGAAGGCGTGGTGCCACCCGATCGAGGCCCGCAAGGCAAGACATTCGGAAGGACTCCCATGCGCAACACCGCCCGTACCACCGCCAAGGCCCTGCTCATCGCCGCCGGCACCGCCGGTTTCGTCTCCCTGAGCAGCGGCTTCGCGGCGGCGGACACCGTCGGGGACGTCACGGGCGCTCTCGACACCGACTCCCTGGGGCAGCCGCCCGCCGTCGACGGCACCCTCCCGGCCTCGGTCGTGCCCGAGGCCGACCCCACCCTGCCCTCCACCGACCTGCCCGAGGTCGCCGCTCCCGAGGTCGCCGGCATCGTGGGCGCCGCCCAGGACCAGGTCGACGCCGTCGAGGTGACCGTTCCCCGGGTGAACGTGCCCGAGGTGGATGCCAACGGCTACCTGATGGTCGTCCAGGGCTCCACCGTCCTGGTGGACTTCGTCGCCCGGCAGGCCCGTGGTGACGTCGAGACCGTGGCCGCCGAGGCCGGTTCCGTGGTCGACCAGACCGTGTCGGGTGTGGGCACCGACCTGGACGGTGTGGATCGACTCGCCGTGGGCACCGCCACGGACGTCACCGACGACGCCGTCGAGGACCTCGACGTGCCCGTGGCCGACGCCGTGGACACGGAGGCGCCGCCCGAGGCCCCGGCCGTCGGCGGGGTCGAGGACACCGTCGCGGGTCTCACCGAGGCCGACGAGCTGTCCGAGCCGGAGGTCATCGACGAGACCCTGCCCACCGACGTGCCGGACACGAACGTCGTCGACACCGACCTGGTCGGCGACACCACCGACGCCCTGGGCGACGACCTGACCGACGGTCTGCTGTAGCCGTCGGCTCGATCGCGCGCCCCGCGCTGTGACACGCGGGTGCGCGCGGCCCCGGGCGGTCGCAGGGTTGGTCCGCTCCGGAGCGGACGTGGCGGGATCCGTGGGGGGTCCGACCGCGTCGCCCGGAGGCAGCGGGATCAGGGGGCCCTGCCGCCCGGGGTCTTTACGGGGGTTCCGAGGAAGGGGCGGCGTACACCCGTGGCAGCGACGGGAGGTCGCCGCCACCCCCCGGGACCCTACGAACAAGGTCGCCGCGCCCCCGAGTACGGGGCGCGGCGACCCATGTCCGAAATCGCCTTTTCCTTTCACCGGAGGGGTGTTCGGAAGACGAAAAACGGCGAGTATCGGATATTCCAGGAACCCTGTTCCGGGATTTCCCTTTTCGAAACGTATCCGGCTACGAAATCCCGCCGATTCCGACGTACTTCACGTCGAGGAACTCGTCGATGCCGACCCGTCCACCCTCGCGTCCCAGACCGGAGTGCTTCACTCCGCCGAACGGGGCCGCCGGGTTGGAGACCACACCCTGGTTCAGTCCGACCATGCCGGTCTCCAGGGCCTCAGCGACCCGGAAGGCGCGGTTCAGGTCCCGCGTGTACAGGTAGCTGACCAGGCCGTACTCGGTGTCGTTGGCGGCGTGGAGCACTTCCTCCTCGGTGTCGAAGGGCATCACCGGGGCCACCGGACCGAAGATCTCGGTGGTGGACAGCTCCGCCGCGAACGGCACGTTCGCCAGCACCGTCGGCTGGTAGAAGTGTCCGGGACCGTCCCCCGGACCGCCGCCCACCAGTACGTTCGCCCCACGTTCGACGGCGTCGTCGACCAGGCTCTGCACCTTCTGCCGGGCCTTCTCGTCGATCAGCGGACCCACGTCCACGTTGTCCTCGACCCCACGGCCCAACCGGAGCGCGCCCATGCGTTCACTGAGCCGGGCCGAGAACTCCTCCGCGATCCCCGACTGGGCATAGATCCGGTTGGCCGCCGTGCACGCCTCCCCGATGTTGCGCATCTTGGCGAGCATCGCCCCGTCCACGGCCGCGTCCAGGTCGGCGTCGTCGAAGACGATGAAGGGCGCGTTGCCGCCCAGTTCCATGGAGGTGCGCAACACCTGGCCGGCGCTCTGTTCCAGCAGCTTGCGACCCACGGCCGTCGACCCCGTGAACGACACCTTGCGGATCCGGCCGTCGGTGAGGAGGGGTTCGGTGATCCGACCCGGGTCCGTGGTGGGCAGGACGCTCAGCACCCCCTCCGGCAGACCCGCCTCGGCGAGGATGCCGGCCAGCGCCAGCGCGGACAGAGGGGTCTGCTGGGCCGGCTTGAGGACCATCGTGCACCCCGCCGCGATGGCCGGCCCGATCTTGCGGGTCCCCATCGCCATGGGGAAGTTCCAGGGGGTGATGAGCATGCAGGGGCCGACCGGCTGCCGCATGACGAGGAAGCGCGACTTGCCGTCCGGTGAGATGGAGAAACCGCCCTCGATCCGCACGGCCTCCTCGGAGAACCAGCGGAAGAACTCGGCGGCGTAGGCGATCTCGCCGCGTGCCTCCGCGAGCGGCTTGCCCATCTCCAGGGTCATCAGAACCGCCAGATCCTCCTGGTGGTCCATGAGTAGTCGGTAGCCCCGGTACAGGATCTCGCCGCGCTCCCGGGGCGAGGTCTTGGCCCACTCCGGCTGGACACGTGTGGCGATGTCCAGGGCCTCGAGGCCGTCCTCCTTGCTCGCGTCCGCGACATCGCACAGAACCTTGCGGGTGGAAGGGTCCTCCACGGGGAATGTGGACCCCGTGGACGACTCACGCCACTTCCCCCCGAGGAAGAGCATCTTGTTCACCTGTGCGACGACCCGTGCTTCCCGATCCGACATGCCTGGCTCCTCAGTCGACTGTGGTCAGAGAACTGCCCGGCGTGCGTCCGCTGGACACCGCCGCGTCCAGGATGTTTCCATAGCAGTGTCGATTGTCAACAATCCTACGGAACCCGATACAAGGAATTGAGGCCATCGCATGGCGGAGCTCTCCCCGGTCCTCAAGCAGGCGACCCCGGTCGTCGCCGCACGAGGTGAGGGTGTCTACATCTACGACGAGGACGACCGCCGTTTCCTGGACTTCACGGCCGGGATCGGTGTGACCAGCACCGGACACTGCCACCCCAAGGTGGTCGCCGCCGCCCAGGAGCAGGTCGCGACCCTGATCCACGGCCAGTACACCACTGTGATGCACCGTCCCCTGCTGCGACTCACCGAACGCCTCGGTGAGGTCCTGCCCGAGGGGGTCGATCGGCTGTTCTACGTCAACTCCGGCAGTGAGGCGGTCGAGGCGGCCCTGCGCCTGGCCCGCCAGGCGACCGGACGCCAGAACGCCGTCGTCTTCCAGGGCTCCTTCCACGGGCGCACCATGGGCGCAGCCTCCCTGACCACCTCCGGCACCAAGATCCGAGCGGGCATCGGGCCCCTCGTCCCCGGTGTCGTGGTCACGCCCTTCCCGTACGCCTACCGGTTGGGCATGTCCGAGGCCGACGCCGTCGCCTACGCCCTGCGCGAGCTCGACTACCAGTTCGCCACGGTCACCTCACCCAAGGACACCGCGGCGGTGTTCATCGAACCGGTCCTCGGAGAGGGCGGCTACGTCCCCGTCCCGGACGCCTTCCTCCAGGGACTGCGCGAACGCGCCGACCGGCACGGGTTCCTGCTGGTCCTGGACGAGGTGCAGACCGGTTTCGGCCGCACCGGAACGTTCTGGGGGCACCAGCCCTCCGGCATCCGCCCGGACATCGTCATCACCGCGAAGGGGCTCGCCAGCGGGTTCCCGCTCTCCGCCATCGCCGCTTCCGGCTCGATCATGGAGAAGGCCTGGCCGGGATCCCAGGGCGGGACCTACGGTGGCAACGCCGTCGCCTGCGCCGGAGCCCTGGCCACCCTGGACGTCATCCAGGAAGAGGGACTGGTGGAGAACGCCGCTCGCCAGGGCGAGCGCCTCCAGCAGGGCCTGGCCAAGATCGCCGAGGCCAACCCGGCCATCGGTGACGTGCGAGGTCGCGGGCTGATGCAGGCAGCCGAGTTCGTGAAGGCCGACGGTTCGCCCGACGGGGAGACCGCCCAGCGCGCCCAGCAGGCCGCCGCCCAGAACGGTCTGCTCCTGCTGACCTGCGGTCCGGCCGGCAACGTCGTCCGTTTCATCCCGGCCCTGATCGTCGACGGCGATCAGATCGACACCGCCCTCGAACTGTGGGCGGCCTCCGTGGAGGAAGTGGTCTGACCAGCCCGGACGCCGCCGGTTCGCCGGCGGCGTCCGCATGGCCCGGCTCACACCCATATTTGGCGCGAACCCACTCCCACAGCGTGATAGAGTCGGAGACGTCGCAAGGGAGAGCGCGGCTCGACCAAGCGACACACAACTGCAGGACCTGCACTCGTAGCTCAATGGATAGAGCATCTGACTACGGATCAGAAGGTTGGGGGTTCGAATCCCTCGTGGCGCACCGAAGGAAAGTCCCTCACCAGGCAGGATTGCTGGTGAGGGACTTTTTCGTATGCCTGGAGTCGGCCGATCTGGGGTTGATGAGGGT
>NZ_DYZD01000087.1 GCF_020741345.1 Nocardiopsis listeri
GGGACGGCGGCCTGATCCCGGGGGATCCGGGCGATCCGGATGAGGACGCCGAGGAGGACCCCGAAAGTGATTCTGAGGAAGAGTCGGAGGAGAGCGAACTCGGCGAGGACGCCGAGGATGAATCCGAGGATGAAGAGGAACCCGGCGAAGACGGGGATGGGGACGAGGGGGATGAGTCCGGTGAGGACTCCTCCGAGGAAGAGGAATCCGGAGAGGAAGAGGGCCCGGGGTGGTGGCCCTGGCCCTGGCCGGGTGAGGAGGACGGCGACCCGGAAGAGGTGCCGTCCGTGCCTGGGCCCGGGGAAGGAGACGGCGGCGGTGGTGGTGAGCCGTGGTGGCCGCCGGAAGAGGAGTTGCCGGAGAACCCGGAGGATTGGGCGTTCGTACTACCCCGCCAGGAACCGGCGCCCACGATGGTGCACACGGTGTCCCTGAGCGCCGCCGCACCCGCTGCGGCGCCTGCGGTGCCGGCCTCGCCCTCCCCAGAGGGGCTGTGGGTGCCTGAGGACATGCTGGAGCTGTACGAGGCGGCCGGGGAGGAGTGGGAGATGGACCGGTGGATTTTGACCTCCATCGGCTATCACGAATCTCGCCACGGCACCGACCCCAACACGTTGACCGAGAACCACGCCGGTGCTCTGGGACCGATGCAATTCGTGCGGTCGGCGTGGGAGCACCACGGGGTGTATCCGGATGGGCGCTCGGGGACCCCACCGCTGGAGGACCGATTGGATCCGGCGACCGCGGTGTGGTCGGCCGCCAACAAGCTCACCGATCAAGGGATCCGCACCAACACCAAGGAGGCGCTGCACGCCTACAACCGGTCGTGGGCGTATGTGGACATGATCATGCGCGACGCCGAGAAGTTCCGTGACGGGGATTTCGAGACGCGGGACGGGGTCGGGGTGGGCGACATCCCTGCGGGGGGCTCTGGTGGGTCCTCTGGTGGGGGAATCCCCGATGGGATCGGGTCGGGCACCGAGGAGGATTTCGATAGTTGCTGGGAGCTGCTGTCGTCGATCATCGACGGCCAGGGCTCGGGTTCGGGTGCGGGTGGGTTTGTGGCTCGTGCCCCTGATGAGGTGACACAAGAGGTGGTCGACTGGGCCCTGGCTCAACGGGGCAAGCCCTATATCTGGGGTGGGACCGGGCCGGCCGGTTATGACTGCTCCGGCCTGGTCATGGGCGCCTACGCCTCGGTCGGGTTGAGCATCCCCCGGGTCACGCACGATCAAGTGAAGTTCGGCCAGACGGTGCGCGAAAACGATGTCCAGGCCGGTGACCTGGTGTTTTTCGAGGTCAATGGTGCTTGCGGGGTCAACTGCGGGCTCCAACCTCGGCACGTGGGCATGGTCGTGGATCCGGATCGCAAGATGATGGTGGAGGCCTGGTGCACCAATTGCGGGCCCATCGACGTGCGCACGTGGGCAGATGGGCGTCGGACGGTGTACGCCTTCACCCGACCTCTGGCCGATGCCTCGGCGGCGCCGCTGATCGACAAGGCCGGCACCGACTAAGTACCGGGCGCACCTTCGGGGGTGTCACCGGATTGGCCATCAGAGGCCAACTGGAGGTCGTGTACCTGCCACTGGTCATCGTCAGGGGTCACGGTGACGGCGAACTCGTAGTCGTCGTTTTGCTGGCCCTGGTCGGTGTTGGTGGTCGTGGTCGCGGCCACGGTGAACACGACCTGTTCCTGGACCAGGGTGCGCACCTGGTCGACGTGGGCGGTGGCGCTGATGGTGACGCCCTCGGCCACCAGGCCCTCGCGGGCCGAGCGCACACCCGCGGTGGGGGTGAGTCGGTCGGCGTAGTCGTCGCTGGTGTAGGTGTACAGAGTTTCGTAGTAGGCGTCCACGGACTCCCCGTCGCTGACGGTGACGTACAGCTCGGTGAACTCGGCTGCCACCGCGGCGGCCTGCACCAGCTCCTCGGGGGTGTAGGGCAACCAGTCCACGGCCGCCTCGGCGTCCACGGCCTGGGTGGTGGGTGAGGGGTCACTGGTCTGGGGTTGGGGGTCATCGTCGGATCCGCGATAGGTGGCGGCGCCGACGGCGATGACCGCTACGATCCCGGCAACGGCGATCGTGGTGATGACGCCCTTGCGGGACAGGGGAAGCTCGTTCATGAAAGGTGGTCCTGATGCGTCTGGGTGGGTTGGCGGTCGCTTCTTTGGTGGTGCTGGTGGCGGGGTGTTCGGCCACCCCTGACAGGGAGGATGATGTTACGGATCCTCCGATTACAGGGGACTCGGGGCCGCCGGCCGATGAGGGGCGGGTGGACACGGTCCTGAACCGGTCCTACACCGGAGACCCCGAGGAAACCCCGTGGTCCAGGGCTGTTTATGAGGTCACGGCCGAGCTGGGGGCGGTGAGCGAACAGGCCCCCGGGTGCGATGTGGCCGCCCCCACAGGGGGCGCGGCCGCGCTGCACGTGCAAATCCACAACCTCAACGACCAGGGCCGGGACCGGGAGCGCAACGAGTCCCCCATCCCTGCCCCGGAGTTGGAAACGGAACTGGTGGGGCAGGCCTCCCAGCTGGTGTGGGTCGACCCGTGGGGCGGGTGCGATGATCACATCAGCACCGATGTGATCAACCCCCGCAACCCGTGGGAGCCCATGGACGTGGTGACCCTGGAGGGGTACGTGCTCGGTGTGCCGGTCGCGGATCCGACCGGGTCGGGGGTGCGGTTGACGTTCGAGGAACGCGCTGTGGAGTACCAGACGGGTGGGCCGGTGACGCTCTCGCTCATCTACTGACCTCCTGTAGCCGCCACGGTCGAGGCGGTGGGGGCCGCGTTGGGGTTGGTGTCGAGCCGCTGAAGTAGCTCGGGCAGGACCAGGTCCACATCCAACAGACCGGCGCGTTCGTCCAGGTCACGGAAGATGCATTCGCCGTTGCCGAGGTTGCGCAACGCTTGGCCGTTGATGTCGCTGCCCTCCAGGCCGAGGAGGTCCATAACGGCAGCGACCTCGTGCGCCTCACTGGAGCGGAACGCGAACACCGAGGACACACAGTTGGTGACCTGCTCGTTGAGCATGTCGCCGGCGTTCTGGGACACCAGGATCAGGGCGGTGTTGCGGGAGCGGCCCATACGGGAGACCTCCGGGACGAGTTTGGCGCCCTCGGGGGTGGAGGTGATCGCCCATGCCTCATCCAAAAAGATCGCCTTGGGCAGGCGGCGGTCCAGGCCGTTCATCAAGCGGCGGGCGAACTGGGAGACCAGGTACAACAGGGTGACCGACAGGCGCTGATCGTAGGAGTAGTCATCGCGGTCCACGCCACGGTCGGGCAGGGTGAGCCCGCCCAGGGTGAACACGGTCACCCATCCCTCGGTGTCGATGCGCTGTTGCCCGTGCGGGTCAAAGCACAGGGAGGCCAGCCGCATCTCTGACATCGAGTTCAAAACGGCGCCCAAGTTGCGGGAGACCGGGTCGGTCGATCCGGTCAGGTGGTCCACGACCTTGGTCAGGGACGGCTCGGGTTGGTTGGCCACCGCGCCCACGGCCTGGATCAGGGCGGCCTCGCGGTCCTCGCTCATGCGGGGCAACAGCAAACGCAGGGTTTCGGTGGCCATGGTCTTCTTCGCGGC